>PNOF01000006.1 GCA_013824645.1 Syntrophus sp. (in: bacteria) | reverse complement strand
GGCTCAACTCTCCATTCGATTTCATTAATCCAATTTAGGAACAACAATATTCGTGGGCCTAGTTTTTTCAGCTTATTTGAGATGAGTTCAAATGCTTTGTCTTCGGAAAGGTCTTTGTGATTAAACGGAAAAATAAATAGGGTTTCACCTCGTGCCACGCTTGAGTATGGATCTGCGGCACGGGGGCGAATGTAACGTTCAATCATGAAGTGCTCATCTCCAGAATGAACTAACGGTGTTGCCGTAAATGCATACACTGATTTAAAGCCGATCCCAAACTTGCCTATCTGGGTGCCGTCTTCGCTCTTAGTGCCTTTCAAAACATCGGATATGCCTTTCACATCATTTTCGTTGAAAAGCTGCCCAAAGTGTCTGAATTCTAATCTGTCTTTAAAAAGCAGGAACTTTACACCACAAGGCGAATTATTTTGAGGATCATCCCGAAATCTTCTTTCTAAAGCATCTTCGGCATTCTGTAATAATTCGTACACAAAATGCGAACGATCACCATACAACTGCTCAGATATCAGGCGTCCGATATCATCAAATTCTTCACCACGACGGCGAATATTATCCTTCGTTATCTTATCATAGTTACTCGGCATCGGAATCACCTCTTTCAACACGAATTATCCCATACGCTACCGGTCCGGCTGTTATGTCGGCCCTCTCAACCGCTATGTCCAACCCTTGAACACAGCGGGCATAATCAGTTTCTGCCGTAGCAATCTCGGATCGACGCATGATCCTTATTTTTTCGTCTGTGGTCTGAACAAGCTGCTCCGTGGGGAGAGCTATACGTGCCCGGTGGCTTGTGGACAGGCTTTCCCGGCGGTATTCAACAAGCTTCCGGGTCTTTAACCTATGCGCTTCGCGGGCCTTCAGCCAGAGTTTGTAGTGATCGGCATCAAGCTTATCCCAGGCCGAATAATCAGCACTTTTGTTAATTCCATCCTTTCCGGCATCTTCGGCTTTTTCAAGAAGACGTGCAAGATGGGGTGCAAGCGTTTCTGAAGACGCGACAGGCTTCATTATCAAGTCCTCTTTTACCCCGTGAAGCTGCCACTGATAGATAGCAAAATCATAAGTCCCTACCGGCACTACATTGCTTGTCACCCGCAAATTCGCGACCGCGTGTTTTTCCGTTCGCAGCGCATTTGCTGCCTGTTTTGCTAAAGGGTGCAAGGGCATAATAAAGAATGCCTCCGGGTGCTCGACGGCACATTCTGATTCGAAGGTAACAAGTTGGTGAGGATTCGCGCCCTTGAGCCAGTTTTCCCAGTCACGCCACATGGATGTATGCTGCCGGGGCAGCTCTTGAAAGTCCTTCAGAAGCACCCCTCTGGCATCCTGAGAAAGACGCAGTGTTTTTAGAACCTTTTCGCCGAGAATATATTCCTGTTCTCTGCCACAGGCCTGCTGCAGATAGAGAGCTACAAGCCGGTGAATGGACGCCGGGGTCAACCAGAAGCTCGACGCTTCTTCAATTTCCTTTTTCATTCTCTCTTCAGGTAGGTGGATGCCGAATAGTTCGAGTTGGCGCTGTTCCAGCACTTCTTGCTCTTGTATTAACCTGATTTTATTGTCGGCTAATTGCTGGAACTTTATCTTACGTTCGTCTTCCTTGAGAGTAAAATTCTCAGCGATATCTTTTATTTCTCTGGTAATCTCCCCGAGTATTTCTTCGCTGCCTCCGAGGGCGTTATTGAATACACCGATGCGCACCAGACAACGCTCGTAGATGTCGGCATCAACAGTGTCAGGTGTTATGAGGTTATAGATGGCAACACTTTCGCTCTTCTGGCCATTACGGTCGATACGGCCTATCCGTTGTTCGACACGCATGGGGTTCCACGGCAGGTCATAGTTGACGATGCAGTCGCAGAACTGGTAATCGAGACCTTCACAGCCTATTTCAGAAAAGAGCAGTACATCCAAAGCATCGTCATCCTCTCTTTTCAACTCGAACCGGCGGCGCAGCTCTCTTCGGTCTTCATCGGGCGTTCCTCCATGAACCATGGCAACACGGAATCCGTCGACGACAAGATGTCTGTGGAGATAGTGGAGCGTATGCCTAAAGCTGCTGAAAAGCATGAGCTTATTGTTGGGAAGCGCTACCTTATCTCTTATGATTTTTCGGAGGGATTCAAGCTTCGGATCGGCTGGGTCGAGTCTCTTCGCTTTTTCAAGGACGGCGACTATGCTTGATTTGATGATATCAGCGATATCACCCTGGGGTGCCTGCCCCGTTTCATCAGCTTCTTCCCATGCCAATTCATCGAGGTGCCGGTTGAGGATATCTTCGATAAATGGTGCAAGCCCGAAAAGACAACTCGCCGCCTGACGTCTAATGGTCGTCATCATAAATTTGACGTTCACATCTCCGTGAATTCTGGCGAATATCTCGGCCTGTACTCGCAGTAATTCATCATGAAGTTCTCTTTGGGACGGTGTGAAGTCCACAACGACGGTTTCAGGTTTTCTCAGCGTGAAATTTCCGATATCGCGTCTTCTGGTCCTGCTGATAATTCCGGCAAAGGTATTCATATTTTCAAGTTCAGTGATTACCTGGACACGTTCTTCCAGCGTAACGTTGTTATCAACAAGTCTGTTTCGTATCCTAAGAAACTCCGGATTGTTTCTGAGAATGGCCCGGCCCCAAGAGGTATCGGCAGCAGAATCAAGAGTTTCCATCGCTCTCGCAGTCCAGTGAGGTTCCTGCGCCCGCGCAAGGCCAACTGCCTCATTAATGAACCGGTTCGGCTCAGCCATATGTTCAAAACTTTCTTGATCGATGACGAGATCAGGACGGAGGATATTGAGTAGGACGAAGAGGTCCTTACTACCCAGCTGTATAGGTGTTGCCGTGAGAAAGAGAACTGCTTCAGCATGGTCGCAGAAATATCTCACTGCCTTGTGACTGTACGTATCCTGATTTCTGACGTGGTGCGCTTCATCGACGATAACAAGATCAAAGCGTGGCGGTGGATCCAGGCCCAACAATCCCTTTCTGTGGGCCTTCTTGCCTTTCCCCGTGTTTCCATACAGGAGAGTTTCGTCGAAGAGAGAAAAGGGGACTATCACTTTGCGGTACTGTTCGGGCCATACTCCATCCTTATCCGTCTCGTCGATACAGTAACGCAGACCGCGGCCGTCGAGATGGGTAAAACGTTCTTCAAATCGTTTCATCTCATTCTGCCATTTTTGTTCGATGACCAGTGGACGGGGGCATATGATAAGGACAGAACGAATGTCGCGTCTTGCCTGCAGCTCACGAAGAATAAGTCCCGCTTCGATGGTCTTTCCAACGCCCACGCCGTCGGCGATGAGTAATCGGGGTCGGTCGGACCTGATGAACTTCAGGACCGGCCGGAACTGATAGGGTATGAAATCAATGCGGGCAGCATTGAGCGAATAAAGCGTTGATAATCCTGGATGTCGAATCTGCAGAGCGGTAAGATATCCCTGAAACTGGTCACGGCCCAAAAACTGTGCGGCTGTATTTTGTTCGCGGTAAGCCTCAAGTTGAGAGGTATAATATGTTTGCGTCTCATTATTAAGAAAAACGATGTAGCGATTCTCCTCTTCCCCCGACTGGACTGATACAACGGCGCCTCGGATGGCAGGATTCGATCTGAGAGAAACAATCTGGCCAGGCTTAAACTCAAAACCTTTATCTTTGCTGATCTGAGAAGGAGTCTGTTCAACGGGACTGTCCTGTAAAGATGATTGTCTTTCCTGCGAGAGGATCGCAGCTTTTGCTGTCCGAATTTCTTGAAGAAAGGTCTCATCGGTGTCGATGACCAAAGCAAAGCGTTGCAGAGTATCCAGATCACGGTATACATCCTCGGCTGGAACCCCTTCCGTGGTTGCATGTGCCCACCGATTGCGTACCGTTTGCATTTCTTTGACAAAGTGACGTGCTTCCGATGTCAGATCCAGTCTGGTGGATATCTGATACCAGTTCTGGTCGAGCACCCGAAGCAGTGCAGCAAGATCTAATGCACCAAGTGAACTTATCTTACGTTGTTCCAGACGCCGTTTTTGCTGGAACGATAGACTATCGAGGACAGCTTGCTTCCACCAATCTTCAAAGAGGGGCGGCAGCACCTTTTCGAGGTATGCTGCTAAGCTGACCGTGACTTTCTGAAGCAAGTTATTCAGGTTGTGCTCCATATTTTTCTTTCAGGGGCCAACGTCACACGTCACCTTGAGCCGTTATATGATGACGCCCGACACTTTCATGTGTCATTGAGTTTCCGATAAAAAATTAATAGATAAATATCAATTTATTAAATACTATTATTTGGGGCGTTTAGTGTCAAGGTAATTCCATCTCAGACTATAGATTAGCTTACTAGAAGAGGGACCGAGGTTAGCCAGCCAAAAGGAACAAAATTAAATTGACATAGCCAACTGCTTCGTAAAACGTTCCACTATTAGAGCAGGTTTAGTATCAGAACCTGCTCCGCGGTGTGTACTTCGTGTGGAGTAGGTGATGTGATTTTTCACCAAGCGGCGCTCCGAGAAATTCTTCGTAAAGTTTTTTGACTGATGGGCTTTCGTGAGATTTTCTCAAGGTGAGGGAACAATCTTCCGCGTAGAGCGCCTGTGCTCTCCGTGTTCTCACATCATTATTAACAGGGAAGGGCTGGCCGCCGCCTCCGACACATCCGCCGGGACAGGCCATGATCTCAATGAAGTGATACTGCTCTTTGCCTTCCTTTACCCTCTCGAGGAGCTTTCGTGCATTACCGAGACCGTGCGATACTGCGATGCGGACATCGCCTATGCCTTCAATGGGAATGACCGCTTCCTTTATGCCTTCGAGGCCCCGGACAGCGGTGAATTCAACACTTTCAAGGGTTTTACCTGTTGCCACTTCATAGGCTGTACGGAGGGCAGCTTCCATGACGCCGCCTGTGGCGCCGAAAATCGTTGCAGCGCCGGTGTATTCGCCCATGGGGTCATCATAGCTGCCGTCATCAAGGTTTTCAAAATCGATGCCAGCCTGTTTTATCATCTTTGCAAGTTCCCGTGTGGTGAGCACATAGTCAACATCCTGATATCCGCTGGACCTCATCTCAGGTCTCTGACACTCGAATTTTTTTGCCGTGCAGGGCATGACAGAGACAACAATCATATCCTTGGGATCAATACCCATTTTCTTGGCATAATAGGTTTTCGTGAGGGCTCCCAGCATCTGATGCGGAGATTTGCAGGTAGAGAGGTTGGGGAGCATTTCGGGATAAAAATGTTCAATAAACTTGATCCATCCGGGGCTGCAGCTCGTGATAAGGGGGAGTATACCGCCTTCTTTTACCCTTTGTAAAAGTTCACTGCCCTCCTCGAGGATTGTCAGGTCTGCCGCGAAGTTTGTATCGAAGATTCGGTCGAAACCGAGTTTCCGGGCTGCTGCAAGCATTTTTCCCGTTACCAGTGTACCGGGAGGATAGCCGAATTCTTCACCAAGGGCAACCCTGACTGCAGGGGCATCTTGGATAACGGTAAATTTTGTGGGGTCATTGATGGCATCCCATACTTCCTTAATGTATTCCTTTTCAGTGATGGCGCCCACGGGACAGACAAGGGAACACTGTCCGCAGTTTGTACAGGCCACATCATTTATGTCTCTGTCGAATGCCGGCTCAACCCGCGTGCCAAAACCTCTTCCCTGTAAATGCAGGGCGGTGACACTCTGTATTTCCTGACAGACGGTAACACATCTGCGGCAGAGGATACATTTGTTCTGGTCCCGTCTGATAGAGGGGGAAGACTCATCAATACGGCCTTCGCTCTTATCACCGGTAAAACGGATGTCCCGGACACAAAGATCCGTGGCGAGACTCTGGAGTTCGCAGTTGAGGTTTCGGGCGCAGGTAAGACACTCAAAGGGATGGTTGGAGAGGAGCATCTCAACGGCAAACCTCCGTGCTTTTCTCACCCGTTCCGTATTTGTAAGGACCACAAGACCCGGACTGACCGGTAAGATGCAGGATGCCTGCAACACGCGGTTACCTTCTATTTCCACGAGACAGACTCTGCAGGCGCCTATGGCCTGGACCTCCGGGAGGTAGCACAGCGTCGGTATATGTATTTTTGCCTCTCTGGCAGCGTCAAGAATAGTTGTGTCTTGCTCGGCCTCTATTTTACGACCGTCTATGGTCAAGCTTATCATCATAGCTCACGCTCCTTGTCGGCCCATGAAGGGATGTTACTCGCTTTCACGCAAATAACAGTGCAGGCATCGCTTTGCCTCTTCTACGGCAGCGTTGGCCGAATAACCGAGAACAACTTCGTTAAAATTCATGTTTCGTTTTGTCACAGGAAGATGGGGCATTTCGACCTTGGCCCTTTCTTTCTGGTACTCAGTTTCGTTGTAGGTGACCAGTAGTTGTAAAAGCTCATCGCGGAACGCGTTCATCGGTTGCCCTTCACCGCCCAGGAATTTGTCGATTGTCAGGGCAGCATTTTTCCCATCTGCGACAGCTTCAACGGCTGTGGCGGGACCGCGCACAGCATCACCTGCAGCAAAGATTCCGTCCATATCCGTTGCAAGGGTTTTTACGTTTGCTTCAATGGTGCCGTTTTTAGAAACCTTAATGCCATTCCCGTCCAGATGGGACAGATCAGGGCTCTGACCGATGGCTGCAATAACCATGTCGGCATTGATAATAAAATCGGAATTGTTTACCGGCTCGGGGATACGGCGACCGCCTTTGTCGAATTTTCCCAGTTTCATGCGGATACACTCGATGCCTATTGCCTTTTCGTCTTTTGTGACAATCTTGTTGGGGGCAACAAGGGTATGGATTTTGATGCCTTCTTTTTCAGCATCCTCAATTTCTTCCTTGTATGCGGGCATGTCGTTTTTTTGTCTTCTGTAGAGAATGGAAACTTCGTCAGCGCCAAGTCTGAGCGCTGAACGTGCCGCATCTATTGCCACATTGCCACCACCGATAACGACCACTTTCCCTTCAACCTTTGTTGTCTCTTTTAGGTTAACATTCCGGAGGAAGGTAACGCCATCGATAACGCCGCCTGACTGCTCGCCAGGAATGCCAAGTTTTTGGCCCTGGTGGGCGCCTGTTGCCATAAGGATAGCACTGTACCCTTCGGTAAAGAGCTTTCCTGTTGTAATATCTTTTCCGAGACGTATGTTATATTTAATTTCCACGCCAAGATCGGTAATGGCTTTTACTTCTGTATTAAGGATCACTTTCGGCAAACGATAATCGGGGATTCCTACGGCGAGCATGCCGCCTGCTACCGGTAATGCTTCGAAAACAGTTACTTTATATCCCTTGAGAGCAAGGAAGTAAGCACCGGAAAGGCCTGCGGGACCGGCGCCGATAACGGCCACTTTCTTGTCTTTCGGTTGTTCGACAGGGGGCCGGTATGGAGGGAAGGAATTCATGTCCGTATCCGCGACAAACCGTTTCAATGCGCAGATACCGACAGGCTCGTCAATCTGGCCCCGGCGGCATTTCGCCTCACAGGGGTGTACACAGACACGTCCGAGAACAGCCGGGAAGGGATTAGCTTCCTTGATAAGGGCAATCGCTTCTTTGAATCTTCCTTCGCTGATAAGGGTTACATAGCCCCAGGCGTTCTGGTCTGTCGGGCATGCGTTCTGACACGGCGCGTCAAATAGGGCGCTGCAAACACCGGCGCTACAGTGTTTATCTTCGATATGTTCTATATATTCGTTCCTGAAAAATTTCAAGGTAGAGAGTACCGGATTGGGCGCTGTCTGGCCAAGACCGCATAGGGCCGAGTCCTTAATACGGGTAGAGAGTTCGATAAGATCGTCGATATCCGTTGGTTTTCCGTCTCCCCGGGTAATCCGTTTCAGTATTTCAAGCATCCTCTTCGTGCCGATGCGGCAGGGAGGGCATTTACCGCAAGACTCATGCTGGATAAAATCGAGGAAGAAACGGGCAAAATCTACCATACAGGTGTCTTCATCGGCTACGATGAGGCCGCCTGATCCTACAATGGCGCCTAGTTCGGCAACCGATTCGTAATCCACGGGCACATTGATGTGCTGAATGGGAATACAACCGCCCGATGGTCCACCGAGCTGTGCCGCCTTATATTTCTTTCCGTCCTTGATGCCGCCGCCGATATTAAAGACGATATCTCCCAGTGGTGTCCCCATGGGTACTTCCACGAGACCGGTATTATTGACAGCTCCGGCGAGGGCAAAGACTTTTGTTCCCTTACTTTTTTCTGTCCCGTATTGGGCATACCAAGCGGCGCCATTAACGATGATGGCGGGTATATTGGCATAGGTTTCAACGTTGTTGAGTAGTGTCGGCACATTGAAAAGACCCTTTACAACCGGGAAAGGAGGCCTTGGTCTCGGTTCACCCCTCTTTCCTTCAATGGACATCATGAGCGCTGTTTCTTCACCGCAGACGAATGCTCCTGCGCCGATCCTGATCTCGAGATCAAAATTGAACCCCTTATCGAGGATATTTTTTCCTAATAATTTATATTCCCGTGCCTGACCGATGGCCCAGTTGAGCCGTTCTATTGCGAGGGGATATTCGGCGCGGACATAAATGTAGCCCTGCTGCGCTCCGATTGCGTATGCTGCAATGGCCATAGCCTCGATGACGCTGTGCGGATCGCCTTCGAGAACGCTTCTATCCATGAATGCGCCGGGGTCGCCTTCATCGGCATTACAGACCACATATTTCACATCGCCAGGTGACTGGTGGGCAAACTTCCATTTAATGCCGGTAGGAAACCCGCCGCCGCCCCGTCCACGGAGTCCCGATTTGAGGACTTCATCAATGACCTGCTCACGGGTCATTTCCGTGAGAGATTTTCCAAGGCCCAGGTAGCCGTCACGACCGATATATTCTTCAATGTTGAGAGGGTTGATGACACCACAGTTGCGAAGGACGATCTTTACCTGACTCTTAAAGAAATCCATCTCTTTCAGGGAGGGGATTGCCTTTTCGCTGACAGGTTCTTTATAAAGGAGCCTATCTACAATTCTCCCCTTCAGCAGGTGTTCTGCCACAATCTCTTCAGCATCAGCCGGCGTTAATTTCTGATAGAGTACGCCTTCAGGGTAGATGAGGACCAGAGGGCCCAGGTCGCAGGAACCGATGCAGCCGGTTTCGATAACCTTTACCTCATTCTGCAATCCCTTTTCCAGTATGTTATTAACAACTGCATCTCTTATGTCGCGGCAACCGGAAGAGACACATGCAGCTCCAGCACAAACCAAGACGTGCGCGCGCGATACATCCATTGTGTTTGACCCTCCTTACTCGTACTTTTCTATTATTTCCATGGCATTTGTTGTTTTTACACGACCATAGACATCTTCATCGACCAGCATGGCAGGGGCGAGACCACATGCCCCGATACAGCGGACCACACCAAGGGAGTATCTTCTGTCATCTGTTGTTCCACCAACCTTGATACCCAGTGCTTTCTCTGTTTTCTCAAGGACCTTCTGGGACCCACGAACATAACAGGCTGTCCCCAGACAGACCTTTACGCTGTGCTTTCCCTGCGGGACCGTGGAGAAGAAATTATAAAAGGTAATGACGCCATATACCTCATTGATGGACATATTTAAGCCTTCGGCGACCATTTCCTGTACCTTTTTCGGTAAATAACCGAAAAGGTTCTGTGCTTTATGGAGTACCATTATGAGGTCTTCCGGTTTTCCTTTATGTTCACCAATGATCTCATTCAGTCTCGGGTAGAGATCTTCTTCCTGTGTCTGGACACAGTTACATTGATTTTCGGCGGCCATCTTCTTCCTCCCTTATTTCATATGCGATGCGTTTACTCTGATATTTTGTTTTCCGGTAAAACCTTACCGTCAACAGTACTCCTTTTATAATAGTGTGTATGGAGAAGTTTATGGGATTTTTCCGAGTTCGGTTTCCCCAGGAATTTCTCATATACGGCCTGGACAGAAGGGTTTTCGTGAGACCGCCGGTGAGGCATTAATTTATCTTCTTCGTAGAGTGATTCGCCCCTACGAGCCCTCTTTGCCATATTGCTGCCCCATGATTGACCGCCGCCGCCGACGCATCCGCCGGGACAGGCCATGACTTCAATAAACTGATATTCACATTTTCCGTCTTTTTCAAGCTGTGCTGCGACCTTATCCATAAGTTCCCTTGCTTTTCCACAACTGTGCGCAACGGCAACCTTTACTTTTGTGCCGTCAATATCGATCTCAGCCTCTTTGATGCCCTTTAAGCCTCTTACCGGAATAACATCAAGATTTTCGAGTTCCCGCCCGGTGACGAGGAAATAGGCTGACCTGATGGCTGCTTCCATGACGCCGCCTGTGGCGCCGAAAATGGTGCCCGCTCCGGTGTAATCGCCCATTATGTCATCGGCGGGTTCGTCGGGCATTTCTTTGAGATCGATCCCGGCTTCTCTCATCATACGGCCGATCTCACGGGTGGTGAGTACGTAGTCCACATCCTGATATCCACTTATGTTCATTTCCGGCCGCTGACACTCGAATTTCTTTGCCGTGCATGGCATAATAGACACGGAAACGATCTTTTCAGGCGGAATACCTTTCTGTTGTGCGTAATATGTTTTTGAGAGAGTACCGAACATCTGCTGTGGTGATTTGGCTGTCGACATATGGGGGATCATGTCATGATAGAAGGTCTCCATAAACTTGATCCATCCGGGGCTGCAACTCGTGATAAGAGGCAGGTTCTTGCCCGATGTAAGTCTTGATAGGAGTTCTGTGCCTTCTTCCATAATGGTAAGGTCGGCGGCGAAATTGGTATCAAGGACAGCATCGAAGTTGAGCCGGCGCAAGGCAGCGTGCATCTTGCCGCTTACAAGGGAACCTGGAGGCATGCCGAATTCCTCGCCGAGCATGACCCTTACTGCAGGGGCTTCCTGAACGACGACAAATTTATCGGGGTCGTGGAGCGCTTCCCAGACCTGCTCAATCTGACTGTTTTCGTAGAGGGCGCCAACGGGGCAATGCACAACGCATTGACCGCAGTTGATACAGACACTGTTTCCGAGACCGGCATCGAAGGCGGTTGTGATGACCGTGTCGCATCCCCTGTTGTTTATCGCCAGGGCATTTACTGTCTGGATATCGGAACATACCTGGGTACATCTCCCGCAGAGGATGCATTTGTTAGGGTCGCGCACAATGGAAACGCTGGTTTTGTCGATGGGCAGCTTTTCCTCGAATTTTGGATATTCCAGGGTATCAACCCCCAGTGTTGCGGCAAGCTTTTGCAATTCACAGCTGTTATTTTTTATGCAGGTAAGGCAGTCGGTGTCATGATTGGAGAGGATGAGTTCCACGAGCTGTTTTCTTACGGTCATGACCCTCTGCGTATGGGTGCGGACTGTAAATCCCTCTCCGACAGGTGTCATGCAGGACCGTTTCAGCCCCGGTACACCTTCGATTTCAACGACACAAATCCCGCATTGTCCTCCGGGAACAAGATCGGGATGTTGACAGAGTGTGGGGATGTTGAAGCCAGCCTTTCGTGCGGCCCAGAGGATACTGGTTCCTTCCGGCGTCTCCACATCAACATTATTTATTTTCGTCTTAATCATTTACCGGAACTTAACCTCCTTAAGGGGTGTTTTGATCCTTATAATGGAATCCGGGCATAGACCTCATCATGAAAGTATTTTAATGCGCTGGAGATGGGAAGACAGAGTGACTGTCCCAGCGGACAGAATGATGTGTCCCGCATAACATCGGAAATATTGGACAGTTTTTCGATATCTTCTTTTATTCCTTTTGAAGCCGCGATGCGGTCAATAACCTTTACAAGCTGGGCAGTACCGAGCCTGCAGGGCACGCAGTGACCGCAGGATTCGTGTTTGAAAAAATGGAGGACGCTTTGCAGCATATCAACAATATCAGCATCTTCATCCATGACAAGAATTGCCCCGGAGCCGAGTACTGCTGCGTATTCTTTCAGGTTGGCGAAATCCATCTGGACATCAAGCATGTCAGGACCAAGAAAAGCGCCTGCTGCTCCGCCAACGAGGGCGCATTTGAATTTTTTGCCTTCCTTGATACCGCCGGCATATTCATAAATAATATCGCGGAGCGTGGTCCCCATTTCCGCTTCGATGATTCCCGGTGTCGCCACATTGCCGATAATCGTGTAGACTTTTGTACCAGGACACTTTTCGGTTCCGTACCCCCTGTACCATGTGGCGCCGCGCCAGATAATTTCCGGTATGTTAGCCAATGTCTCCACGTTATTGACAACAGTCGGTTTGTGCCAGAGTCCTGCTATGGCTGGGAAAGGGGGTTTAAGGCGTGGATGGCCCCTTTTTCCTTCCAGGGATTCTATGAGTGCCGTTTCTTCACCGCAGACATAAGCACCGGCGCCCTTCATAACAGAAAGATCAAAGGAAAAACCGCTCTCAAGAATATTGTCGCCAAGAAGCTCATACTGACGGGCCTGAGCAATGGCCTTCTCAAGGCGTTCGATAGAGAGCGAGTATTCACCTCGTATGTATATAAAACCTTTTGTTGCTCCAATAGCATAGCCAGCTATTATCATTCCCTCAATTAGTTTATGGGGATCTCCTTCAAGAATAAGTCTGTCCTTGAAAGTGCCCGGCTCTCCCTCGTCGGCGTTACAAATGATATATTTTTGATCACCGGGGGCATTATGGGCAAAACCCCATTTCATGGCTGTTGGGAATCCTGCCCCTCCACGGCCTATGAGTCCTGATTTTTTTATTTCCTCAATGACACCTTCCGGCTTGAGGGAAAAGGCCTTTCCGATAGCTTCATACCCTTCCCGTGCGATATATTCGTCGATATTTTCAGGGTCGATGATACCACTGTTGCGGAGTACGATTCGGGGCTGTTCTTTCAGGAGACCTGTCTTCTCTTTGGTAACAACATGCTGTTTCGGCAGTTCCGAGAGGAGGAGCCTTTTCACCAGGCGTCCCTTCAGAAGGTGTTCTTCGACAAGTTGCGGTATATCCTGAACGGTTACGTTTCCGTAATAGACGCCTTCGGGATACACGACTATGATGACTCCCTGACCGGTTGCTCCGATGCTCCCTGTTTCCAGAACGGTAATTTCATCGGAAAGTCCCTGCCTTACAATCTCCTCTGTAAGGGCTTTTTCGACTGCGCGGGCCCCTGCCATAATAGTACCTGCGTCGATACTTATCAGTACATGGTTTCTTACGCGGTTCATAGTTCTTTTCTCCTCTTATCCAAGATGGTGTCAACCTTTTCCGGTGTAAGATTGCCGAACATTTCGTTATTAACCATCATGGCCGGTGCAACCCCGCATGCTCCGAGGCAGCTCGTCAACTCCAGGGTGAATATACCGTCTTTGGTTGTTTCACCGGTCGTTACCTTCAGTGTGCGCTGCAGATAGTCAAGAAGTGATTTTGATCCCATTAAATGGCAGGGGGGAGAGTCACAGAGGCGAATGATATTGCGGCCCCTCGGTTTCATGCTGAACATGGTATAAAAACTTGCAACACTATGTGTATAGCTATAGGGAATATTAAGATAATCAGCACACACCTTTATGTCATCCTTGCTGAGATAATGCTGGGGATTTTCATCCTGGAGATCATGGAGAATATACAATATATTATCGAGAGTCGGTTTGAATTTTTTTAGGATTGCCTCTTTATCCACGGAAGATAACCTCCTTTACATTACTTCAATTGCGTATTCAGAGACCGGGTTGCCGTTTACCACGTGTTCAGCGATGAGCCGTTTTGCTTTTTCAACAGTTATATTTCCATAGACCACGACAGGTTTTCCTTCCTCGAATACCTCAACCATGGGTTCCTGTGAGGCGAGGCCCCGCTCCCCTGTCTGGGTAACGATAACGTCGTTTAAATTTCTCCGGCTGATCTCTTCGACGAATGCTTTCAACACGTCCCTGGCGCCTGCGGCGATGCCGCTTGTGCCCATACCGACGACAATACGTATCCTCGACCCTTTCTGTCTCAACTCAACATCTTTTTGTGCTTTTTCCCTGATTTTTTTGAGTTCTTCTAAATTCATGGAGAGCCCTCCTTTTTGACTGAACCTCTAATCTATCTGATTTTGCAGATGCTCGTCAAGATAATTCATGATGAAATTCACTACCTCCGGATGGTTAACGGGCACCCCATCGAGGAGACCTTTGATAATTGTTGTATCGAATATAAATTCACTTTTATCAACAGCATATCTAAAGGCGAAATCAATTTCCGGGTTTCCCACTACAAGGACCAGGATGGTATCTTTCAGTTTGCCGATAGGCGGAAGATCGGGGTGATTGAGGCGGAAAGAGGCCTGTATCTCCACTCCCTTGCCGAGCTCACTCGTCAGAGAGAAAGTTCCTCCTGTCGTTTCTGCAGTGCCTTTTAAAAGTGGGATGCCGAGACCTACTTTTTTTCCTGTTTTTGTTGAGAAAAAAGGGTCCTGGACCTTTTTGACCATTTCATCGTTCATCCCAATCCCATCGTCTTTGAAAAATAATGTTGTGAGAGATTTTTTTGTGTCTACCATGATGGAAATTTCGATATGCTTTGCCTTTGCCGTTATGGCATTGGCGGCAATATCCATGATATGGGAAGAAATTTCATCCATCATAAGCAATTACCGGTAACTGATATTAGTCTTCTAATCATGTCTTTCTGCTCCGAGGGCCTTTAGCGCCTGACCTATTTCCTGACAATCGGGTTTCTCCATGTGTAATTGGGTTTTTCTCCGCCCTACATCTGCGATGTAGTGGGCATCGGAAAAGCTCACAAAGGGGATGTTTTTTAACATAATAAGAGGCAAAAGGTCCTTTGCTTTTTCAATATTCCGCACCTCAAGTGCATCAAAGGGGATATTGTCCGGCACAAAGCCAAGCTGGCTGATGATACTGTAGGTCGGGCTGTCGATATGCGCTGGGATTGCCAGCCCACCATGTGATTTGACCCAGCTTACAGCATCCTCGATAGAGATTTCTACGGAGTTTAAAAGGAGTCTTTCCTCGCTATGGAGGATTTCATCCTTTGTGTCAACAATAACCTGATCTCCGAAGTATTCAGGATCATTTTTGACGTCAGGTAAAAGACGATAGATCCTTTGTTGGAAGTCAAGGGCAACCTCAAAATCATCAAAAACCGTGATGAGATGTATTTCCTCACGGGTCTGCAGTTCCATTCCGCACAGAACAATAAGACCATATTTCTTTGCTGCTTCACGGACATAGAAGCTATTCTCCGTCATATTGTGATCGGTAATTGCAATGACATGAAGACCAATCTCGACAGCTTTTTCAACGATCTTATTTGGAGACATTTCCAAGCTGCCGCAAGGCGACAATGTTGAGTGGATATGAAGATCGCAGGAAAAATCCCCCACCCTATATTAACCTCTTGTCAATATATTATAAAGTAGTCCTGAAATCTCAAAAGCTGATTGGGGGCATCGCAGAATGGCGATATCCTCCTCACGTGCTTTTTCTATAACGTTTTCTTCAAGCTGGAGGTTGCGGGGGATAATAATGGCTGCCGCATCTTTCAGCTTTGCCACACCGAGGATATTAATATGTCTCTGAATAGTAATCCAGACAGAATCCTCTTCGATATTCGCGATGGCGTCAGAGAGCAGGTCCGATGTATAACCGGCTTTTATTTCCCTGTTCATATTGATGTCGCCTGTGAGAACTTCGAGACCAAGGGCATTGACTAATTGAGCTATTGTCATACTGTCCTCCCCATATTTTTTCAAATAGGCTGCTTTTTATAATAGAACCTTACTTTTTCTTTTCCTTTTTCGAATTATCTGCCATTGCAGGCGGAATAATACGTGCCAGTTCAAATATCTCTTCAGCGAGTGTTTTTACCCTGTCACGAAGTTTTATAACACAGTCCGTCTCAAAGGCAATGCCACGGATGATGTCTTCAGCGAGAGCCCTGCAGTTCGGAGAGCCGCAAGCGCCGCAATCGAGTCCGGGAAGCTCATCCGTGAGCTGGTCGAGGTGTTCCATCTTGATGAGTGCCTTCGACACGTCTTTGTCAAGGGTCATAATAGCATTGGGTCTTATCGGCTCCGTGGATTCAAAATGTCCCTTTTCGTACATAGTAAGGAGTTCTTTCTCGGCATAATGAGCCGGTTTGGCTCCACATTGTCCGATTAAATTTCTCAGATGCACCCTGCCCACAAAGTTGTTCTGAATATTAAGCGGCCCCCCGACACATCCGGCAGTACAGGCCTGCAGTTCAATGAAGTCGACATTTTTCAGCTCTCCCCGTTCTATTTCCTCAAGGAGACTGATGACATTATGAATTTCACTGACCGCCAGCGTTGTACCGAAATCGATATTTTTGGATTCTCCTGTCAGATACCCCCAGGCCATTCCGTTTTTTGTTGCTTTGTGAAGCTCTTCCGAATCTTCGTTATCCTTTTTGTTGTTGGCCAATCCCTTGCCGAGATTTTTAACGATATCCTTATATATGAGATTTGCGCCGATGACACCGTTGACAGCGGAATGTTTTGTTGTCATGGGTTGTTTCATTTCTGTCACTTTTGCAGCGCAGGGTGAAATGAAGAAAGCCCCGATATCATCATAGGCGATATTTGTTTTTTTTGCCGCTTCAACTTTTGCGATTCTTGCTGCCACTTCCATGGGGGTAAGGACATGGGTGACCTGTCTAAGGAGATCGGGGAATTTGATCTGCATAAGCCTGAGCACAGCCGGGCATGCCGAAGAAAAGAGGGGTTTTTTCAGTTTTTTATTTGCGAGCTGCCGGTGAACAATGTATGCGACAATTTCAGCGGCAAGGGCAACTTCAAAGACTTCGTCGAACCCTATGCGGAGAAAGGCTTTTAGAATGTCGTTGATATTTTCATTTTCTTTGAACTGTGCGAAAAAGGATGGGGCAGGAAGGGCAATATTATATTTATATTCAGAAAGTTTTTTAATAGTATCCGTAAGAGCTATTTTTGCATGGTTGGGGCAGCATCTGATGCACTCGCCACAATCGATACAGCGCTCCTCCATGATCGTTGCCTTTCCATCGTGGACGCGGATTGCCTCCATGGGGCACCGCTTGATGCAATTGGTGCATCCTTTACATTTATCAACGTCAAGCGTCACTGAATGAAAGTATTGAGGCATATGTACCTACCTTACCCCGGATGTTCTTTAGAAATAAAATACACCTTTGCCTTGAGGGTAGTTCCTTTACCGACTTTTGTATCAAGACTTAATTCATCTGAACATTGTTTCATGTTGGGAAGTCCCATACCTGCTCCAAAGCCCATTTCCTGTGCTTCATAGGGGGCAGTTGAATAGCCCTCCCGCATGGCCAGTTCAATGTCGGGTATTCCGACCCCTTTATCGTCTGTCTGGATAGAGATTGATTCAGGATCGATATGGACGGTAAGGAGTCCGTGACTCGCGTGAATTGCAACATTCATGGCGGCCTCATAAATAATAATAGCAACCCTCCGGATGATGTCCTGTTTGAGGCCCAATTGCTGCAAGGTTTTCTTTACCCGGGATGCGGATTCTCCAGCCATGAAGAAATCTTTTTCACCGATAGGGAATTCCAGTGTAATCTGTGGGGTATATTGTAAACTGTCTACCACAAGTTAGTCCCTACCGAGAGGGTTTTTTTTGTCACCTTCGATACCATTTGTGAAGAGCAACCCACAGCATTCGAATATGGGATGTGGAGTGGTGAGGAGTGGGACATTGTTCATTGCGCTGTTTCTGATGACCCCTTCATCCGGTTTTTTTCCACCTACAAAAATAACACCGCTTGCGTCCATTACCTGAGCGGTGTGAATGACGTGTGCGTTGATAAGCGATGTAATGAGGAGGGATTGCGGTTTTACATAAAGAAGCATTTCACTGATAAGATCGCAGGCAAAGCACGTTGTGACCTCACGTTCAAGACAATCTTCCCCGCAGAGTACTTCTGCATCGAGAATTTGCTGCACTTCTTTTAATTTCATAGCGTCAGCCCGTTCTTTCGTCTTTTTTTTGTTTTTTCTGTGCCATAGGATGACTTTCGGTGGTCGTTGCTCGATGAATGCAATGTCCTTTCACGGCCCTCCTGTCCCATTTCACAGCACAATTGAATCAACCCTTGATAACTTCGGGGGAAAGCATATATCACAATTTTCAATATAGAGTATTTTGTTTATAATGTCAAAGAATGTAAATGTAAAAAAATGTTGACAAAATAATTTTAATTAGATAATTTTATATCGATATAAAATTATCTATAAAAAAATATCTATTACAGAGGGGGTTGCCCGAAGATGAATATAGACGAGAAAACGATTCAGCCCACAAAACCCATACCCGAACCTACCCTCAGGAGACTGCCTGTCTACTATCAATATCTGAAAAAGATGCATGATGAAAAACAGACGGAATATATCTCCTGTACGAAAATAGGCAACGATCTCAATATGCTCCCCATTCAGGTGAGAAAGGATCTGGCAATTACCGATGCTGTGGGCAGACCAAAGCTGGGTTACAGTGTGGCGGAACTTGTGGGTACTATCGAAGAGTTTCTTGGCTGGAACAATACCACAGACGCTTATCTGGTAGGCACCGGCAATCTGGGAGCGGCCCTGCTTGGATATCAAGGTTTCAGGGAGTATGGCCTCAACATTATCGCCGCTTTTGATGCTGATGAAAGCAAAGTGGGAACGGAAATATGCGGCAAGACGATCTTTCATGTAAAAAAGCTGTCCGATATGATCCGGCGGATGGGTATTAAAATCGGTATACTGACTGTCCCTGCTTATGCAGCACAGGAATTGGCCGATAATATGGTACAAGCCGGGATTCAGGCTATCTGGAATTTTTCCCCTATAAAGGTCATTGCCCCGGCAGGAATTATTGTTCAGCATGAAAACCTTGCTTCGTCGCTTGTTGTCCTATCAAAGAAACTGGCCCTGATAATAAAGGCCAAAGTATAAGGAGATTGACGAGAATGGAAACAATGAGAAAATTTGAAAGGGTTTGCGAAATTGTGGACCGGAATGGAAGGAATCCTTCGCGCTTAATCCCGATCCTACAGGCCGTACAGGCAGAATACCGTTATCTGCCCGAGGAAATCCTCACCTTCGTTGCTACCTCATTAGGGATTCCACCGGCAAGAGTTTTTGGGGTTGCTACTTTTTATTCCCTTTTTACCCTTAAGCCTAAGGGGAAATATCTTATCAGAATCTGCAATGGAACTGCCTGTCACGTGAAAGGGTCTATGGGACTCTATAAAACGCTCTCCGATAAGCTCAACCTTGGTGATGGACGGGAAACAAGTGATGATATGCTTTTTACCTTAGAGACCGTCAACTGTCTCGGCGCCTGCGGCCTTGCCCCGGCCATGGTCATAAACGAGGAAGTCTTCGGCCAAGTCACTTCACAGCGTGCGGCGGCTATTATTGATGAAATTATTACCAGGGAGGCGCAATATGAATCTGACTCTAGCAGGATTGAATAAGATAGGAGAAGATTTTCATAAGCAACAGGCTGTCGCAACAAACAGGGTCATCGTGTGCGCCGGAACGGGATGTCTGGTGAATGGGTCCATGAAGGTATACGAAGAATTTTTAAAGTCCATTGCCGAATCAAAACTTGCCGTTGCTACGGAGTTGAAAGAGGAAAATGGCAGGGCCTCTGCATCAAAAAGCGGATGTCAGGGTTTTTGCCAGATAGGCCCGCTGGTGACGATATTGCCGGAGGGGATACTCTATACAAAGGTCAAAGCCGATGATGTAAAAGATATTGTGGAGACAACCCTGAAGAAAGGGGAACTCCTCCACCGGCTCCTCTACATTGAACCGGGAACAAAAAAACTCTGCTCCGGAGCCCAGGAGATGCCCTTTTATCAGAAACAACGTCGGTTTGTTCTTGATAAGTGCGGGCGTATTGATCCTGAAGATATACGGGAATATATTGCCGAGGGAGGGTACATTTCCGGCGCGCAGGCCTGTCTTGAAATGACGTCAGAAGACATATGCCGTTTAATAATTGCTTCAGGTTTACGGGGCAGAGGCGGCGGCGGTTTCCCTACGGGAAAAAAATGGGACCTTGCAAGAGAGCAGAAGAATGAGAAAAAGTATATCATCTGTAATGGTGATGAGGGTGATCCGGGCGCTTTTATGGATATGGGCATCATGGAAGGGAACCCCCACAGCGTCATTGAGGGGATGATTATTGCAGCCATGGCTATTGAGGCAGATGAAGGGTATGTTTATGTCCGTGCAGAATACCCCCTTGCAGTGAAACGGGTGCGCAAGGCAATAGATGATGCATATAAGCTCGGTGTCCTGGGAAAGCATATTTTCGGCTCTGACTACACTTTTGATCTCAAGGTCATGGAAGGCGCAGGCGCCTTTGTATGCGGAGAAGAGACGGCTTTAATAGCCTCCATCGAGGGGAAACGGGGCATGCCGTCACCGAAGCCGCCTTATCCTGTGCAAAGCGGTCTCTGGGGTAAGCCAACAGTCATCAACAATGTCGAAACCTTATCAACAATACCGCTCATTCTTTCTGTTGGTATTAATAAATACCGGGAAATGGGTACAGCGGACTCTCCGGGCACAAAGACCTTTGCAGTCACAGGTCACGTGGCGAATGCGGGTCTTGTTGAGATGTCATTGGGGACGACACTGCGCCAGATTGTATTCGATGTTGCCGGTGGCATCACTTCTGATGCCGGGAAGCCCCTAAACAACGGTTTCAAGGCTGTTCAAATCGGAGGGCCCTCAGGAGGATGCCTTACAGCAGATCATCTCGATCTCCCCATAGATTTTGATTCCGTGAAGAAGGTGGGTGCCATGGTTGGTTCCGGAGGCCTTGTGGTATTGAATAAAAACACCTGTATGGTGAGTATCGCCAGGTTTTTCATGCAATTCACCCAGAGTGAATCCTGTGGTAAGTGTGTCCTCTGTCGCGAAGGCACAAAACAGATGCTGCTGCTCCTTGATGATATCATTGAGGGCAGGGCCGATGAAAACACGCTTACAATCCTCCAGGACTTAGCTTATGCCGTGCAGAAAGGTTCCCTCTGCGGTCTTGGGAAGACAGCGCCCAATCCGGTCCTTTCCACGCTCAGACATTTTCGTGACGAATATGAAGCCCACGTGAAGGACAAATACTGCCCCACAGGCAAATGTAAAGCCCTGACAAGGTTCCATATTGACGAGACACTCTGTACAGGCTGCATGCTTTGCGCAAAGAAATGCCCTGTTTCAGCTATTACCGGTGAGAAAGGAAAACCGTACCATATTGACGAAAAACTCTGCACGAAATGCGGCAACTGTGTTGTATCCTGTAGGTTTGAGGCCATAAAAGGAGGCAAGTGATGAAAGAGAGTCTTTACATTACTATTGATAATAATGAAATCCCTATTGATAACGAAAAAAACCTGCTGGAGATTATCAGGAAGGCTAAAATCGACCTCCCCACCTTCTGTTATCATTCAGAGCTAAGTGTCTACGGTGCCTGCCGTCTTTGTATGGTAGAGGTGGACGGTATCGGCCTTGTTTCGGCATGCTCCACTACGCCTGCCTCCTGGATGAAGGTGAAAACCAATACGGAAGAAATCCGCGATATGCGAAAGATCATCGTGGAACTCCTTTTGGCCAACCATAGCCAGACGTGCCCAACCTGTCCGAAAAGCGCTACCTGTCAACTACAGGCCCTTGCGCGGCGTCTCGGTATTACGAAGGTCCGTTTCAAGAGCCAGGCCAGAGACCTTCCCATTGATGATTCTTCCCCTTCACTTGTCCGTGACGCAAACAAATGTACTCTCTGTGGCGATTGTGTGCGGATATGCTCCGAAATACAATCTGTGGGCGCTATAGATTTTGCCTACAGAGGGGCTCAGACGATGGTTATACCCTCCTTCGGCAAGGATTTGAACGAGGTGGAATGTGTCAACTGTGGTCAATGCGCCCGTGTTTGTCCTACCGGCGCTCTTACACCAAAACCGGAAGTGGACCAAGTCTGGAAGGCCCTACATAATCCCCGGAAGGTTGTTGTTGCCCAGATTGCTCCGGCAGTTCGGGTTGCATTAGGAGAGGTTTTCGGGCTGGAACCCGGTGTGACCATGTCGGGTCAGATTGTAGCGGCTCTGCGCGCGCTTGGCTTTGACAAGGTCTTCGATACATCCTTTACGGCAGATCTCACCGTTCTGGAGGAGAGTAATGAATTTGTTAAGCGAATCGAGAACAACAATAATATCCCCCAGTTCACCTCCTGCTGTCCGGCATGGGTGAAGTTTGTGGAGCAGTATTATCCTGAATATATTCGTCACCTCTCAACGTGCCGTTCTCCGCAACAGATGTTCGGCGCTCTCGCAAAGGAGATTTTAGCCTCTGATCTTGGAATGGAAAGGGAAGATATCGTAGTTGTCTCCATTATGCCCTGCACGGCAAAAAAGTTCGAAGCAAAGCGGCCTGAATTTACCCGAGACGGGATCAGCGATGTAGACCATGTCCTCACTACCCAGGAACTGGGTCGTATGATCGAAGAGGCGGGACTTCATTTCAGGGAACTGGAGCCGGAATCGTTCCATCTGCCCTTCGGGTTTAAAACGGGAGCAGGTGTCATCTTCGGGAATTCCGGAGGGGTAAGCGAAGCGGTCTTAAGGTATCTTACGGAAAAACTGACGGGCCAGAAAAGAGAAAATTATGAATTTACCAGTGTTCGTGGTGAAGAGGGTATCCGCGAAGCGAGTCTTACCGTCAATGGCCGCGAGTTTTCCCTTGCCGTGGTAAGCGGCCTCGGCAATGCTCGTAAACTCATTGAAAAGGTGAAGTCCGGTGAGGCACACTATGACTTTGTTGAGGTTATGGCATGCCCCGGGGGTTGCGTCGGCGGGGCAGGACAACCCGTATTTGCCAATATGGAGGCAATGCGCAAAAGAACAAAAGGTATTTACGAAAACGACCGCATGCTCCAGCTTCATAAGTCACAGGATAATCCTTATATCACGGAGCTTTATAGTAAGGTCCTCGGCGAGGTAGGCGGCGATAAGGCCCATAAGCTCCTTCATACGAGTTACCATACAAGGAAGCGAATTACCGATGAAGGCATGATGCTGAGTCCCTCTTCCGGGGAGCACAGCGTTGAAGTGAATGTCTGCTTCGGCACCGGCTGTTTTCTGAAAGGTTCTCAAAGACTTCTTCATAACATCCTGGAATACATCAAAGTCCGTGATTTGGGCAGCATTGTCGATGTAAGCGCGTCATTCTGTTTTGAGAAGTGTGACAAAGGGCCTGTTATCAGAGTGGGAGAGAATATAATTGATGGATGTACCGTTGAAATGGCCCAGGAAGCAATCGAGAGAGAGACAGGAGGATTTTTGCAAAGCGAAGGGAGAGACCATGGTTGACAGGGGACTGCATCAGATTGTCTTTACCCTTACAGCCCGCTGCAGAGATTGCTACCGGTGCCTGAGAAGTTGTCCCGTGAAGGCCATCCGTATGGATAAAGGACAAGCCTATGTAGACGAAAAACGCTGTATTGCCTGTGGGACCTGTATTCGTGAGTGTCCCCAGCAGGCCAAAACCTTTCGTCATGATATTGATGTTGCTCAGCAATTTATCGACGAAGGCGCTTATGTTGCCGCAAGCCTTGCCCCTTCTTTTGCCGCAGTTTTTACCAAATGGGAACGGACACGTCTTGCATCAGCTTTACGGGCGCTGGGTTTCCGGTATGTAGGGCAGACATCCCAGGGGGCTTACCAGGTCTCGATCCATGCCAAAAGACTTGTGGAAAAAGATCCGTCAAAAACCTATATTGGTACAGCCTGTCCGGCCCTCGTCCATTATATTGAAAAATACCGGCCGGAACTTGTTGATAACCTTCTCCCTATTGTGTCCCCTATGGTGGCCCATGGGAGAATGTTAAAGAAAAAACTTGGGAGTAATACAAAAGTTGTCTTCATAGGTCCCTGTGTTGCTAAAAAAACGGAACTATACAGACCGGATATAGCAGGATCGGTGGATTGTGTGCTTACCTTCGGGGAATTGATGATATGGCTTGAACAAAAAGGGATTCATCTTTCCAACTGCGAGGAAGGTGATCTTGATGAGAAGCCGGTGCACTGTGCCCAGTTGTATCCGCTGCCGGGCGCCATGATAAAGACAGCCGGATTTGATGATGATGGATTTGAATTGAAACAAGTCCGCGTGGATAGTATTGAAAACGTGCGGGCCCTTTTCGATGATGTCGGGACTGGATCGCCTTATTCGCTGATAGAGCCGCTTTTTTGCAGTCAGGGCTGTATCAACGGACCGGGGATCAATAAGGAAACTAACCTCTTTGAAAGACGGAAAGATATCATCGAATACGACAACGAAAAGATTGATGCCTATGTGGCGCCCGAAGTAGAAGACGAAGGTCTCTTCCGCGCAGTCTTTCAAAGAAAAGATATTATCAGTACAGTAACGGAAGAAGAGATATTGCAAGTACTTGAAAAAACAGGAAAAGCAGATCCCCAGCAGCAGCTCAACTGCGGTGCTTGCGGATATGACAGTTGTCGCGAGAAGGCTATTGCCGTGGTTCAGGGAATGGCAGAACCCGAGATGTGCATACCCTATATGAGGAGGCTTGCAGAGCGCAGAACAGACCAGATTTTCAATACAACACCCAATGGTGTCATCATTGTCGATGAGGAATTGAACATTTTAGCCATGAGCCCTGCTTTCAAACGGTTCTTCTCCTGTACTGATGCCGTACTTGGTAGACATGTTTCCTATCTGATGGACCCGGCGCCCTTCGAAAAACTTATATCCGGTATCACTGAGACTCTTGATATTACCGTTTCGCACCGCCACTACAATCTCCTTACCAGGGAACTCTTTTACATGCTCAAAGACGAACGTCAGATTGTAGGCATCTTTATAAATATTACCAGTCAGGAAGAACAGCAGAAACAGCTCAAAGAGATACGTTCCCAGACCGTTGCCCAGGCGAGTGAGCTTCTGGAACACCAACTGAAAATGGCGCAAACTATTGCCCAGTTTCTCGGTGAAAGTACTGCCAGGGGTGAAGAGCTGGTAAGAAAACTGATGACCTTAAGTGAGGGCGATGAACCCGAAACCCGATGACCCCAGGAAGTACATCGAGATCTATTTCGCCCAGGGTCCGAAAAAACCGGATGGTATCTGTGGTGACTACATTCTCGTGGAGCGTACCGCTGAGGCTACCACGGCTATTGTGGCCGATGGAATCGGCACAGGTATCAAGGCCCGTGTCGCGGCGGTCATGTGTGCCTCGCGACTCATGGAGCTTATCCGTCTCGGTTTTACCCTGAGAGAGGCCTGTGAGAAGCTTGTTGATACAATGCATGAAGCGAGGACCAGAGACATTCCTTTCGCGGCCTTTTCCGTATGCCGGGTATTGAACAGCGGTCATGCCACCGTTATCTCCTATGAGATACCTGCTCCTGTTTTTATCAACAACCGTCTGGCGGCCTACTTACCGATACAGAGAGCTTTCCCTATGGGTCTCGAAATGATCTCGGAAGTCAATTGCCTGCTTGATTATGGCGATGGCATTGCCATGGTCAGCGACGGCGTCAGCCAGGCAGGTCTTGGCCACCAGTACCGTCTTGGCTGGGGCATAGAGGGCGCCTGCGATTTTATGAACGGCTGTCTGACCCAGGGGACAACTGTTGCCGATATGCCGGCGAAAGTCCTCGCAAAAGTGAGGGCAATCTCAGGAACGTCTCTGGGTGATGATACGACCTGTCTTGTGCTCACCTGCAGGGAGGCAAGGACCCTGAATATTCTTACAGGCCCACCGGAAAACAAGAAGAAGGATGGAGAAACTGTTCGCCGTTTTATGGAGATGAAAGGGCTCAAAGTGGTCTGCGGTTCCTCTACGGCAGAGATGGTTGGGCGTTATCTGGGGGTGCCGGTGAAAATAATGGAAGTTTCGCAGGCTTTTCACAAGCCGCCTTCGTATGAGATTGAGGGGATCGATTACACCACTGAAGGTGCTCTTACGTTAAATCAAGTGTATAATATAATTGAGGAAGATGCTCGAAATATTGAGTCGCAATCTTCTGTGGCTGATCTGTACAAATTGTTCCACAGTTCTGATGTGATAAACTTTATTATCGGCGGGGCAGTGAATACAGGGCATCAGACCAGCATATTCAGACAAATGGGGATTTACCCCAGGGAGATCATTGTCAAGCTCCTTGCGGAAAAGCTTATAAAGATGGGAAAACTCTTGAATATCGAATATGTACAGTGTTAAAATTAAAGTGCTGCGTAAAAGTTCATGGAAGCGCTCATATGCAACGTTAAACCAAGAGTACAATGTAAGGAGGAGATATGATTCACGGTGGCTCAGCAGAATTTTTCAATGCAGCGGATTATTTTATCGACCGGAATGTCCGTGAGGGTAGAGGCGACAAGGTAGCGGTATATACGGATTTAAGAAACTATACCTATAAAAACTTACAGAAGATGATTAACAAGAATGCCAACGGATTGCGCGAACTCGGGGTGCATATCGATGATCGTGTCATGATACTCATGCTTGATGTACCGCAGTTCTATGCGGTGTTTTGGGGTTCCATCAAAATAGGGGCAGTGCCGATTCCCATAAATACCATGCTTACCCCTGCCGACTACGAGTATTATTTGAATGACAGCCGGGCGCGGGTACTCGTTATTTCAGACTCGCTCCTTCCTCTTGTCACGAAGATCACCGGTGATCTTCTCTACCTTCGTGATCTTATCGTTATCTCAGAGGAAGATGGCGCCTTATTGCCCTTCAAACAGATGTACAGACATGCACCGGAGACCATCAAGACTGAGTTTACAACCAAAGATGACGTTGCCCTGTGGCTCTACAGCTCAGGGTCGACAGGAGCGCCAAAGGGCGCCATCCATTCAGAGCATGACATGGTAGCGTCCTTAGAGGGTTTTGGAAAGGGCGTTTTAAAACTGACGGAAAAAGATATACTCTATTCATCGGCGAGACTCTTCTTTGCCTACGGTCTTGGTAACAGCAATTATCTCCCCTTTGGCGTAGGCGCTTCGGTAGTGCTCAATGCGGGCCCACCTAAGCCTGAGAGTGTTTTCCAGTATATTGCCAAATATGGCGTCACCGTGTACTTTGGAATCCCCACATTATACGGCCAGATGCTGGAGTATAAGGAAAAGCAGGATAAAGAAAATGGTACAAAACCTGACCCGAAGGGAGACCACGAATTTAAATCTGTCCGCCTTTGCGTCTCCGCAGGCGAGGCGCTGCCTCCTGATATCTATATCCGTTGGAAAGAACGTTTCGGTGTTGAAATTATTGACGGCATCGGCACCACTGAACTGCTTCATATCTTTATCTGCAACCGGCCTGGCGAAGTGAAGGCGGGTTCTACAGGGAAGGCCGTCCCTGGTTATGAATTGAAACTTATTGATGATAATGGTCAGGATGTGCCTGAGGGAGAAATCGGCATGCTCCTGGTAAAGGGTGGAAGCGCCGCCCAGCAGTACTGGAAAAAAAGGGAAAAGACGATGGCTACCATGCAGGGTGAATGGATCAACACGGGCGACAAATACTATGTTGATCAAGACGGCTACTACTGGTGCGCCGGTCGTGGTGACGATATGCTGAAAGTGGGCGGTATCTGGGTATCTCCTGTTGAAGTTGAAAACTGTATTATGGGCCATGCGGCTGTTTTTGAAGTAGCCGTAACGGCAAAGAACGATGAAAAGGGCCTCGTGAAGCCCAAGGCATGGGTCGTACTCAACGAGGGGCAAGAACCCTCAGAAGACCTGGGAAAGGAAATACAGCAGTGGGTGCTGGACCATGTGGCCAAGTACAAATACCCCCGCTGGGTAGAATTTATCAAGGAACTTCCGAAGAGCTCAACGGGGAAGATACAGCGTTTTAAATTACGCTAGTTTCCGATTCGAAAACTGATAGCCTTATCATGAGTTTACGGATGAGGACTACGCAAGATTGTCGCAATATATTCAGCCTCTGTCCTGAAAGAGCAGGGGCTGAATTCTTTATGAAAGGTTGATGACATCGGGGGCTTTTTTCTATATAATTAGGGGTTTTTGTATCGTTATGCCACAACAGGCCATATGAGGAATATCTGAAGATGATAAAGAAGAGGACGGATTCGTTTTTTCCAGAAACAAAAGATATACCAAGACAATTTGCTCTGGAAAACCCCATTATGCTCAAAGAATACCTGATAGGAGGAACCTTGAGGACCTGGGAGGGTCTTTTCCGGGAAGTCTTTTCTCCGGTGTGCACACGCACTGCTTCAGTATTAACCCCTCAGATCATTGGTGGCTATCCCCTCCTTACCGAAGTTGAGTCCATGGAGGCGCTTAACGCGTCGCGGAGAGCCTTTGACAATGGGAAAGGACGCTGGCCCGCTATGCCTGCCGAGGAGAGGATCAAATGCTTTGAAGTCTTTTTGTCGGGGATGAAGGACAAAAGGGAAGATATTGCAAAAATACTGATGTGGGAAATAGGGAAACCCTATGGTGATTCGCTGAAAGAGTTTGACCGTACCATAGTCTATATCAGGGATACGATAAAGGTCCTGAAAAAACAGGAACGTGCTGTTTTCAAACTGAGCTGCGAACAGGGAATAGTAGGGAGAATGAAAAAGGTCCCCCTCGGCGTCGCACTCTGTATGGGTCCCTTTAATTACCCTTTATATGAAACATTCACCGCCATTGCACCGGCGCTTCTCACCGGGAATACGGTTATTTTTAAACCGCCCAGATTCGGGGCGCTCTTGTTTGGCCCTCTTCTTCGGGTATTTCGGGATGCTTTTCCTGAAGGGGTTGTAAATATTGTATTTGGTGATGGGCAGCAGATTATCCCCCCGCTTATGTCGTCTGGCATGGTCGATCTGTTTGCCTTTGTGGGCACAAGCAGTGTCGCTTCTTCACTGAAGAGGCTCCATCCGAAACAGCACCGACTGCGGAGCGTACTCGGTCTGGAGGCGAAAAACCCGGCCATAATATTACCCGATGCGGACCTCGATGTCGCCATAAAAGAATCTGTTATGGGGGCCTTTGCCTTCAATGGCCAGCGGTGCGCCGCGCTGAAGATATTCTTTGTCCACAGAAGTATCGCAGAAGTTTTTGTGAAGCGTTTTACTGAAGAAGCGTCGCGGCTCATCTGCGGGATGCCCTGGGAAAAGAATGTATTCATAACGCCCCTCGTAGAGCCCGATAAAACGTCATATCTATCGGGCCTGATAAAGGATGCCCTGAAATATGACGCCCGGATTGTCAATAATGGAGGCGGTACGGCAGAGGGGACCTTCTTCCACCCGACAATTCTTTATCCTGTAAATCCGCAGATGAGAATATATCACGAAGAACAATTCGGCCCTGTTGTTCCCATTGTTTCCTACGATGACATAGAAGAACCTTTGCGCTACACGGTGGAGTCCAATTACGGCCAGCAGGCAAGTATCTTCGGTAGAGACCCCGATCTGATGGCACATTGTATAAATGTCCTTATCCACCAGGTGAGCAGGGTAAATATCAACTGCAAGTGTCAGAGGACCCCGGACATATTTCCCTTCACGGGAAGAAAGGATTCTGCCGAAGGGGTACTTTCAGTCACAGATGCGCTGAACGCATTCACCACCCCCGCCTTCGTCGCTACCCGCGAGACGGAAAAAGACAAAAAAGCACTTCTTGATATTTCTGAAAGATGCAGATGAATTGAATCATGGTTGTTTTGATAGAGGAGACCCATTCCCTCCACTCATTACTACGGATTTCTGACCCATCTAATAGCTTAACTCCCTCGATGCGCAAGGGAGCATATGCGCTGATGTTCAAGCCTGCGCACCGGTCCTTCGGACACGATCACCTTCGCTAAGATGGGTATGATAAATCCTCCGATATTCCTTTCGGCAACAGGTCTCCTCTATCAAGCAATGGATTGGTAAAAGCAAATAACAAAAAGAGCCCGCGTAGCGGGCTATTGGCTGCACCGTCGGGTTATGCGTTCTTTTGATAATGCGAAGCATACCAGTCCACTACCTCTCTTATCATCTTCTGGTAAGAAGTCTTCTGCTTCTTTGCTTGTTCTTTGAAAAAGGTGATACTCGATTTCTTCAAGGATATGGTTACCTTAATATTGTCTTCCCTCAGCACCAACTGATCTGGTGGGGGGAGAAAGTCTTTGACGACCTTCAGATCGCCCATGGGTTCTTCAGTGTATTTTGTTTTGGTCTTCATAAATTTTCCTTCCTTTTCTCCAGTAACCTGCGCCATAAATTCGAATAATGTTACCACGGTATGTAAACCTGACAGTCAAAATACCTTCACCTACACGTCCCATGCAGTAATACCGGCCTTCTTCGCTACTATGGGTAATGTCTTCAGCGATAATACGGTGGGGATCAAGAAAAGCCCGTTGTGCAGTCAGAAAAGAAATACCATGTTTGGTCTGGTTTTCCTTGTCCTTTTCCTCATCCCATTCGAAGGTTGCTTTTCTCATTAACACACTATACCAAACTTATACATTAGTAGCAATACTAATGTATGGCACCAAGTATGGCTACATACAGCTCTTATGTTCATCGCATAACGCTGGCGTCAGCAAGAGGCGTTTCACGCCGATTTGCTGCACGCATTGGTTATACCTTATACTATTTCAGTCCCTGATCATTGAACTGAATATTATTGAAGAACTCCTCGCCCGCCGAAAGCAACGCTTCTGGAAACGCTTTATCTTTGCCTCTGTGTGAGATTTCCATCTGAAACGCAATGACTCGGTTTGAAGGATGGCGGCAAATGTAACCAAACGTCTTCAAGTACTGAAAATCCGCTGAATTGATTCCTTGGCTCTTATGGTCTTCTGAAAGCGCCCGATACTTCAGACAGGATGAGCCCTTGAAGCTCACATGTTCGTTCTTTGTGTCCAATATCTTGAATCTTGTTTTGTCATCTTGTTTTTCTCGTTCGCTCACAATGTAATCAAGAAACGCTTTGTCTTCTTCAAAACCATCGACTTTGAAAATGACTGTATTGGCAATAGCGGTTTCATTTTTGCTGCCGTACTGCCTGCCAAAGGCTATCCCATAGGCAGTTGATTGTGCTAAATACCAACCCGCTTCACTTGGTGAAAGCAATGTGGCTCCTATTTGTTTGTAAGTGCTTTTCGGAGCTATTTCACCTTTACTTGCAGCAAAAGTGGGACACACACTTAGAAGTGCCAGTACAACGAATACCGCTACCGTCTTCATTTGTCCTCCTGGTATAATGCTCGGCTTCAGCGAGACGCGCATCGCGCGGATTCGCTGCAAGCCGAGCATTAGAACTTAAATTCCCATCTTGTTCCAAGGAGGCTTAATTGTAGAGACGATACTATCTTCAAGCCCCGCTGCAAGGTTTACGTGAAAACCACCGTAATAGAGCAAGCCATTGTCTGGTAGTGCAAGTATCTCGACTTCTTTGCCTGAAGTGACTAGCTTTCTAATAAGACCATTGCCTTTTATGTTTGTCGATTGTGTTGGACCTGGATTTTGATAGCCGTACATTCTTTTCTTCAATTGCTGTGTGGTTTTGCCTATGTACAAAACTGACTTATCACATATGAAAGCATACAATACGTTCTTTAGGTTGGAGCATAATTCTAGATTATAAAGGATTTTCTCACCGCTCAACTTCCAGACACCGACATGCTTAAATCCCATATTAACAAGCCTGTCCAAGTTATACCTCTATTACTTTGTTTGATGGGTCAAGCCGCTTCTGAATCTCAGAAAATGCACTCAAGCTATTATGAGCAGCTATCAATAAGCGGCACCCATCATTTGTTTCACAGTTTTCTATTAGATGTATAGCAGCAGAAATATGGTCTCTGACCGTATTGGCCCATATTGCATAGCGTGATACCGTTGCGCCACCGTCCTCCCACTGGCTCATTGCAGCCCGTATGAGCCTTGGGAAGAGAAGAGTAGTGCCGCCATCACCATACGCCGAACTGACCACGAGCTCTTCATCTGTATCGAATTTCGAAACTATTTTATTAAGCATCTGCTCAGAGTTTTCTTGCATATACCTCTTCTCCTTCGGTTCTAACATTTAATATACCAAGTTGGTAAATTTCTACTTTTCAATATGATATCGTTGCATTATAAATAAAGCAATAGTGAAATTTATTGAAATTATAGGATAATAAAAACATCCTTTTCCTTGAATATGGTTTTTAGTCGGTAATATCATCAAAAGTGATGGTTGGTTTTTTATGGATATTTTGTCCACGATTACCGTTGGTAATCTTCACAAAGAAAACCTTACTGCAAAACTCGCTTTCAGGAAGGTTTGTGACAACAATAAAACTTTTGTTTTATAGCACCGAGTGCTATAATATAACAATATTGATTCTGGAGGTCAGGTGCGGATATTCAAAACCAATTGGTTTGCACGCTTTGCCCGGAAAGAGCATATTAATGACGAGATGCTAATGAATGCAATACGTGAAATCGAGCAAGGATTGGGCCGATGGAGCGTTAGGGAAAGAGCTCATTAAGAAGCGTGTTGCCCGTATTGGCCAGGGCAAACGAGGTGGCTACAGGACAATTATTGCATATCGTGTTGGATCTCTATCGGTGTTTTTATATGGATTTCCTAAAAATGCAAAGTCTAACCTGAGCCCAATAGAACTGGACGTCTATCGTAGATTGGCACATATTTATTTAGGTTTCAGCAATGAGGATTTGACCAAAGCACAGCAATCCGGGGAAGTGGAGGAGGTACACCCATGAAAAAGAAATATCGAACTGATGCACTGGCAGCAGTACACGAAACGGCGGTAGGGCTCCATAGAATCGGATTGGTAGATGCAAAGACGATGCGCGACTTTGACGCGTCATGCCTAACACCCGTAGAAGAACTTTCCCCTGAAGAAATAGTCCAATTGAGAAAAAAAGCCGGTGTTAGTCAGGCAGTTTTTGCAAGTTATCTTAATGTGACTGTCAGTCTGATAAGCCAATGGGAAAGAGGCGAAAAACACCCACGGGGACCTTCCCTTAAATTGCTATCACTTGTGCAGAAAAAAGGCCTGGACGCTGTTGGATAGGAGGATTTCTCCCTAATTCTGTCTATTGCAACGATTACCGTTTCAAACATAGCATCATTCCACGAAAGGGCGCGCAGAGACGCTTTTCTCCAAGCCGTTGGCTGGACACAAAATACCCAGTATTAGAAAAAATGGTGGTCTTATTATCGAAGAAGTATCTTTCAATTAACTATCAATAAAAAAGCCCCGATGGTGTTTATCGGGGCTGTGGTTTACAGATATCTTGTTTGTTCTTACGGGTTGACTGGTACCCATACTTTGTGGGCCGCTACCCATTGACCGTTTACCCATTGACCTGGGGCCATAACCCACTGTCCTGGAGGAGTATCTTCATTATAGGTTGCTCCGTATGCTACTGGTTGTGAATAGACGGGGTCATTGTAAACGGCCTGTTGGGTGTTTACCGTTCTCGGCTGTGACATGGCGCTGCCGAGGATTGCGCCGAGGGCAATACCGCCAAGAGCTATTCCTGCGATAAGCAACCCGTCGTTATTATTGCGTGATCTATCATATCGGGCAGGCTGCCGGTCATAGTGATTGTAATTATTGACTACCCCTCGTCTCGCATCGCCGCGGCCACGATCCCAGGCATTGCTGTAGCCCAGCGTAGGGTTGACGAACATAATTCCGATCATCAAAACCATCACTATTACTAATATCTTTTTCATCTTCAACCTCCCGACATTGTTTTTCGTATTCAATCTGTTCATAGAAATAAGAAAAGCAATACTCGTGCCATTGATCAAGATATATGTAACTCATTGTAATAGTTCATCATATTTGTAAATTGTCCCTTCAAACAGTATGATTTCCGGGTAAAAATGTCGAATGACATGTCCCGTGTCGACAAAAATGTCGTCAATTCCTCTTGCAACGCAGAAAATAAAATTCCACACTTTCCGGAAAGGTCAAAGGTATGACCAGTGCTTCTTATTTTCCATTGTTATGCATTACTTTTTTGAGAGAAAAGGACAAAACCTAATGTTATCTTTGCAATATTGGGTAACTATATGTTATAGTAGCAAGTCGTGTTGTCAATTTATCAGCTTTACCAATCCATTACATTTTATTATTGCGTATAAACTGATTCACGGCTACAACTAAATAGACAAAGGAATAATTATGGCAACAGAGAAGTTTGAAGATCTTGCAATATCAAAAGACCTGCTCAGGGCGATTCAGGACATAGGGTTTGAAGAAATGACTCCTATCCAGGCGCAGGCGATCCCACCCATCCTCGAGGGAAAAGACATTATAGGACAGGCACAGACAGGCACAGGAAAGACGCTTGCTTTTGGACTTCCCATTCTGGAATCGATCCAACCTAAAATAAAAAAGTTGCAGGCTATCGTTTTGTGTCCCACACGGGAATTGGCAATTCAGGTTGCAGAGGAGATGAAGAGGGTTCTTAAATTTAAGAAAGATGTCGTTATATTAGCAGTATACGGAGGGCAGCCCATAGACAGGCAGATACGGGTCCTCAAAAGCGGCGCCCACATCATGATAGGCACACCGGGCCGTACTATCGACCATATAAACAGAGGTACCTTGAAGCTTGACAGCGTCAAGACCGTTGTCCTCGATGAAGCCGATGAAATGCTCAACATGGGTTTCATCGATGATGTGGAAATAATCCTTCAGAAAACCCCCAAAGAGAGACAGACGCTCCTTTTCTCGGCTACCATGCCGAGACCTATTCTTGACCTTACCCGGAGATATCAGAGAAACCCTGAACTGATAAAGGTTGTCCACAAGCAATTAACTGTGCCTAATGTTGAGCAGTATTACCTTGAGGTGAAAGAGGGCATAAAGCTTGATGTCCTCTGTAGGCTTATTGATCTTTACGGGCTCAAATCTTCGCTTATTTTCTGCAATATGAAAAGGAGAGTTGATGAGGTTGTCATGCATCTCGAGGCGCGCGGCTACCCCGCTTTAGGGCTTCACGGAGATATGACACAGCAGCAGAGAAACCATGCCATGGACAAATTCAAGAGGAATGCCTCGGAAATACTTGTGGCGACCGATGTAGCTGCACGAGGGATTGATGTGGAAAATATTGAGGCTGTCTTTAACTACGATATTCCCCAGGACGAGGAGTATTACGTCCACCGTATCGGACGAACTGCCCGTGCCGGCAAAAATGGACTTGCCTTTACCTTTGTTGTAGGGAGAGAGCTCTATAAGTTGAGGGATATAGAAGCCTATGCTTCAATAAAGATTCCCCGAAGATCCATACCGACGCTTATCGATGTAGAGGAAGTAAAGACGACAACCCTTCTCGACAAGGTGAGAGCTATTATTGATAAAGGCAATACGGAACGGTATGTACAGATTGTTGAATCCCTTTTGAAGGAAGATTACGCTACTCTCGATATCGCAGCAGCCCTGCTGAAAATGGCTATGGATGATGAGGGGGGCGGTCAGGAATATCCTCAGCTCAAAGAGTTTCAGGAAGATTATCGGCAAAAAGAAGATCGTTTCCATGACCGCAGAAAGCACAAGCAAAAAACCAGCAGGACCTTTACGGGTAAAAAGAGGTATTAGAATGAACACCGAACAGGCATTACCCCCCCTGGTTATTAAAGGAAAAAAGATAGAGGTGCCCATTATTCAGGGTGGTATGGGTGTCGGGGTTTCCTTGTCTCCACTTGCCAGTGCTGTTGCAGAACAAGGTGGTGTCGGTATTGTATCGAGCGCAGCCCTTGACAGGGTTGTCTCGAAACGAAACAATAAAAAACTTACTATCTATGAAGCGGTTTACGAAGAGATTTTGCTTGCGAAGGCAAAAGGCGGCATATCAGGCATCAATATCATGGTTGCCCTGATAAAGACATACGAAGATTCGGTAAGGGCCGCTATTGATGCAGGGGCTGACGTGATTATATCCGGCGCTGGACTGCCGCTTAGCCTGCCGCTTATCAAGGACCCCGGTGATACTGCCCTTATTCCCATTGTTTCTTCAGCGCGGGCGTTGGAGCTTATATGTAAAAAGTGGGAACGGGCACACTACAGGCCTGATGCCGTTGTCCTTGAGGGACCCCTTGCCGGTGGTCACCTGGGATTTAAACTGGAAGACATCTCTCTCGAATCCAATAAACTTGAGAACCTGCTTCCCCCTGTAAAGGAAATGGCTGTGCAGTATGGTGATTTTCCCGTTATTGTTGCCGGGGGAATATATTCGCACGAGGATATCGTTACATTTCTTCGGATGGGGGCCGACGCGGTACAGATGGGCACCCGTTTTCTTGTTACCGAAGAATGCAGTGCCACCGATGCCTACAAACAGGCGGTCATCGGTGCCGGCAAGGATGATATTTTTGCTACACAGAACCCGGGTTCACCCTGTGGCCTCCCCTTTATGGTCATAAAAGAATCGCCCATGTATCAGAGTATTCTCGCAAGGAAGAGAAAACCCCACTGTGATAAAGGATATGTCCTGACAAAAGACAGGGAAGGAAACTTCACGCAATGCAAAGCAAAAATTGATGATGGCGGCAGTTTCTGCATCTGCAACGGTCTTCTTAGTTCTTGCGGATATAATCCTGAAACAGAGGCCCCCCTTTATACAGTCGGAACCAACGGTTACCGGATCAGGCAACTGACCAATGTCAAAGCATTAATGGATGAACTGACAGGGAAGACAAAAGGCGCAGATTAAAGACGCTGAGCATCTGAAAGCTTTATTACGTTCTCGAACACCTCGCGTCATTTCCGTTGAAATAAGAATTATATGAAGGACAGCGAAGCGATATCAGCACCGTCAGCCGTTGAGGAGTTCTTCAAGGAGTGCGTCGATCTGGTCCTGCGAGAGATTTTCACTCCCACCGGCACTCTCGACACTTTTTGTCTCTTGCACAGGCATCTCCTTGGTTCCTAATGACAGTTCACCGAAGAGCGCATTGAGATCGTCTTGAGATATTGATTCATCCGTGTTGTCGATCTTTTGCGCAGGTGTCTCTTTTGTCTCTAATGACAGTTCACCGAAGAGCGCATTGAGATCGTCTTGAGATATTGATTCACCCATGTTGCTGATCCTTGCTGAGCATCTCTATTATTATCGGCAGAGAGAGAAAAAATAACAAGTCTAAAGTCTAATCGATCAGTAAATGAAAAAACAGGTCTCATGTCCATTCTCATACGTCAATAAAATGTTTTCTCACGTAAATGCACGGTTGAATGAACCTCCCTACAGCAGAGCTGCGAGGAACTATCAGATTGAGAATTGGAATAACCTGGTAGGAATCGCTTTTTAACACATGAAATGATATGATAGGTGACCTATGGGCCTTGCAGGCATTGAAGATGACCACGTAAAGCTTATCATGATCGGCGGAAAAGGAGGTGTCGGAAAGACGACCTGTGCTGCCGCCATTGCGCTCAAACTTGCCATGGATAAAAGAAAGGTACTTGTCATTTCCAGTGATCCGGCGCCGTCGCTCTCAGACATTTTCGAAAAAGAGGTTGGCGACAGAGAAGTCAGAATTCACGATCAATACGAATTATATGCCCTTGAAGTATCATCAGAGATTATTCTCAAGCGCTGGAAAAAACGGTTCGGCCCTGAGATTTATGATGTAGTTTCTTCATTTGCAGATGTTGATTATGATTTTGTGGATTATATCGGGTCGGCGCCGGGTATCGAAGAAGAATATATGCTCAATTTTATTATGGAACTTGTGGAGGGGAAAACATATGATGTTGTTGTCTGGGATACGGCGCCGGCAGGCCATACACTACGCCTTCTGAAACTGCCGGAGCTTTTTCTTTCCCATATGGAGGCGGCAACAAAGTTTTATATGAATATCTATAGCTATCTGGAAAAGATAAAAGAGGCGGTGAAACTCAACGAATCAAAGAAAACGCTCCTTGAAATTATAGCGAACTGGGAGTCACTTGCTGAAAGGATTGTTGCCTTCATCAGAAATCCCATGATGGTAAAGTACCTCATTGTGACGATCCCTGAAGCCCTCGGGGTAAAGCTCACCGAAAGGGTTATTTGTGAACTGGAGGATAATCAATTAAAGGTAGAAAATATTATTATCAATAATGTGGTAAAGGACAGCGATTGTGAATTTCACCGGATACGAAGAACAATGCAATCACATTATATAAATCTCCTGGAAAATACCTATAAAGGTAAAAACCTAATGGTTCTTTATTGTGCTCCTTACGAAATAAAAGGGGTAGAAAGAATCATGGAAGTTTCCCGGTCTCTATTTCCATGAAGAAGAAAGATGTTGCCATGAATAATCTGAGGATCACAGGCGGAAGTCTCAGAAATAGAGCCATCGGTATTGCTCCCGGCAATGATGCCCGCTATACATCATCAAAGGTACGGGAAGCGCTCTTTAACATCATAGGCGATGTGGAAGAAAAACATATCCTTGATCTCTTTGCCGGCTCGGGGTCATTTTCCATAGAAGCCCTGAGCAGGGGAGCTGCATCGGCAACGTGTGTGGAGAACGATCCAAAGAGGGTGACGATCCTCCAGGATAACCTTGAAGCCCTGTCACTAAATAGTTATTGCCAAGTCCTTGATATGGATGTAAGATATGCAGTCCCTTTTCTCTGCAGCAAGGGCGCTCTCTATGATATAATTTTTATGGATCCGCCCTACGAGAAGGGTTACCTTACAGAGATAATGATCATATTGGAAAAAAATGTAATTTACGGAAGAGATACCATGATGATCATGGAATACTCGAAACGAGAAACAATTGCTTTTCCGGATTTTCAGAAAATAGTTCCCGTAAAGACTAAAAGGTATGGTGATACAACCATTATGATACTCAACATTGAGTCGACAACAAGGGGGTTTTAATGAAAGGTAAAGTGGCTGTTTATCCGGGGAGTTTTGATCCTATTACATTCGGGCACCTGGATATCCTCCACCGCGGTCTGGAGCTTTTTGATACGGTTATTGTTGCCATTGCAAATAACATTGAAAAGAAAACCCTTTTTACCGTGCAAGAGAGGAAAGAGTTGATCCGGGGATCTATAAATAAAGATGACAAAGTTATCGTTGACAGCTTTGACGGTCTTCTCGTTGATTACGTGAAGAAGGTGGATGCACCCTTTGTAATTCGGGGGCTTCGGGCTATGAGTGATTTCGAGTATGAGTTTCAGATGGCATCCATGAACAGGAACCTGAATCCTGAGATGGATACCCTTTTTATGATGACGAGCAAGGACTATTTTTTTGTAAGCTCAAGGACAATTAAAGAGGTGGCAGCTTTTAACGGATCAGTGGCGGTATTTGTGCCCGAGGTTGTGGAGCTTAGCCTCAAGGAGAAATTTTCCCATAAATGAAGCGTTTCTGTCAAAAACTGATAAAGAAGCATACAAAAAAAAGTTTTCTTCTTTTCGGGTTTTTGATACTATTTTTTTTCATCCCGTCATTGACACAGGCAAAAGATGTTTATTCCATTACAATTAATGGAGCCATAAACCCGCCCGTTGCCGGTTTTATAAAAGAATCAATTGAAAAGACGAGAGAGAAAGGCGGCGAAGCCCTCATGATCCTCCTCGATACCCCCGGCGGTCTCGATACATCCATGAGGGATATTGTAAAAAATATCATGGACGCCCAGGTTCCTGTCATCGTCTATGTCTCTCCATCGGGAGCTCGTGCGGCTTCAGCTGGGAGTATCATTCTCATGGCGTCACATGTGGCCGCCATGGCGCCCGGTACCAATGTCGGAGCTGCCCACCCGGTATCAATCGGCAAAGAACAGCCGGACAAGGTAATGATGAAGAAGGTCCTCCAGGATGCTGAGGCCTATTCACGAAGCATTGCCATGAAAAAGGGGAGAAATGTGGAGTGGGCCGCGAAGGCGGTAACAGAAAGCGCTTCTATCACGGCAAAAGACGCCCTTGGGAAAAATGTCATCGATGTTATTGCCGATAACACTGATGAACTTCTGGCTAAAATAGACGGTAAGACTGTTGAAACGAAGTCCGGCAAAGTGGTCCTGAAGACCAGAGGCATAAAGAGCGTTGAAATCCCTATGACTTTCAAGTATAAGTTCCTCTCTTACGTAAGCGACCCCAATGTGGCCTATCTTCTCATGATGGCCGGCATTTACGGGATACTTTTCGAGCTGTACAGTCCTGGCGCCATTTTTCCCGGAGTTGTCGGCAGCGTCTCTTTGATTCTTGCCCTTTACGCCTTTCAAACAATACCCATCAGCTTTGCGGGACTGGCGCTTATACTACTCGGCATTGTTTTCTTTATTCTTGAACTGAAAATCATAAGCCATGGGCTTTTAGGGATTGCCGGTATCGCGTCAATTGTCGTTGGTTCTGTTATGCTTATTGACGTACCCTCAAGCGTGCTTTCAATTTCATGGAAAACAATACTTATCGTTGCGGCAGCTTCAGGTCTTTTTGTTTTTGTTATTCTCGCTTATGCCGTAAGGGCCCAGCTATCAAAGGTAAGAACGGGTATGGAGGGACTTGCTGGTGAGACAGGTGTTGCAAAAACAGATATATTGGAAAAAGGTAAGGTTTCTGTTCATGGAGAGTTATGGAATGCGAAAAGTGATGAGCCCGTCAGTGTTGGCGAAGAAGTAATCGTTGTAAACGTGGAGAAGCTCGTTGTAATTGTGAAGAAAAAAGGAGGGTAATTATGTTCTCAATGTTCCCGGCGTATGTATTTATTGCAGTCTTAATCGTATTCTTTCTTGCCAGTGCCATCAAGATTTTAAATGAATATGAAAGAGGTGTTATATTCAGGCTCGGCAGGGTCCTCGGCGCTCCCAAGGGTCCGGGGCTTATCATCCTTATCCCCATTATCGACAAGATGGTTAAGGTGAGCCTCAGAACTGTTGTCCTCGATATACCCCCGCAGGATGTTATTACCAAGGATAACGTGTCCATTAAGGTGAACGCTGTTGTCTATTTCAGGGTCGTCGATCCCCTAAAAGCCATTATCGACGTGGAGAATTTTCTTTATGCCACAAGTCAGCTTGCACAGACAACACTTCGGAGTGTCCTCGGTCAGGCCGAACTCGACGATCTTCTTTCTCACAGGGAACAGCTCAACGAGAAGCTCCAGGAGATACTTGATACGCATACAGAATCCTGGGGGATAAAGGTATCCAATGTGGAAGTGAAAAACGTTGATCTCCCGCAGGAAATGCAGAGGGCCATTGCCCGTCAGGCAGAAGCGGAACGTGAAAGAAGGGCGAAGATTATCAGCGCGGAAGGTGAATTCCAGGCATCGGGAAAGCTTGCGGAAGCCTCCGATGTGCTGTCCAGAAACCCTATGGCTCTACAGCTACGATATTTGCAGACCCTCATCGAGATTTCAACGGAGAAGAATTCAACGATTATCTTCCCCATACCTATAGACCTGCTAAAGGTCTTTATGGATAAAATGAGTAAATAAATTAATGAAGAAAGTGAGCACTATGAAAAAACTATGCATTATTGTCCTTGTACTCCTCTCCTGGGCGACTATTACAGAGGCACGAAGGGTAGAGAAGAAAAAAACTGAACCGGCGAAAAACTCTTCAACGGAGAGGCGAGTCAAGGAATCAGCATTGCCATACAAGGCGTATATCGTTGTAGAGGCAGGTACCGGTAAGGTCTTGGAAGGCGAGAACGCGAACGTAAAGAGACCGCCTGCAAGCATTACAAAACTTATGGTAGCTGACGTTGTCATGGAAAAGCTGGCCACCGGCGCGATCAAATTGACTGATAAGATTACTGTTTCGAAGGAAGCGGCAAGGATAGGCGGAAGTCAGGTCTATCTCAAAGAAGGCGAGATCTTTACTCTTGACGAGCTTATGAAAGCAATGATGATCCATTCGGCAAACGACGCGGCATATGCCATAAGCGAGCATATTACCGGCAGTATCGATGAGATGGTCCGGCTTATGAATGAAAAGGCAAAGATGCTGGGCCTTGTTGATACGGAATACCATTCCGTCCACGGCCTCCCTCCGGGCAAAGGAGAAAAAGAGGACCTGACATCCTGCAACGATCTTGTTATACTTGCCCGGGAACTCTTGAAATATCCCAAGCTCCTTGAGTGGACCTCAACGAAAACAGACAGTTTCAGGGACGGGAAGTTTGTCCTCACCAATACCGACAAATTGCTTACGAAATTCCCCGGGGCCGATGGTTTAAAGACGGGCTATTACCATGAGTCCGGGTTCAATATTGTTTCAACGGCAAAGAGGGGAGAACTGCGCTTTATTGTGGTTGTCATGGGAAGTCCCACAGGTAAAATACGTGATAATGTTGTTATGGAAAAGTTGAAAAAAGCCTTTGCTCAGTATAAAATATTGAATGTTGTGAAGAAGGGCGAGGTCATCGATAAAGATATTTTTCTTGTTGACGGGAAATACAGAAAGATGAAAGGGATAGCTGAGAGCAATTTCCTGTACCCCATGTCAGTTGATAAAAAAGGCACTGTGAAAAAGGAAATGCTTATTCCGGAGAAGGTGACAGGTGAGATACGTGAAGGGCAGAAGTTGGGTGAGATGATAATCAAACTTGATAATGAGGTGATCGGGAAGGTGAACATTGTTTCACCTGTTTATGTGCCGAAGGCAAACCTCTTCACCAGGTTTATCAGAAGACTCGGTCTGAACGTCTGAGAGGGTATATGGAAAAACGATTTACGATGCTGAAGAATAAAGAGATTATCGTTGGGGTTACCGGCGGGATTGCGGCTTATAAAACAGTGGAACTCGTACGGGGTCTTTCGAGACGAGGGGCCAACGTGCACGTTGTTATGACGAAGAACGCCATGGAATTTGTAACGCCTCTTACGTTTCAGACGGTTTCTGGTAATACCGTGATTCACGAAATGTTTGAACTCTTTACCGGTTCAAAAATAGGCCATATAACACTCTCTGACATTGCCGACCTGCTTGTTATCGCGCCAGCCACGGCGAACATTATCGGAAAGGTTGCCAACGGCATCGCTGATGATTTTCTTACAACAATGGTTATGGCCACAACAGTGCCGGTGTTTTTTGTTCCCTCCATGAATACAAAGATGTGGGGAAGCCCCATGGTACAAGCCAATACCCAGAAACTGAAAGACGCTGGATACAAGATGATGGAACCGGCAAGCGGCGATCTTGCATGCGGTACCGAAGGAAAGGGCAGGCTCCCCACCATTGAAGAGATCATGGAAAATATAGAGGATATCTTTGCCGTGAAGGATCTTGCAGGCGAGAGGATACTTATTACCGCCGGTCCCACCACGGAATACATCGATCCGGTTCGATGTATTACCAACAAGTCTTCCGGCAAGATGGGGTACGCTATCGCGAAAATTGCCCGTAGACGCGGCGCAGAGGTAATGCTGATTACCGGCCCGACTGCTCTTCAACTGCCCCGGACCGATATACCTATGATACAGGTAACCACTGCATGTGATATGAGAGATGCTGTAATGGAACACTATAAAAGGGCTACCGTCATTATCAAGACCGCCGCTGTTGCGGATTTTAAATGCAGGAACGAAGCCTGCCAGAAGATCAAGAAGAAAGGTGACAGTAACTACCTCATGCTGGAGCTCGAAAAGAACCCGGACATTATCGGTGAGCTTGGCAAGGTCAAAGAGGATAGGATCCTCGTTGGTTTTGCCGCGGAAACAGACAACATTCTCGAGCATGCGGTAGAAAAACTGAAGAAGAAAAATCTTGACCTTATTATCGCCAACAACGTAGCAAAAGCGGGAATCGGCTTTGGCGCCGACGATAATGAAGTGACTATTATTGAAAAATCAGGGGTTTCGAAAGAAGTGCCGAAAATGAGCAAAGATGAGATTGCCCAGACTATCCTCGATGCTGTAATAAAGGTTATAAAGAAGAGGAAAAAGTAAAGGAAGACTGGTATTAAAAAACACTCCATGGGAAGACCTCACCGGACATTCGTCCATCAGACCAATGTTGTTACCGCACACATGCGGTATCTTTTGTGCATCCTATGTTTTTTATCGTCCATCGTCCCCTCTGTAATGCCGCTTACAGCCAATGCTGCCGAAGATCCGGTGGTGAAGGTTGTTGATATGGCGAGCAAGGCCATTGTAAATATCAAAACAGAAGAAATGTCGACAACGCCGGGTGATGAGAAAAAACCCTCTTTTTTTAAACGGTATTTTGCCGGAGAGGAGGAGACAGGAGAGCTTGTTGAAAATATCGGCTCCGGTGTTGTCCTTGACCCAAAAGGCATTATTGTGACCAATGAACACCTCATTGCAAGGGCAATTAATATCCGGGTGAAATTTATTAATGGTAAGGAATACGAAGCTCATGTACTCGGCAGTGATCCTGAATTCGATATCGCGCTTTTGAAAATAATTTCAAATAAAACTGATTTCCCCTATTTAACAATGGGGAAAAAGAAAAGTGTTTTTGTCGGTGAAAAGGCCATTGTCATTGGTAATCCTTATGGATTGGCAAGCTCTGTCACGGCAGGCGTTGTCAGCGCAATCGGGAGAAATCTGCGGATCGATAACAAAGTCTATGCAAATCTCATCCAGACTGATGCGGCAATCAACCCGGGAAACAGCGGAGGGCTGTTGCTCGATAGCGAAGGAAATCCTCTGGGGATTGTAACGGCCATCTATGGTGAAGGAAAGGGTATAGGGTTTGCTATCCCTATGGACGATGTTATAGGCATGCTTTCCGAGTTTCTCGAAAGCAGCCCCAGAAGGCCTATCCTCGGACTTTTTATGGAAAAGAGAAAGGACGAAAGAGGTTACTTTCTTAATGTGAACAAGATCATTCCGGGGAGCCCGGCCATTCAATATGGTATCAAAACAGGTGACCGGATCACGGAGCTGAATAAGAAGACAATTCGGGAAGGAACGAAGCTGCAGAGCGTCCTGCGAAGTATAAAAGGGGACATTATGCAGCTCAAAATTGTGCGGGGAGCGAAAAAATATATCGTCAATATCGATGCCGTCGATCTGGAGAAGTTCACCCCTCTTCCTATCGACGAAGTGCTCTGTGGTATGAGAATAGCCAACATAAAAGGGTATCCGAAATTAAAGTATAAGCTCAGAGACAAAGAAGGGGTGGTGGTAACGAAGGTCTTTAGCAACGGTATCGCCGAAAAATCGGGTCTTAAGAGCGGTGATGTCATTGTAAAAATCAACAACAACAGTATAAAGGATAATAAAGATTTCGATTCCTTTATGGTAGAAGGGCTGAAAAGGAATTATATTCTCTATCAGGTGAAAAGGAACGAAAGCCTCTTCTTTTTACCGGTGAAACTGGATACTCTACTTTAGGGGGTTACTATGGAAGATAACGAAGAGATGAAGAACAGCGAAAATAATACAGCTTCAAATACCTGTGAGGAAGATATTTATACTACTACCTTGGCGTTTTCGACCTTTCTCCTCTCACTGTCAACGTCTGCCATAGTATGTCTTGGGGAATTGCCGGATCCTTTGAAGAATGAAAAAAGCACCAATATACCCCTTGCGAAACAGACTATAGGTATTATTGAGATGTTGAAAGAGAAAACAAAGGGCAATCTTACCGAAGAAGAAGACCGTTTGATAGAAAGTATACTCTATGATTTACGCATGAAGTATATACAAATTGCCTGTTAGCCCCACTTGGGGTAATTCCATTTTGCTTTCAAGTTGATACGGAAGAGGGAAACAATTTCTTTTGCTCCCACTGTGTGCGGATTACCCTGCAAACGATTCACCTACGCTCAATTCTCGAACTCGCCCTGGGCTCAGACAGCGAGAATTGGCCTTAACGCGGCCTGGCCGCAGACCCGCTTCGGTTCATCGGCAGGGACCCAATCCGTCCTCGATATCCGCCACAAGAAACCGCTTCCCCCTTCCGCGTAGAATCATTATGATGGCAAATTGGAATAAGTTCAAAGTTGAATGCGAATTAGGATCAGTTGCCGTAGACGCGTTTGTAGATTGTGTCGATGTGCTGGAAGTAGTGTTCATTGGTGCAGGTGCTTTCAATTTCCGCTTCGTTTAAATATTGCCGCAATGCCTCATCTTTCTTCAGTTCCGCAACGAAATCGAGGTGATTTTCATAGCACCGCATGGCGACACCCTGTGTGAGTTTGTATGCTTCAAGGCGTGTGAGACCCTTTTTGATGAGTGCCAGCAGTATCGCTTCAGAATGATAAAGCCCACGGGACATGTTCATATTTTCCAGCATCTTTTCCGGATAGACGATGAGGTTGCCATAGAGGTTCTTTACCCGTTCGAGCATATAGTCGAGGACGATCGTCGCGTCCGGCGCTATGATCCTTTCAACGGATGAGTGGCTGATATCGCGCTCATGCCAGAGAGGTACATTTTCCAGCGAGGACATAGCGTATCCGTGAAGGAGCCGCGCGAGACCGCAGAGGTTTTCCGATGCGATGGGGTTTCTCTTGTGAGGCATGGCTGAAGAACCTGTCTGACCTTTCTGGAAAAACTCTTCCGCCTCACTCACCTCGGTCCTCTGGAGGTTCCTTATTTCCATGGACATCTTTTCAATTGATGAACCGATGATGGCGATGGTCGTAAAAAACTCCGCGTAGTAATCACGGGGGATAATCTGCGATGATATCGGAGCGGCTTTCAGTCCCAGTTTGTCGCAGACGTATTCTTCAACAGAGGGGGGCACATGGGCATAGGTGCCAACAGCGCCTGATATTTTGCCGTGACGAACACGCTCTTTGGCAGCTTCCATGCGTTCAAGGTTCCGTCGCATTTCATCATAGAAGTGGGTTATCTTGAGGCCGAATGTGACCGGTTCCGCGTGAATGCCGTGGGTCCTGCCGATGGCCGGAGTTGTTTTGTATTGCATGGCGCGTTCTTTGAGAACACCCATGAGGGCTTTGATGTCTTCGATTAAAATGTCCGAGGCTTCATTCAACTGACAGGCAAAGGACGTATCGAGAATATCCGAGGAGGTGACACCCATGTGGATGTATTTTGCCGAAGGTCCGACGAATTCGGAGACGCATTCGATGAAGGCTACCACGTCGTGTTTTGTACGTTTTTCGATCACAAGGATCTTCTGCACATCAAAGCGGGCTTCAGCTTTGATGATCTTCAGGTCTTCTTCGGGAATGAGAGAGAGCTTTCCGTAGGCTTCGCAGATGGCAACTTCAATGTCGAGCCATTTCTGGAACCTGTTTTCGTCTGTCCAGATGCGGGCCATTCTCTGTAGAGTATATCGTTCGATCATAACAGGTTTATTTATAACCTGATGACAGGTTTATTGTCAATTCGAGAATAGCGTTCTTTTAACCTTATTTACTTGCGTTGAGTTCTTGTATGGTGTTCGGCCGCTGGCTTGGAGGGGAAAGTCCATATGCGCGCGCTGCCGCGCCTCGTGTCCTCGGGCATACATAAGTATAGCCCTCGGTCAACGAGCCACGTCAGCCCATCGCATCTGACTCTTTCCCCTCCAAGCCAGCGGCCACTCCACCCGAAATTCCCGACCGGGAATTTCGGAATAGTCAAGGAGTATTCAATTGGCTTGCGCTTCGCGGAGCGAAGCTTCATGTCTTGCAATACATCCGAGAGTGTGTTGGCGGCAACATGCATCTTCCAGTAAGACGCAACAGGCAGGTCTTTCTAAGCCGTGAAGATTTCTACCAACATTCGCTGGTATTACACAAAGCGAACGTGGAGCTATAATCACCACATTATTTCTCTTGAAATCAAATCATAATTGCGGGAAAATAGATTCAGCGAGGGGGAATCTCACTAGAAATGTATGAAGCATGGGATAAAGAAGATTGTCCAGTTAAGCCTTGGGTTAATGAGGCGTGGCTTTTTGCACATTATCCCATAAAAAACCATATTTGGTTTTTGCTGTTTATTATTGGTAAAACCCGTTTAAGTATGGTCTGTTGAAAATGGAACAACTTGATAATATTAGGCAATGCCTTTATCCTTATTTCTTGCTTATTCCTAACTGTTATAGGATTTACGAGGAAAAAGATATGTTGGCATATTAAATGTTAGGTCAGGATGGACGATGACAAGAGTGAGATCGGCATATCGATGTGGCACTGATTACACAGGTGTTCCTCTTGAAGATATTTGCCAGCATTTGTCGGAATGGAAGGAATCTACACAGGAACTGTGCCGCAAACTTGAAGACTATAGGTTGCAGGTCGTGGCGAATGGAGAAAAGTTAGACCATGCCGATGAAGTGTTGGACTTCATACTATTCTCCGGCGACCTGTTCGCGCGTTTCTTGGGCGACTACCACCACCTGTTAAGCGAAATCCCTTCAGGCGTTACGGAAGCCCATGTGGAGATTATCTCTCAAATGGTCGAAAGAAGTGACTACCACGAACAAACATGCGTGCAGTTTAAAAACGACCATATCGTAAAGGACCTCCGAGACGAAACAATGCGCCCACTGCTCGACCGTATCTATGGTGATACTAGGGACGAGATTGTCAATTACTCTGATCTTCATAACGTTATCCCCCGATTGAAAACCTATGTTGGGAGCAAATCCGAGGGCCGGAAAAGCGGGTTATCGGTTGACGACACAGAAGCTTTGGAGTTGAAGCCCAACATCTTCGGCATCGGGCTGAATCTCAACTATATTATCAAAAGGATTGGCAAGGCGTTTGGAAAGAGGACCTAACAACGGCATAAGCGGATCGTGTCCCTGCTGGGCCACTCCCGCTTATGCCGAGCGTTGATATACCAGTACTTGATGTTTTCCTGAGCTGTTGTTTTTTTGCTACAGACTCACACGCTACACTTCCAATGGTAATTGCTGTCGAGCAGGTGGCACTTGTACTCGTGCGAATAGGTTCAGGACTATGTTCTGATAAAACCCCTATAAAAACTGCCCCTCATTCCTAGTTTTAATTACCGACCATCTACGATATCAGCACCAAGCAATGGGCTGTATATCTTTGCAGTTCTTGTTTCCTACCGGTCCAATCACTGTAGCAAAAATGACGACAGACGCGCCGGCGAAAGCGCTACAAAATAATTGATGGTTCTGTGACATACACGAGAGAGCGTTTACCGTATTATAAATAAGGAAGTTATAACATCGGGCCTATGTTGGTAAGTCAGGACAGCTTGTTGTTTGTACCGTACACGGAGGTGTAAAATGATGAACAAAATGAAACTGTCCTTTCTTCGACTATTAATAAAACCAAAATTATGGGAGGGATGTCAATATGTTGGAGAGGACAAATTATTACGACGTTAAAGAGCCAGAATCAACTGAAGGCAAGGATTTATCCCTTCAGTTTGACCCATTTAAAAAATACCTTGCCGAGATACGGAGGTATCCGGTATTAACGAGGGAAGAAGAACAGAAGATATCCCGGCTTGTCTTCGATCATCAGGATATGGATGCAGCCCAGAAGCTTACCGTGTCAAATCTCAAGATTGTAGTCAAAATCGCCATGAGATATCACAACACATACCACAACACCCTCGATCTCATACAGGAAGGCAATGTTGGCCTCCTTCATGCGGTAAAGAAGTATAATCCTTATAAAGGGACAAAATTCTCCAGTTATGCGGCATTATGGATCAAGGCCTATATCCTGAAGTTCCTCATGGATTCCTGGAGTCTTGTCAAGACAGGGACTACTCAAGCTCAGAGAAAACTTTTCTATGGATTAAATAGTGAAAAACGGAGACTTGAGTCCTTGGGGATTGATCCCACACCAAAACTCCTTGCAAGCAATTTTGGCCTGAAAGAATGGGAAGTGGAGGATATGGAGAAAAGGCTTTCCCATACAGACATAGCCCTTGATGTCCCTATATATGAAGGAAGTGATGAGACACTTATGGATAGAATGAGCTCTGACGATGATGTTGAGGAGATAGTTTCCGCACGGTATGAATCGGTGATATTTTCAAAAAAGTTGAAAAAGTTCAAGGCCACACTGGACGACAGAGACCTATATATATTCAACAACCGTGTTGTAGCAGACGAACCGATGTCACTTCAGGAGATAGGAGACAGCTGCCGGATTTCACGGGAACGGGTAAGACAGGTAGAAATCAGGATCGTAAAGAGACTCCGGACGCATTTCCAGGGAAGCCTTGCAGAACTTGGTCTGCAAAATACCAACGGGAATATTGGAGCGACACAACGGGCAATGTAACCCTCAGAATCTTCCCAACAAAACCGCAGGCCCGAACGGGAATAGAAAGATTTATTAGGGTTACTCGATTACCTTCAAACCGCTACTCTTAGATAAATTAAGATGACTTTATTATGAATGAATCCCCATGGGGGTCTTGCCGCAGATTATTTTCGGGAAGGTAAAAACAGGGTTTATTCTAACGAAGCTTTTAATTTGTCTTGTCGAAAATACCGTCAAGGAAGACATTCTGAACGGGCTGGTTGAGCCAACTTATCTTCCATGAAGTAACGGTCTTTGTCTGGTTATCATAAATATAGTCTACACGGGCTGAGGCCCTCGCACCAAGGGTAATTCCTGACAGCACCATACCTTGTCGCTCATGGTTGATTTCGGTTAGTGTCATAACGGCAAAAGCTTTCTCTGCTAATACCTTCTCCCGTATTCTCCGGATAAGGGCTTCTTTCTGATGCGCATCCCTGAGTAAGAGGGATACCATCTTCATTGTACCGTCTGCATGCACAAAAAACGCTGTTGACTTTAGCTTTCCCTGAGAAGCCAGTTCGCTTTTTGCCCTGTCGGCCGCCTTCTCGATGGCGCCTTTAAAAGCGTCAGTCAAAGGGGGAGGGGCCTTTATTTCACGATGGACTCCGACAGTGGTGGGAGGAGGGGCAGAGGAATTAGTTGTAGGAGCTGACGGCGGAGAGTCTGTACGAGGTCCGTTTGCTGTATTATTCCTTCTTTTCCTCTTTCTAAACATTTCTCCTTAATTATACGCTAAAAGGGACAACAATGAACTAAAAATGTGTTGATCATGTAAGATGTGCGATAATTTAAATGCCAAGTGTGACTGAGAGGACTTCTTCCAAGCTCGTGATGCCCTGTTCCACCTTTTTCAAGCCCGATTCGTAGAGGGTTGTCATACCGAGCTTTCTGGCGAGGTCGCGCATCTGGTGGTAGGACACGCCACGGGCCATTGTTTCCTTTATCTCCTGTGAAGTGGGCATTACCTCGGCGATGAGAATTCTTCCTTTATACCCCGTATTCCCGCAGACAGGACAACCTACCGGTTTGTAGATGACATCGGCATTGAGTCGGACATTTCCCAGTTCCTTAAGGGTAGGCTTGTATGCTTCTTTACATTCGGGGCAGAGTCTCCGTACGAGCCGCTGTCCGACAACAACGAGGAGCGTCGGGGCCAGCAAATATGACTCCAAACCGATATCGATGAGCCTTGTCACGGCGGATGGAGCGTCGTTGGTATGGAGTGTACTCATTACAAGATGTCCTGTCAATGCGGAACGGACACATATCTCGGCAGTTTCCAGGTCTCTCACTTCACCGACGAGCATGATGTCGGGGTCCTGACGGAGAAAGCTTCTCAGGGCATTGGCAAAGGTGAGGCCGATCTCGGGTTTTACCTGGACCTGGTTGATTCCGTCGAGCCTGTACTCAACGGGGTCTTCTACGGTGAGGATATTTTTTTCCGAAGACTTAATTTCCTGAAGGATCGCATAAAGGGTTGTCGATTTGCCGCTACCGGTAGGTCCTGTGAGAAATACAAGGCCGTATGGGCTGAGTATGGCTTTCCTCAATTTTTCAAGATCATCGGGTTCGAAACCCATATCACCCAGTTCCATGAGAACGCCGCTTCTGTCGAGAATTCTCATGACGACCTTTTCGCCATAGATCGTGGGAATAACGGATACCCGAAGATCAATGCTCCGGTCTTCAAGCTTTACCATGAATGCGCCGTCCTGGGGAAGCCGTCGCTCTGCGATGTCCAGCTTAGCAAGGATTTTAATACGGGAAACTATAGGCAGATAAAGGTGTTTTGGCGGGGGCGTTATTTCATAAAGCTTTCCGTCCACGCGGTATCTCAAAGAAAAACGGTCTTCAAAGGGTTCAATGTGGATGTCCGAGGCCCGTTTGTTAATGGCCTGCCAGAGCATGAGGTCAACAAGTTTTACGACGGGAGCTGCTGTTGCACGGGTAATAATATTGTCGATACTGAGCGATTCCTCGCCATTCTCGCCAGCCTTGAGGTCAACCTTGCCTATAGTATGATGTTTGCCGGTTTCTTTTTTGGTCATCTCGAGGCCGCCGTAGAATTCTTCAATGGCCTTCACAATGTCTGATTTTGTTGCAACGACGGGAATAATTTCCAAACGCGTTATCTTACGAAGTTCATCGATGAGCATAAAATCGAGGGGATCGAACATAACACAGGTGAGGGTATTCCCATCCCGCGATAGAGGTATCATGGTGTTGCGCAGCGCGAATTGTTTTGATATAAGTTTTTCCAGGTGCTGGCCTTCAGCGGGTTGGATACCCCCTGTTTTGGATGACAAGAGGGGTACATTAAACTGTTCGGAAAGGGCAAAAGCTACATTGTCTTCACTGATGAGTCCCTTCCTGACAAGCACTTCGCCAAGACGCCCCCCGTCGTTCTGCTGGGCCTCAAGGGCCTTATCGAGCTGTTCCCTGGTGACGAGACGCTGCTCAAGCAGAAGGTCTCCAAGATGGGCATCCGGGTCCTTTTTTGACATAATATTAATTGTAAGAGATATCGGATATCATAGCAACAGATAATTTTGTGCTCCACTGCACCGCATTTTTTGTGTTGAGTATGTGTCCATGCCATTGGCCTGCCACAAAAAAAGTATCAGGAAGCTGATCGGGGAATTATGGTATACTGGAAGGGGACATCAGAGGTGAAAAAAATAAGAAATTATCTATTCTTTCCAACGTTCATATTATTCAGTTTCGCCTTTTTTTCATCGGCCCATGCATGCACTATCTGGGCGGCGACAGGGGAGAGTGTCAAGGAGAAAGGGAGTATCATTGCAAAGAACAGGGATAACCTGCCTCACCTTTATACCATATTGAAGGCGGTTTTTCCCGAGAAGGGTTTTGGTTTTTTCGGCATCTTTGATATTGAGGCTGACGGGTATGTGACGGCGGGCATTAATGAAAAAGGGCTCGTTGTTGTCAATGCGTCAGCAAATAGCGTCCCCGCGAAAAAACGCCATGTGGCGACCGAAGACCTGACCGAGAGGCTTTTAACCTCCTTTGATTCGGTGAAGAGCCTTCTTGCCGAGAGGGATATTTTTCGAAAGAGCCATCCCGCCATCTACATTATAGGCGATGCCTCAAGTGTTGCTTCTATTGAGGTAGCGCCAGGCGGCAAAATATCGGTGACAACGAAAGAAAAAGGCGTCCTTGCTTTTACCAACCACTATACCGATAATAAACTTTTCAGGGCCAATGAGCGGTTGAGCAGCAGCAGTTTCATGAGGCTTAATCGCATTAACCAGCTTATGACCGAACAGGCCACCCCCTTCACGCTGAAGGATTTCATACGTTTTAGCAATGACACGAATGGTGGAGCAGGTGGAGCGTTGTGGAGGGTGGGTGCTTTGCCCGGTAAAATACGGACCCTCGCAAGCTGGATCGTCTCAATGCCTCCCAAGGGACCCCCTGAGTTATATGTGAAGCTTGTCAACCCCGATGAACCGGAGATTGTGCATAGATTAAGGCTCGACAGTCTTTTTTGGGAACAACAGAAGAACTTGACCACGGTGAGCGGTGAAGGCGTGAACGAGGAGAAGCCGGATGGCAATGGTAAAGAGTTAATGTATGGACATTTAACCGATGAGCGCTGAACCGATAGAGGCAAGATACGTACATTCAAAGAGAAACAAAAACAACCACACATCGCGCTCTCTTTTCAAGGTTCTGGCGCCGTACCTGTGGACGATGGTCGCCATTTTCATTGTTACAGCCATAATTACAGGCCTAAGACCTGCTTTTGATCTCATAGATGTAGCCCTTCTTTATCTTCTGCCGGTGCTTATAAGCGCTGTGCGGTGGGGATTGTGGCCCTCTCTCACTGCGTCAGTTCTCGGCATGCTTTGTTTTGACTTTTTCTTTGTGCCTCCTGTCATGAGTTTTACTGTCGGTGATGTCCGCCATCTTTTCAGCTTTGGGGTCTTTTTGGTTGTGGCCTTTGTGACGGGGACACTTGCTGCGAGGTTACGTTCCCAGGCGGAAGCATCCCGGGAACGGGAGCGAAGAACAGCAGCCCTCTATTCTCTCAGCGACAAGATCACAGCCGAAACCGACTTGAGTCGGGTCCTGCAGACAGTGGTAAAAACCGTTGCACAGAGCACGAAAAGAGATGTTGCTCTTTTTATGCCCGGACCACACGAGGCCCTTCCGGTAAGCAGCGCTTACTCGACAACGGAGGACTTTTCGCTCACTGAAAGAGAGAGGGACCTATTACAATGGGTCTTTGAACTGCGACAGGTTGCGGTCAGCAGAAACGATAGGGGGGACGGTATTGACCGCCTCTTCATCCCTGTTCATAACAGAGAGACCTGCCTGGCCGTCCTGGTTTTACAGCCTGCTTCCCGGCAGGTTTTCTCAGAAGAAGAGCACAAAGATCTGGAGGCCCTTGCGAATCTCACGGCTCTGGCCATTACCCGTATGCACCTTGCCATAGAGGCGGAGCAGGCAAAATGGCTTGCCGAATCGGAAAAGCTTCACCGGGCCTTACTCAATTCTGTTTCACACGATTTGAGGACCCCTCTGGCATCTATAACGGGTGCTGTCACTGAACTTTTATCTGCAGGCGACCTCTACAATGCCGAGTCAAGGACGACCCTCCTTGGAACGATACGGGAGGGCGCTCTTCGTATGAACCGTTTTGTAGCAAATCTCCTCGATATGGCCCGTCTGGAAAGCGGCATACTGGAGCCGAACCGGGAATGGTGCGACATCTCTGATATTGTTGGCGTGGCGCTTAAGGAGGTCCGGGACATGTTGCCAGAAGACCGTTTGTACATAGAGGTCCCCACGGAGGTCCAGTTGATCAGGGTTGATTTTTCATTGATCGAGCAGGTATTGATCAACCTTCTTGAAAATGCAACGAAATACTCTCCCCCTGAGAGCAATATCTCCATTACGGTTTCAATAACCCAAGGGGAACTGAGGGTAGAGATTGGAGATTCTGGTTCTCCTATTCCTGCCGGTGATCATCTTCGGATTTTCGACAAGTTTTATCGCCTGCACTCTTCAAAACACATGACAGGAACAGGATTGGGCCTTTCAATTTGCAAGGGTATTATTGAAGCCCATGGTGGAAAAATATGGGCAGAGCCGGGACCTCTGGCGGAAACCGGAAACAGATTTATTTTCACACTGCCCATTGAAGGTGATCAACCGAATAGTGTTCCGATAGAACGGGAGGAAAATAGTGGCCCCTGAAGGCGCAAGAATTCTTGTTATCGATGATGAGCACCAGATTCGTCGCATGCTTAATGTAGCTCTAAGTGCTCACGGATATTCATTGGCTGAGGCCTCTTCCGGGAAGGAAGGGCTGAACCAGGCATCGATCTTTCACCCTGACCTCGTGGTCCTCGATCTGGGTCTCCCCGATCTGGATGGTATGGAAGTTATCTCCCGTCTCAGGGAATGGACACAGGTCCCCATTATAGTCCTCTCCGTCCGGGAAAGAGAGAACGACAAGATCAATGCCCTTGATGCAGGCGCCGATGATTATCTTACAAAACCCTTCAGTATGGGAGAGCTACTCGCCAGGATCCGTGTCGCTATCAAACATTTCGCCAAATCCGAAGATGAACCTGTTTTGGTATTTCCTGATTTGACCATAGACCTGGCGCGGCGCATTGTTCTGCTTCAGGGACAGGAAGTGAAGCTGACCCCTACGGAGTATGAAATCCTCAAATACCTGGCCCTCCATTCGGGACGTGTCATTACTCACGGCCAGCTCCTGCGGACCGTCTGGGGTCCTAACTATCAAGGAGAAACACACTATCTTCGTGTTTACATCGGTCAGTTGCGCCGGAAGATAGAAAAGAATCCCACTCAGCCTCGCTACATCATGACGGAGGCGGGTGTGGGTTATCGGTTTATTTCCGGGGAATAAGCCATTTCCGCATCTGCGGTAACCGGCAAAATGCCCTCCCAACCTCCTCCTTGTATCTTTAATGGCTCTATCTTTACATTATATTTATGTCCTGGAGAGATATCTTGACGCCTATTTTAGGCGTACTGGTCTAAACTAAACGACGGAAACGAATCACCATAGTCCTCAAAAAGGTCGCAGGACTATGCGCTTTAGGACCACTAAAGCCTGAGAGGGTTTTTTCTGCTTGCCTGACAGAACTCGAATACACATACCGGGAAGAATATCTGCCAGGGCAATAAGGAGTTACTATTGACTGAAAAACCGGAGGGTGAGTCCTTCCTCACAAAGGTCCGTCATGCCCTCATAGGGAGACCAAAGGACATAAAAGACTCATCGCTCTTCCATAAGCTGAGTTTAATTCCAATTCTTGCCTGGATAGGGCTTGGTGCTGACGGGCTTTCTTCATCATCTTACGGCCCCGAGGAGGCATTCCGCGCCATAGGCTCTCATGTATACCTTGGTGTTTTTCTGGCCCTCGCAACAGCTTTTACGGTTCTTATCATCTCCTATTCCTATTCCCGTATTATTGAACACTTCCCTCATGGCGGCGGCGGGTATATTGTGGCTACTCATACTATTAGTGAGGGCGCAGGGGTAATATCAGGCTGTGCTCTCCTCGTGGATTATATGCTGACCATTACCGTTTCGCTTGTCTCCTGCGCCGATGCGCTCTTCAGTTTTCTGCCTATGAATTTTCACGTATACAAAATAGGTTTTGTCGCGTTTCTCATCGTTATGCTCGTAGTTCTTAACATGCGGGGAGTAAAAGAATCTGTCCTGTTTCTGGCCCCTATTTTTATGGTTTTTGTGGCAACCCACATGGTCCTTCTCGGTTACGGCATACTGAGCCACACCTCACAGCTTGCTCCTGTAGCGAGAGAGATCCATGGAAATATGCAGCATGACCTTGCAACGATCGGTTTTCTCGGTATTCTCGCCCTTTTTTTACGGGCCTATTCCCTGGGAGCAGGTACCTATACGGGAATAGAGGCAGTCTCCAATGGGCTCCAGATAATGAGAGAGCCAAAGGTACAGACGGGAAAACGGACGATGGCATATATGGCTTCGTCTCTTGCCTTAACGGCTGGCGGTCTTTTCATTTGTTACCTTCTGTGGAAGGTCGTGCCTGTTCCCGGAAAAACATTGAATGCCATCCTGGCGACCAGTATGTTCGGCCACTGGCCCCTGGGCAATACGTTGGCCCTGGTGACAATCCTCTCAGAAGGAGCGCTACTCCTCGTTGGAGCCCAGGCGGGATTTATTGATGGCCCCAGGGTCATGTCTAATATGGCCATTGATTCCTGGTTTCCCCGGCGTTTTGCGTCACTTTCCGAACGGCTTACCATGCAGAATGGGGTCGTGCTCATGGGTATTGCTGCGATACTCCTCCTCTTCTATACACATGGATCCATTTCAGCGCTGGTGATTATGTATTCCATTAACGTTTTTCTCACCTTCTCTCTCTCACAGTTTGGTATGGCCCGTTATTTTATCCGGAACAGATCAAGAATAGAAAAATGGAAACGCCACCTGCTGGTGCATCTCATCGGCTTTGTCTTGTGTATCACCATCCTTGCCATTACGGTTTACGAGAAGTTCACTGAAGGGGGATGGGTGACGTTGCTCATCACCTCTTCTGCAATCGGCCTTTGTTATGTCATCAGGAGGCACTACGGGAAAGTTAAAGAAAGTCTGCGGCGTCTTGATGAGCTGCTCATGAATATCCCGGCTCACGAAGAGGCTAATAATGAACCTCTTCGCAAAACAGACCAGACGGCAATCCTTCTGGTTACCGGTTTCAACAGCCTGGGCCTCCATACCCTGCTCTCTATTGTCCGTTACTTTCCCAATCTCTATCGCAATTTCATTTTCGTATCCGTTGCCGAAGTCGATTCAGGCTCATTCAAGGGCGCTGACGCCATGGATGGCCTGAGATTGTCTACCGAAGAAGGCCTTCAAAAATATGTAAAGGTCACGAGGCGGCATGGTTTCCCTGCGGACTATCGCATGGAGGCATCGGCAGATGTCATAGACGCTGCGGTTGACCTTTGCCGTTCCATTATGCAGGACTATCCCAGATCTACCGTTTTTACAGGACAACTTGTCTTCCACCGGGAGACCTTCACGGACAGGCTCCTTCACAACCAGACAGCTTATGCTATCCAGCGCCGTCTCCAATGGGAAGGTATCCCTACCATTATCATGCCTATAAGGGTGGATATGGGCTCCTGAAATCACTGAAAAAATGACTATATCTATTGTTCAAAACACCGATTGTGCAAGGGTCACAATTTTTTTGAATCGCTTATCTTTATGAACTTTTTATACTCTATAGCGCTATTTTGACACATAATTTAGCTCTACTGCTGTACACTAATATAAGGTGTCATGAAAAATATTGTCCTCACGGGAACACTCATCGGTCTTTTCGTAGCCTCTTTATGTAGCACCTCGATTGTACATTCCGAAACACAAAACGGAGGAAAACGGGGTGACGAACCACAGTGCCAGAAAGAATGTCTTAAAGAACATTCAGAGAAAATGGCAATTTTGAATAAGGTCTTTTCAAAAACAGGAGACAGATTTACTTACCAGGATAAGGTTGAACAGGAAGAACACCGCTATGCCCGCTGTCTGACAAATTGCCGTGAAGTTATTTCCGTAAAATAGGACTATCCGGCAATCGTGAAATCTTGATTTCTTAAAAAGAGAAACTCTAAGGGACGTGGGGTAGGATGGAACAACAAAACCCGAATCGTGAATCCGGCGACAGTAATGCGTTTTGAATGCCTTTTCTCATATTAAGATGTCAGTTTTTTGAAACGGTTCTTGAAAAATGAGATGATTTTCTGGGCAAGGCTCATATCTCCGTTCTTGCCTGCAAAGATCGTGGCCTGTGTGGTCGGTTGCAACGTTACATCTTCTGCTACTCCGGTTTCGTTTTTAATGAGTTTGTCGATCTTCTGCCAGTCTACTTTGTCAGAGATACCCCGGGTTTCAATGGTTTTTTTTACGTATTCTCTTATCGACGAATGTTTTTTGTACACATCGGTCCTTACCTCGAGATAGACCCTCCCGTTATCGGTAACGGCAAGTTTGACAGGCTCATAAATGATCTCCCCTTTGGTTTTTATATCAACCATAGGATAGAGCTGTTCCATCTGTTCGGGGAGCACACGGATACATCCATGGCTCATATATCGGTAAACACTGGCTGGCCAGATTGTTGCATGGATGAGAAGACCGGGAAGTGATGTTTCAATGGCATACTTGCCTAATGGATTTTTAGGTCCCGGCGGCACCGACTCTTCCACTTCCTTTCCTTTCATTGCGTTTTCCAGCTGAATTGATTCCGGCACGTACCATGTGGGATCTTTTCTCTTACTGACGATATGGAATTTGCCTGTTGGTGTCCTCCAGTCTGAAATTTCTGTTTTTGCCAGAAGTCCAAGGCCAACAGGAAAAGAGGTGAGGTTGCCGCCCTTAAAGAGGTAAAGGGTCCTGTCCGGTATATTAATGATAATACCATCATCTACGACCCGTGGAACGATTCTTCTTGTGTTGAGCTTGATAATGGTTCCCTCTGTAAGGGGCTGCTTGATATCAAGGTTATTATTAGCAGCGATTGCTTTCCAAAAAACGCCATGTCTGGCGCCGACGAGTTGAAGATTATCTCCTTTTTGCACAACATAGGTCGTTTCTCCGCCAACGACCATGTCGGCGGCGCAAACGATGCCTCCTGACAGGCAAAAAGAAAGAATGATCAATATTTTCAATATTATTTTCATTGTCGAATAGCAGCCTATTTTATTATATGTTTATAAAATTGACAACAAAAAACAGACAAGAAATCAGGAGGCCTACAACTTCTAATGAGCGCAAAGGGGATTACATATATTGTTACGCTTAAAAATATCTCTTGAAAAGAAGTTTTCATGTATGCATAAATAACAATTAAGTATGCTCCCTTTAGCCGATGAGAAAACATTCTATATGCTGGGGGTGATCCACCGGGATAAAAACAACGGTCAAATCGTAGAAAGATGGCTCAATGAAATAAGGCCCGATGTTATTACGATTGAATTTTCGCAATACGGACTTATATTTAGAAAGGAAAAGGGTCTCATGTACCGAAAGCAGGTTGAAAGTGTGCTGGAGAAGATGAGACAAAACCGGGAGGCATATAACGAAGAAGCGCTATCATTTTTGTATGCTTTTATTGATCTTCCCGGCGAGTATGAAGCGGCCTCACGCTATTGTATCGGCAACAGTGCAGTACTCTACCCTGTTGATATAGATTTTTTTTCCTATATGAATCTCAGAAAGATAGACGAATTATTCAGCGAAGAGAATATTAGAAACGTTGTCGGAACATATGACGGGCAGGTTGGCAGTAACGAAAGGGCTATGGCAAGGCTTTTTTTCGATGCCGGGATAGAGATGACTCCCTATACGGAAGAAATGCACATTCGTGACCGCTATATAAGCCGGAAAATCAACGTATTAATGCGGTACTACAGCGGCAAGCAGTTCGCCCATATTACCGGCTGGCAGCATTTAAAAGATCCCCAGGCAGTCTTTGCGCCGCTGCATCCCGTAAAGGTATTTCCCTATGATTAAGCTCTTTGTCTTTGACCTTGGCAATGTTATCCTTCCCTTCGAGCACAGACAGATTGCCGTGAAACTCCATGAAGTCTCAAGGATTCAGGACCGTTTTACCCCTGCGGACATGTTCCGGTTTATGTTTGATAGGGATCTTGGTCTTGTGAATCCCTATGAAGAAGGCCTTATGTCGTCCATAGATTTTTTTGCCAGATTGAGGGAACGATATAAACTTGACCTGGATTTTGAAGAATTTAAGGACATCTGGAACTTAATATTCGCGGAGAATGCTGAAGTGAATGAGTTAATTCTTTTTTTGAAAAGACAGGGGTACCCCATTTTCCTGTTGAGCAACACGAACAAGCTTCACTTCTCTTATATTATGGAGCGGTATCCCATAGTCCACTCCCTTGACGAGTGGATACTTTCTTACGAAATAGGTGCAAAAAAACCGAAACAGAAGATATATGATGTAATTTTTGAGAAAAATAAGGATGTCACAAGAGAGGAAGTGCTCTATATTGATGATATCCCGGAGTATGTCGAGGCCGCGAAAAGTTTCGGCTTGCAGGGTCTGGTCTTCAAAGATGCAAAAGATGTATGGGAATTAATCAGGGAAAATAGTATATAAAAATAAAAGCGGTTTCAGGTGTCAGGTTTTAGGTGTTAAGTAAAACCAGATAACAATTGCTTCGGCATATAAAATTTAAGACACACAACAGGATTTATTATGCTTCAGTTTCCTCATATCGATCCGGTAATCTTTAAGATAGGTCCCTTTGCCATGAGATGGTATGGTCTCATGTATGTCTTTGGTTTTGTTTCTTCGTATCTTCTTGTCGTGCACCAGATGAAGAAAAAAAAACTCGAATTTGACCGTGAGATCATTGACGATCTCTTCTTCTATCTCATTGTGGGGCTTATCATTGGGGCACGGTTTGGATATGTTTTGTTTTACAACCTCCCCTTCTATCTTGAGAACCCCCTCGATGCATTTGCAATATGGCACGGGGGCATGTCCTTTCATGGAGGGCTTATCGGGACCTTTGTTGCCGGTTATATCGTAATAAAAAGAAAAAAACTCAACTTTTTTGCGACTGTAGACCTTTTTGTTCCTACCTGTCCCATCGGGATAGGATTTGGCAGACTTGGGAATTTTATTAATGGTGAACTCTTCGGGAAGACCTCAACAGTCCCCTGGGCGATGGTTTTTCCTGATGGGGGCAGTGCGCCGCGACACCCGTCGCAATTATATGAAATGTTTTTTGAAGGTATTGTGCTCTTTATCATCCTCTGGATATATAAAGACAGAAAGAAACATGAAGGGGATGTCTTTGCGCTCTTTTTGATACTCTACGGCGTGTTCAGGAGCTTCTGCGAGTTATTCAGGGAACCCGACAGCCAGCTTGGCTACTTCTTCGGTCTTCTCAGCATGGGACAGATTTTGAGTCTCAGCATGGTAGCGCTGGGCATGGCACTGAAATGGTTTGTGAGACGCCCAATAAAGCCGTGAACCGGAAATCGTGAATCGCGAATCGTAACCTTTAGCCTTCTACCTTTAACCTTTCTTCACAATATTGTTACTTCCCCGCTGTCTATGTCGTAATAGGCACTGACGACTTCTATTTTGCCGTTGCGTACCATTTCAGACAGGATAGGCTGGGATGATTTTATCTGATCTGCAACAAGCAACGCATTGGCTTTGATGCTGTTGTCAGTGAGATCACCTGTTTCTGCCTTTGCCCTCTCTACCGCAGGCATGATTGCTTTCACAATACTTCCGATATGGCCGTGTACTTCACCACCCTGGACGGTTGCCGTGACGGCGCCGCATTTGGAATGGCCGAGGACGACAACGAGTTGTGAACCGAGATGGCCAACAGCATATTCAATACTGCCTAAGGCCACATCATCGACAATATTACCGGCAACACGGATAACAAAAAGATCGCCGAGCCCCTGGTCAAAAATGATCTCCGGGGGGATTCGGGAATCGGAACAACCTACGATAACAGCAAAGGGCTTCTGACCCTTTGAAACTTCTTTGCGGCGTTCCATGTCCTGATTAGGATGGGACTGTTTTGACGAAAAATACCGTTTATTGCCTTCTACCAGTTTTTGCAGGGCCTGTTCTATTTTGGAATCGTTTATCATGATAAACCCTCCTTAGTTTTTGCAAAATGTTATGAAAGATTGATTGTAAATCATCAACAGCTAATTTAGTACAAAGCAGACCCCAAAGTAAACTATATTGTGAAAATATTAACATAATTTTGTTGACAACTTTACCGCAGGCGTTTAATATAATTTGTTTGAGCAAAAAGGATATTAATAGTCAATCAAATATTAAACCCAGGAGGATAAGGTATGGCAGTAATTAAAGAAGAAAACAACAAGTATTACCCACCAGCGGAATTTGTCGAGCAGGCATATGTAAGTAGCAGAGAACAGTATGAAAAGATGTGGCAGCAGTCAATTCAGGATCCGGAAACATTTTGGGGCGGCATCGCATCAGAACTTACCTGGTTCAAAAAATGGCTTAAAGTAAACAGAGAAGACTTTTCCAAGGGCGAAGTTGAATGGTTTATTGGTGGCAAAACCAATATCGCCTATAACTGCCTTGATGCTCAGATTGAAAAAGGAAAGGGCGACAAAGTTGCCATTCTGTTTCAGGGCGAGCCGGAAGATGATGTAGTAAAACTTACCTATAAAGAAATGTTGACGTTAGTATCGAAATTCGCCAATGTCCTGAAGAAAAAAGGCGTACGTAAAGGCGACAGAGTTGCCATTTATCTTCCTATGATCTGGCAGCTTCCCGTTGCTATGCTCGCATGCGCAAGAATTGGTGCTGTCCATACAATCGTTTTCGGCGGTTTCTCTGCTGAGGCCCTCCGTGACAGGATCATCGATGCCGGCGCAAAGGTGCTCATTACTGCAAACGGCTACTGGCGTTCAGGTAAAAATGTCAGCTCCAAGGCAAATGCAGACATTGCTTGCGATCAGGCCGCAGCACTGGGCTGTACCGTTGATAAAGTAGTCGTCGTAAAGAGACTTGATAATTATGACGTGCCAATGAAAGCCGGAAGAGACACCTGGTTTGAAGATGAGATCGCAGCTGCCGATATTACTGCAGATTGTCCCGCAGAGCAGATGGACGCAGAAGATCCGTTGTTTATCCTCTATACTTCTGGTTCCACAGGCAAACCGAAGGGCGTGCTCCATACAACCGGCGGTTACATGACCTATGTCTATTCTACATTCAAATACATTTTTGACTACAAAGATAAAGATATCTTCTTCTGTACCGCAGACATTGGCTGGGTAACAGGTCACTCCTACATCGTTTACGGACCTATGTGTAACGGTGCAACCTCAGTCGTCTTCGAGTCCGTGCCTACCTTCCCGAATCCGGACAGGTTCTGGGCAATTGTTGAGAAGTTCAAAGTTACCACCTTCTATACCGCACCAACCGCTATCCGTGCACTCATGAAGGATGGTGAGAAGTGGCCGCAGGGAAGAGATCTATCCTCCCTGAGACTCTTAGGTTCAGTCGGTGAGCCCATCAATCCCGAAGCATGGCTCTGGTATCACAAGTACGTGGGCGGAGAGAGATGCCCCATAGCTGACACTTGGTGGCAGACTGAAACAGGTGGCATTCTCATTACACCGCTTCCCGGCGCATGGCCGACAAAACCAAGCTATGCAACACTGCCGTTCTTTGGCGTTCATGCCCGCGCCCTGCAGTCAAGATCAGATGCAAGTCAGCCGGCAGTAGACGCACCTGTGAACGAACAGGGTGAGCTCTGTATCGCACAGTCATGGCCTGGTATGATGCGAGGCGTTTTTGGCGAGCCGGAAAGATTCTTCAACACCTATTTTATTCAGCAGCCCGGTTTCTACTTCTCCGGCGACGGCGCGATAAAGGATGAAGACGGCTATTTCAGACTCATGGGCCGTATCGATGACGTCGTTAACGTATCCGGTCACAGAATGGGTACCGCTGAAGTTGAAGCGTCACTCAACTCATATACAGCAGCAGTTGCAGAGTCAGCAGTCGTTGGCTTCCCGCACGAAATTAAGGGTGAAGATCTTTACGCATATATCATCCTGAAAACAGGCGTAGAAGGTGACGATGCCCTGAAGAAAGCACTGGTAGCACACGTCAGAAAAGAGATCGGTCCTATCGCATCCCCTGGCAAGATACAGTTCGTGCCTGGCTTGCCGAAGACACGTTCCGGCAAGATCATGAGAAGGATCCTGAGAAAGGTCGCATCCGGTGAGATTGATCAGCTTGGCGATATTACAACACTTGCCGATCCGTCCGTTGTCGAAGTGATCGTTAAGGGTAGACAGTAAGAGCATAATTGTTCAAACAGGGCCCTCGAAGGAAACCCCTTCGGGGGCCTTTTTTATCAGGAATCCTGTCTTTATGATGACAATGAACTACACCGTTAACTCCACAAAAGCCTATCACGTAAACCAATTGAACTCCCTGGGATGGGAATTGACGGTTTGTAACGCGCTTTACCCTGAAAATACGCTGCTCAGGAAGTTACTCAGGAATAATAATTCTTATGGGCGCCTCCTTTATCACTATTTAAGCAACTTATTACCAATGGAAAAGATAAAAAGGGTAGTAGAAATAGGTGGAGGATACGGCTACCTCATGAAGGGTTTTCTTGACAGCAATAAGGCACTGGAACCGTGCATGCTGGACATTTCTCCCTATCTTATCGAAAAACAAAAAGAAACCCTTAAAGATTACCATATTTCTTACAAGGTTGAGGATTTCTTGGAGACTGACCCTGGATTTCTTGGAGGATTTGATCTGGCCATTATGAATGAAAACCTCGGTGATTTTCCTACGCTCATCAATCTTAGCCGGAAAATGCTCGAACTGCCCCCTAAGTCTCATGATCCGTATCTTAGGCAGGCCCTCTATTTTTTTGAAAGATACAAGCTTGATTGGCCGCCAGGAGAGGCATTCAATCTCAATTCGGGCGCCCTCGAAGCCGTAGAGAAGCTCTGTGCTTCCGGGGTTTCCTATATTTTTCTGGGTGAGCACAGTTGTGAGGCGACAGTACCTGAGTCGCTGCGCCCATTCATACAGATTCAATCCGCAGGAAGCCCGGAGAGAATATCACTCATGGGTCATGACGAATATTCGATCAAATTTTCTTATCTGCAACAAGTGGCGCGAGCCCTTGACTATAGATGCATTCGCGGACCATTCGCGGATTTCATTCCCTTCGATCTCACAGAAGAATTACGCTTCATTATGGCATCTCATGGACAGCACAAGGATGAAGATGAAATGATCTGCCAATTTATAGAGGACCTCTACAAGTATGAATATCTTGTTCTAATAAAAGAAATACATTAAGACTGAAAAGGGAAGGCAGAAAATCTGCCTTCCCTTTTATTTTTCAATAAATCTTTAACTCAGGATTTCTTAGGCGGTTTGAGCAGGAAGAATGCGATGATAATGCCGAGAATGGCCATCCCTGCCGTAGGATAAAAGGCGGTAATGTAACTACCGAAGGTATCCTTGGCGCTCCCTGAAATGATGCCACCGATGATTGCACCGAGACCGTAGGCGCTGAAGACAACACCGTATTTCTGTGCATACCCTTCAAGGCCGAAGAAAGTTGCTGTTGCTGCCGGGCCTATGGCGAGCCAGCCGCCGAGACAGAGCCAGAAGCCACAGAAGGCAACGGCGTACAGTCCGGTAGAACCCTTTTCTGCAGCGAGCATCATGAAAGAGGCAACAGCGATGATAACAAAAGAGAGTATGGCAGCTCCCCTTGGGGTGATCTTATCAGCAAGGGCGCCGAAGATGGGACGGCCGATGCCGTTGAAGATGGCGAACATAGATACAAGGAATGTGGCGGTTCCAACATCGAGACCAATCACTTCTCTGCCGACAGTCGCAGAAATACCAATGGCCATGAGGCCTGCCGTTGCACCTAAGATGTAGCAGAGCCAGAGTCCATAGAAACTTGATGTCTTAAGCATTATTCCGGGGGTGTATGTTTTTGCGACTATTCCACCCGCTGGCTGAGGTGGATTCCAACCGGCAGGTTTCCAGCCAGCTTCGGGAAATCTCATAAACATTGACAGAATAAAGGTAATTACGAGAAACCCGATACCCATTATTCCGAAGGTGTTAAGAGGGCCCGAAGAAGCAATTAAGGTTTTGGCCAAAGGCGCTGTCACGAAGGCTGATGCGCCGAACCCGAGAAGCGAAAGCCCAACGGCCAGACCCTTCTTATCTGGGAACCATTTGGTGGCAACGGATACTGGTCCTCCGTAGACGATACCAACACCGGCTCCGCCGATGATGCCATAAGTAATGACAACCATGGTCATGTTGTCGGCAAATTTTGTTAGTATCCAACCGAGACCGACAACGATACCGCCAACCATCATGACTTTACGGGGACCCAGTTTGTCGATGAAACGTCCTGAAAAGAATGTGAATAAAGCAAACATGGCGAGAAAGACCATGAAGGGTAGATTGCCCTGGGTGGCGGTTGCGTTGAACATGGTCTCCAGGGGTTTCTTAAAGACACTGTATGCATATACAGCCCCTAAACACATATTTACAACCATACCAAGTATTACAAAAACCCATCTCCCCGACTTTGCGGGCATGCCAAAAACTTTCATATCATCAGCCATCAATAAATACCTCCCACGAATTTGTTTATGCCTATTGTGATTATAGTGACTCAACATTATTATACTCAGCGAGTTGTTGTCAAGAATTTTCTGTGATATGCTTCACAAGCTTATGAATATGGCAAGAAATGTATTTATGAAGAGCTTATGTGAGTGTCTTTATATTAATAATGATTTCCTCATATATTAATGAGACAGCCTTTTATCGTCACCCCATAAACAGCATACAAAATAGACCCTATTTTGCGTCTGATATCTATATCAAAAGTTTGTATCATATGGATTACATTGGTAATATAAATTAATTTAGTAAATATTTATTTCAGCAGATACTATTTTAATAAAAAAACCGGCAAATCTTTGATTTTGCATCATTAAAAACTATTAAAAAACTCTTGACATAGAAGGCATAATTGTTTAATATAGCTCTGTTTTTTCGCGTTGTACCATTATCCCTTAAAAGCAATGAGGGATTATTTTTTTGGAGGTATTGATGCCTACTATTAATCAGTTAGTAAGGCTTGGGAGAGAAGCCGTCAAAAAGAAGAGCGCTTCCCCGGCCCTAACAAATTGTCCTCAGAAACGAGGAGTTTGTGTAAGAGTTTATACGACGACCCCCAAAAAACCGAATTCCGCCTTGAGGAAAGTTGCCCGTGTAAGACTTACAAACGGAATTGAAGTTACAACCTATATTCCCGGTATCGGGCATAACCTTCAAGAACACTCCGTTGTTCTTATCAGGGGTGGAAGGATCAAAGACTTACCAGGTGTCAGGTATCACATTATCAGAGGGTCCCTCGATGCAAGCGGTGTTGCGAACAGGAAGAAAAGCAGATCTAAATACGGCGCCAAAAAACCGAAAAAATAGAACTGAAACGCTATAGAGGAGTAATCCATGCCACGAAAAGGACATGTATCAAAAAGAGATAAATTGCCGGATCAGAAATTCAATGACCTTCTTGTGCAGCGCCTTGTTAACTGTGTCATGCTGGATGGAAAAAAGAGCACTGCTACACGTATTGTTTATGGTGCATTTGATTCTATTGGAGACAAAACGAAAGAAGAACCCCTCAAGGTATTCCATAAAGCTATGGATAATATAAAACCTGAGTTAGAAGTAAAGGCAAGGCGTGTTGGTGGTGCTACTTACCAGGTGCCTGTTGAAGTAAGACTCAACAGAAAACTGTCACTTTGTGTCCGGTGGCTCATAAAATATGCCCGTGAAAGATCTGAAAAAACAATGCTCGAAAGACTCGCCGGGGAAATACTTGATGCTTATAACAACAAAGGCGGTGCGGTAAAGAAAAGAGAGGATACCCACAAGATGGCTGAAGCCAACAAGGCTTTTGCCCATTACAGATGGTAGTAAAATTTTATGAATAATTTAAGAAATGTAGGGATTATGGCACATATCGATGCAGGGAAAACGACTGCAACGGAGCGCATCCTTTTTTATACCGGTGTTAATAACCGCATCGGCGAAGTCGATGACGGTGCAGCAACGATGGATTGGATGGAAGAAGAGAAGGAAAGAGGTATTACCATCACTGCCGCTGCAACAACATGTTTCTGGAGAGACCACAGGATCAACATTATTGATACACCCGGCCATATCGATTTTACCATCGAAGTGGGAAGATCATTAAGGGTCCTCGATGGGGCGGTTGCGCTCTTTTCCGGTGTTGAAGGGGTGGAACCTCAGTCGGAAACCGTCTGGAGACAGGCCGACAGATACGGTGTACCAAGGATAGGCTATATTAATAAAATGGACAGACCCGCATCCGATTTTCAGAAATGCATGAATATGATACGGGAAATATTAAACGCGAACCCCGTAGCACTACAGATCCCCATAAAGGATGGCGATGAATTTCTGGGTATTGTCGATGTTATTACCGGCAAGGCCATCTATTACGGTGGTGATAGGCTGGGAATTAATTTTAATGTAACGGACGTGCCGCAGGAGTTACAGAAAGACCTTGCTCATGCCCGTGAATTGCTCATGGAATCGCTCTCAGAAGTGGATGATGAATTTATGTCACGCTATCTGGATGGTGAGACAATCGAAGAAAATCAGATCAAAAATATCATCAGAAGAGGGACACTGGAAGGGAAAATACTCCCCCTTTTGTGTGGTAGTGCTTTTAAAAATAAAGGCATACAACCCCTTCTCGACGCCATTGTGGATTATCTCCCTTCTCCGGAAGATGTCGCCCCCTATCATTGCTGGACAGAAGAAGGCGAAGAGAAAACGATGCAGGGAAGCAAAGATGAACTTTTCAGCGGACTCGTTTTTAAAATCATGACTGACCCCTTTGTGGGCCAACTGAGCTATGTAAGAATCTATTCCGGTGAATTGAAGACCGGGGATACCATTTACAATAATGCAAAAGGAAAAACAGAACGGATAGGCAGAATACTGCGGCTCCATGCAAATAAGAGGGAAGAAGTCAAAAGGGTTGAAGCCGGTGACATCTGTGCTATCCCGGGCCTCAAAAATGCGATCACCGGAGATACACTTACAGATCCTGACCTCAATATATTTTTTGAAACTATTGAAGTGCCTGCACCAGTTGTTTCCTGTGCTATTACCCCGAAGAAAAAAGACGATCTGAAAAAGATGTGGCTTGTTTTCAATAGATATACCGTTGAAGATCCCTCGCTGACGGTCAAGCTTGATAGTGAGACCGATGAAGTGATCCTTTCAGGTATGGGGGAGCTCCACCTGGAAGTCATTATGAACAGGGCAAAGCGGGAGCATAACCTTGAAATGATTTCCTCCGCCCCGCAGGTTGCATACAGAGAAACGATTACCAAGGCGGCAACGGGTGTTGGCAAGTATGTCAAACAATCAGGTGGACACGGGCAGTACGGTCATGTTGTCCTTAAGATATCACCCCTTGAGGGAGCTGATTTCGAATTTGAAAATAATATTGTCGGCGGGGTTATACCGAGAGAATTTATTTCAAGCATCGAAGCGGGTATTAAGGAAACTATGGAAAAGGGTGTTGTTCTCGGATATCCCATGGTGAATATAAAGGTTGAGCTTGTTGATGGTTCATACCATGACGTGGACTCTTCCGAACTTGCGTTTAAACTGGCCGCATCATTCGGTCTCAAGGACGCAATTGCGAAGGCCCATCCGGTTATTCTTGAGCCTGTGATGAAAGTTGATATTAATGTGCCCATGGAAGCAATGGGAATAACGATCGGTGACATAACATCACGAAGAGGAAGAGTAGCGGAACTGGGAGATAAAAACGGGTTTAAGTATATCCTTGCCTATTTACCGCTCGACGAAATGTTCGGCTATACAACACAGCTTCGTTCTATGACGCAGGGCAGGGGTTTTTTCAATATGGAGCTTTTTCACTATCACCCCGTGCCAAACCATATCTATCAAAATCTTATGAAAAATAGAGAAAAATCAGT
>PNOF01000005.1 GCA_013824645.1 Syntrophus sp. (in: bacteria) | reverse complement strand
TGTTATAAAACAATATGTAAATACATTTGTATTTACATATTGTTTGTGATATTATTTAACCATGAAAACAATCAAATGGGACGAAGAAAAAAATAAGATTCTTAAAGAGGAAAGAGGCGTTTCGTTTGAAGAAATTTTAGATTCAACATTTATAGGAGCTGAAAAACACCGTACAAGAAAAAATCAAATTATTTTATTATATGAATACAAGAAGCATGTCTGGGTTGTTCCTTGTGTTGTTGAAGGTAAATATATATTTTTAAAAACAATGTTTCCTAGCCGCAAATATACAAAATTGTTTAAAAGCAAAAGAGGTGACACATGAAAAAGCTGAAATTAACAAAAGAAGAAGAAGAAATTGAAAACGCTTTATTGAGCGGTGAATATAAGCCGATAAAGGGGAAAGAATTGGCAAATATAGAAAAAACTCTCAAATCAAGAAAAAAAGACATAACGATGACCATTAGAGTCAATAGCGAAGATATTGAAAAAATTAAGGGTAAAGCAAAGGAATTGGGAATAAAATACCAATCTTATATTTCAGAAATTATACATCAAGTTGCTCAATAAAACTATTGATGTGATCTTTTCATTATGCTTCGATAAGAGGTTGTCAAAGGTGCTAAAAACTTTTACAAAACCATAATATTACAAAGGAGGATGGTGTATGAAACGAATTTTGGTGATAATGTTTTTGGTTTTTCTAAGCGCAACAGTCCTGAATCAGACCGCTTTCTGCCAACAAAAGCCAGAGAAGACATCCGTTTGGGACTTGGTCATTAAAAGCGAAATCGAGACAGCAATCAGTATGTTGCAGACAGTTTATGCAAAACATCAAAAGGGAGAAATGACTCTTGTGCAGGCAAAAAAACTTGGCGCTGATCTTCTTCGCGGGCTCCGGTACGGTCCAGATCTCTATTTCTGGGCAGACACAACAGAAGGTGTCAATGTGGTCCTCTACGGACAGAAAGGTGTGGAAGGGAAGAACAGGATTGACTACAAGGATTCCAAGGGGAAGCCTTTAATAAGGGATATAATAGCAAAGGCAAAAGCCGGAGGCGGATACGAAGACTACTGGTTTCCAAAGGAAGGACGGCAAATCCCTTTTCCTAAGAGGGGATATGTTAAATTGTTTGAACCCTTCGGATGGGTTGTCGGTACCGGATACTACCTGGAAACTGGTAACCAATAAAAGAAGAACGTCAAATAACCTGACAGGATAGATTCCTACGGACAAGCCTGAAGCACTAAAAAGAAAACAAAGGAGTCAGGCCCGGACAAGGGACAGAGAATGAAAGAAGAGAGGCACATTGAAGGGTGTCTACTGTTTCCGGGGAAGATCACGTCGAGTTTTTATTAAAGATAAAAACAGTAACAGGCAGGATGTATAAAATAGCAACAGGAGGAATTATGGCAAATGAGACAAACGAACAGAATCCCATGCAGATCAGTACCAGTGATGAACTGTCGAGGGGCCGTTACAGCAACACTATGCTTGTAGCCCACGGGCCGGAAGAGTTCATTCTTGACTGGCTGCTTAATTCACCTAATGGGACCCACCTTGTGTCGCGCGTTATCGTGACGCCGGGCCATATGAAGCGTATTTCCAATGCCCTTCAGGAGAATATAAGATTATATGAGCAAACATTCGGAGAGATCAAGGTGAATGAGCCTCCGCCTCAGATGCTTCAATAAAAGGAGAACGGACCCCCTCATACTATTGAACTTTGATTGTGAAGGTTGCCTGTTCTGCCGCTCCTCTGTCTTTCTCCCAGGGGCGTACATATTCAAAATTGATGATTGTCTGACCCGTTGACAGGGCTTTAAAGGTCCACACTTCTTTTCCGCCCGCGCCAAGTTTTTTCGTTTTAGGCGGTCGGTACTCTGAAGATATAAGTTTCAAAACTTTCTCATCCACAGGGTTCGCAAGCTGCCACTGATAGCCTGTAGTGGGGTTCGAATCAAGGGTGATCGAAACTGCTTTGCCCACCTTTGTGTTAATCGGGTTTATGGGCCCGGTGTGTTCTTTTTGCTCTTCGGTAATCACCCGCTGTTCGGCCTGGCAAAGGCAGGCTGCTGCCGAGAGCATTACGACCTGTACAGTTAACATGCAACCGATGTATAAACCGATTATATTGGCAAGATAAAATGGACCTTTTGTCATTGCGGCCTCCCTCTACGATATGCATTTTCGTCTATAACAGGTCAATTTATTTTAGATCCTGTTCTCTTACTGTAGCATTTCCTATGATAAGATCATAGCTGTTTTCAGTTGAAATTAGAGCCGCCACAGGTTATCTTCAAGGGCGGTGAATGGTGAACATCACTTATCCGTTTTTGATGTTGTCCGCTACAATCCACTCTTTACTATTCACTGTTTTTAAAAGGAGGAGCCTATGAAAAAGACCTTGTTCGTATTATTACTGATAATTGTTTTTGCCTGCGGCGCTGTTTTTGCAGCCGATGATGCTTTTAACCGCGCTGACGCGGATAAGAACGGAATGATTGATAAGAAAGAGTTACAGCAGATACTTACGGACAAATTCAAGGAGTATGACAAGAATAACGATGGTTACATTGATAAAGAAGAATTCAATGCAATAAAAAATCCTGCTGCCAAAAAAGAGTTCAAATATATTGATAAGGACAAAAGCAGGAAGATTGACTTGAAAGAATTCAATAAAGCGGGATCAGACAGGTTCGATATCTACGATATAAACCGCGACGGCAATATGTCCAGGGAAGAATTCTATTCAATAAAGGCATACCCGCAATTGAAATTCTATTTCTGAAGGAGAAACAATGCTATTTTCAAAGATGTTCATTCCCACCGTAAAAGAAATTCCCAAGGAAGCGGAAGTGATAAGTCATAAGCTGATGCTTCGGGCTGGCTTTATCCGAAAGCTTGCGTCGGGTATCTATACATGGCTTCCCCTTGGGTTAAGATCGCTTCGGAAAGTGGAGCAGATTATCCGTGAAGAGATGAACAAAAAAGGCGCCCAGGAAATTATCATGCCTTTTGTACAGCCGAAAGAACTCTGGGTGGAGAGCACGAGATGGGAAAAATACGGGAAGGAATTATTGCGCTTCGTTGATAGAAACAACAGGGAGCTATGCCTTGCTCCGACCCACGAGGAAGTCGTCACCGATCTGGTGCGCCGTGAAGTCAGGTCTTACAAGGAACTTCCCCTGACCCTCTATCAGATACAGACGAAATTCCGCGATGAAATCAGGCCCCGCTTCGGTGTCATGCGCGGACGTGAATTCTCCATGAAGGATGCCTATAGTTTTGACGTTGACGAGGCAGGGGCGGAAGCGAGCTATAAGGAAATGTATGAGGCCTATGTGAATATCTTCAACCGTTGCGGTTTTCGCTTCGGCGTTGTCGAGGCAGATTCAGGGCAGATCGGCGGAAGTTTTTCCCATGAATTTATGGTCCTTGCCGATACCGGTGAAGATGTGATCGTTTCCTGCGATACCTGCGGCTATGCGGCAAACCTTGAGCGGGCGGAAGTGGGCATCATCGAAAAAGGCGTGGCAAGAAAAAAGGACCTCCATAAACGCGTTCCCACACCGGGGCAGAGAAAGATAGAAGAAGTGGCGGCATTCCTCGGCATTCCAGCCGATAAGCTCCTGAAGACCATGGTTTACAATACTAACCAGGGTATCATCGGAGTGCTTGTGCAGGGTGGTCGGGAGATTAACGAGACGAAGCTTAAAAATCTCCTTCATCTCGATTTTGTTGAGCTTGCCAGTGAATCTGTTATTGAAGAGACAACAGGCGGACCACTAGGTTTTTCAGGCCCCATCGGACTGTCAATCCCTCTCTATGCAGATCGTGATGTTATGTTCATGGAAGATTTTGTTGTAGGCGGTAATGAGCGCGATGTCCATATCGTCAGCGTTAATATTGATGACTTTGCGGTAAAGGATTTCTGCGATGTGAAGGTTGCTGTTGCAGGCGATAAATGCCCCCGCTGTGAAGGCAGGCTCAACACGACGAGGGGTATAGAGGTAGGGCACATATTCAAACTGGGTTTAAAATACAGCAAAGCAATGAATGCAGCATTTCTTGATAAAGAGGGGAAAGAACAGCTCATGGTTATGGGCTGTTACGGGATCGGCGTCAGCAGGATCGTTGCGGCAGCCATTGAACAGGGCAATGATGAAAACGGCATGATACTGCCTGCCGCTATTGCGCCTTTTGAGGTCACCGTACTGCCCGTCAACACCACCCATGCAGAGAGTCTGGAAATTGCTCACGCTGTGTATAAGGGACTTCTCGATAAAGGAATAGATGTGCTCCTCGATGACAGGGATGAAAGGCCTGGCGTCAAATTCAAGGATTGTGATCTCATGGGTATACCCCTCAGGGTAACCATCGGAGAGCGCGGCCTTAAGGAAGGCCTCGTAGAAATTAAACTGAGAGGCGAAAAGGAGTCTCAGAAAATACGTAAAGAAGACATCATTGAAAAGGTCGTGGAACATGTACAAAAGCTTAAGCATCTGTGATTTTACACCAGAGAAAGAAATAGAGACGAGGATTGACGCATTAAAGAATAAGATGGCCCGTGAGGGTATCAGTTTTGCCGTTATCCTCCAGAATGTTGACCTCTTTTACTTTACGGGCACCATCCAGAAAGGTGTCCTTATTATTCCCGCTGATCAACGGGCGCTCTTTTTTGTGGAGAAGAGTTTATACCGGGCAGGGATGGAATCACCTCTTGAAATTATCCCCATCAAGAAAGACAAAGATGTCGGAGATATTCTGAGAGCAAAGGGCATCATCAAGGGTAAATGCGGTATGGAACTGGATGTTATCCCGGTAATACTTTTTGAACGATGGAAATCGATACTTGGTTACGACAATATGATTGATGTATCGACGCTCATCAAGGAAGTCCGTCTCATAAAGAGCGAATTCGAAATTGTCCAGATCCTTAAGTCAGGCGAGATTATCTCCCATGTATTTCAAAAAGCAAGAAGCATCATAAAAGAGGGGATGCGGGAGATCGATATTGACGCGATCCTCATCGGAGAGATGAGAAAGATGAACCATCAGGGGATGCTGAGGATGAGGGGCTTCAATCAGGAGATGATGAACGGCTATGTTACACACGGCTATTCGGCAACCATCTCATCCGGAGCTGATGTGCCCATATCGGGGCTCGGCCTGACCCCGGCCATAGGACAGGGCGCTTCCATTAATGTTGTGCAACGGGGAGTTCCCGTTATTGTCGATTTTGGCGGCGGATACAACGGTTATATCACCGATGAAACGAGGATCTATGTGGCGGGTGAAATGAAGGATGTCTTCCGTAAGGGTTACGATACGGCGCGGGAGATTATCGAAGAGATCATGGGTTTTGTCAGAGAAGGAACAAACACCACAGAGCTTTACGAGAGAGCATATCAACGCGCCAAAGAGGCCGGAATTGAAGAATATTTTATGGGCCACGGCGAAGGGCAGGTGGGTTTTCTCGGCCACGGGCTTGGTCTTGAAATCAACGAACTGCCGGTTTTTACGCCCCGGCACAAGATGGTCCTTCAGGAAGGTATGGTCTTTGCCATCGAGCCGAAGTTTATCATCCCCAATGAAGGCGCTGTCGGTATCGAAGTGGACTTTATCGTCAGAAAAGACGGCCTCCAGCGGGTGACTGATTCATCATTAGACATCGGCTATGTCTAATTCCATTTCTCAATCAAAGCGCTATCTTTGTTGGCAGCGTCGTCGTAAATCCTCACGTACGTATTGTACTTTCCGGTTTCTTCCTCCTCGCCGCCTCAATATCATCTTTGCTTTAGAAATGGAATGATATTTATTGGCTTAATATCAATTTTTAGGGTTTTTTATTTCCTTGCCACTGCTCTATATGCCAAGTATAATGGGTTATGATGCGACTTGGGGAGTTTCTCGGAGAACTGAAAACATTCCTTAAGGAAGACCAAATTATCCTTGATCGGGAAGGCATGGCCCATTTCTCTTATGATGCTACAGAGAGACAATTCATGCCGCAGGTCGTTGTACTCCCCAATAATACCGAAGAGGTATCGAAGATCATGCGATGCGCCTGGAAATACGAGGTTCCCGTCACGCCGCAGGGGGGCAGGACAGGACTTTCCGGCGGGGGACTTCCGGTTAAGGGCGGCACAGTCCTTTCGCTTCTTCGGTTTAAAAGGATCATCGAGATCGACGAGAAAAATATGATCGCCGTTGTTGAGCCCGGTGTTATCTCAAAAGACCTTCAGGAAGCTCTGAAAGCACATAATCTCTTTTTTCCGCCTGACCCATCCAGCACCGTTGAGAGCACCATAGGTGGCAATGTTGCAGAGAACGCAGGGTACACAAGGGCCGTCAAGTATGGCGTTACGAGGGACTACGTACGGGGCCTTGAGGCGGTCCTTCCCGATGGAGAGATTATTCATCCAGGCGGCAAAAATGCCAAAAATGTAGCCGGGTATGATCTGGTCTCCCTTCTCACTGGTTCAGAAGGCACTCTTGCCGTTATTACAAAAATTATTTTCAAACTCCTCCCCCGACCGGCAATACGGAGAACTATTATTGTCTATCTCAATAATCTGCCGCGCGCGGCGGATATTGTTCTCCGGGTCTTTCAGGCCGGTATTGTCCCCTGTGCCATTGAACTCCTCGACAATGTGACGATTAACGCTGTTGCAGATTATATCAATACGCCCCTGAGAAGGGATGCCGAAGCGCTGGTGCTTATCGAGGTAGATGGACATCTGGAAAAAACAGTCAATGCGGAAGCCCGGGAGATCATCCCCTTGTGTGAAAGCGTTCATGGTGTCGTTGAAGTCAAACTTGCCCTCGATGAGGAAGAAGCGAACCGGTTCTGGACAATTCGCAGAGAGGCATTGCCGGCGCTCAAGGCCCTCGGGAAAGACCATTTTGAGGCTGATGTTGTTGTGCCTCATTATGAGCTGCCTTTTCTCGTGAAATTTATCGGAGAGCTTGAACATGGTGATGCTATAAAAATAGCTACTTTCGGACATGCAGGTGACGGTAACCTCCACGTCACGATACTGTACCGTCGCAGAAACTTTACCGAGCTTGATGAAGCCTATCGCCTGCTGGAGACTGTGTATCGTAGAACAATTGAAATGGGGGGCAGCCTTACCGGTGAACATGGGGTGGGGATTACCGTAAAGGATTACCTTCCGCTCCAGATAGAAGAGACTGAGATGGCGCTTATGAAAAGGATAAAAACAGCCTTTGATCCCAAGGGGATATTAAATCCCGGGAAAATATTTGTCGACTGATAGAGGGAAACAATATAGAATGAGGAATTTGTTGATATAGGTGTTAAAAAGTATTATGAGATAGTCAATAGGTAGTTACGAGGTAGTTACGCGGGGGATAAAAAGGAGGAGTGTGGTAAAGAATTTACCAATAAGCGATCGCAAGAAACGTACATTGCCCGAAGACAAAGCTCTTTACCACGCTATATTCAAGTCAGCAGGTATCGCAATGGTCGTTGCCGATGAAGATGCAACAATATCCCTCATCAACCCGGAATTTGAAAAATTATCAGGCTATTCCAGAAAGGACCTTGAAGGACAAAAGAAGTGGACTGAGTTTTTTGTTAACGGTGACCCCTCAAAGATGACGGAATATCATGATTTTATTGCAAATCAGGCAAGATGGGGAAGGGTCTCAAAGTCAAAGAGTCATGAATCTAAATTTATTGACAGTAAAGGAAAAGCGAGGGATGTTTTTGCCCTGAAAGATTCTTTAATGGGAACAAAAAAGACTGTCATTTCTTTTATTGATATTACTGAGGTCATTGGGGAAAAAGAAAAAACCAGGATAAGTGAAAAGAAATACCGCTCCCTCGTAGAGTCTACCGATGATTCGGCATATATGGTAGATGCCGACTGCCGGTATATTTTTGTCAACGAGAAGGTTTTAACGAGGCTCAATGTAACGGAAAAAAAGATTATCGGGAAGCGATACAGAAATTTCCACGATCTTGATGATACGATGGAATTTTCCGGTTATGTAAACAAGGTCTTTGAGACAGGAACTTCTTACCGGTATGAATATAAAAGCAGGCGGGAAGAACGATATACACTTCGTACGTTGAGCCCCGTCATTGAAGAGAATTCGAAAAAGATAAAATGTGTTGCTGTTGTTTCAAAGGATATTACCGACCTCAAAAAAACAGAGGAAAAATTAAAATATCTGAGCCTCCACGATCCCCTTACGGGCCTTTACAACCGGGCCTATTTCGAAGAGGAAATACGCCGCCTCGATAACAGCCGCTTTGAACTGGTGGGCCTTATTGTTTGTGATATTGACGGGCTGAAACTCATCAATGACAGTCTTGGCCACAATAAGGGAGATGAACTCCTTATGGCGGCATCAAGGGTAATCAAAGAGTCTTTCCGTGAGGGTGATGTTGTCGCAAGGGTTGGCGGCGATGAGTTTGCCATACTTCTCCCTAACAGCCCCAGGTCAAAGGTAGAGAATATCTGCCAGAGGATTAAACGGGCGGTGCAGGCCCATAGCAGAAAGAATACCCTCTTGCCACTCAGCATTGCCACGGGATTTGCGATCCGTAATGGCCCGAATCAGAGTATGGTGGAGCTTTACCGTGAAGCCGATAACAACATGTATAAGGAAAAACTTTACAGCAGCCAGAACGCGCGTAACATGATCGTAAAAAACCTTATTAATACCGTTGAGGTAAAAGGGCTGACAGATAAGCGTTCTCTTGAACGTTTTCAGAAGCTTGTCACGGACCTGGCAAGGGCCGTGGGGATGGCCGAAGAGCGGATAAAGGGCCTTTCATTGCTTGCCCAATTTCACGATATAGGAAATATCAGCATACATGAACGGATTCTTCATAAACCGGGGGATCTCACATCAGAGGAGTTTATCGAGATTCAAAAACACTCTGGCATAGGTCACCGCATTGCACAATCCGCCCCTGATCTTGTTCATATTTCTGATTTTATTTTAAAGCACCATGAATGGTGGAGTGGCAACGGCTATCCGCTTGGTCTTAAAGGTGATGCGATACCGCTCGAAAGCAGGGTTATCGCAATCGTCGACGCCTATGAAGCGATGACCCACGCCCGTCCTCACCATCCTCCAATGTCAAAACGAGAAGTCATCAGAGAACTCAATAAATGTGCCGGAACCCAGTTTGACCCTTACCTCGTAGAAAAATTCATCGGAATAATCGGGAAATAGCAGAGAAATTAAATTATCCGGAGTTTACTTAGTTTCGTCCTCCCTGGATGCATTATCATAGTGTTGAGGGTAGAGTTTCTTTATGCATTCCGGACAGTAGCCGTGACTGAATTCCGCGTCGGAATGATCGCGAATATAGACTTCCAGTTGGTTCCAGTAACCCTTGTCGTCGCGTATTTTCTTGCATGATGCACAAATAGGAATGAGGCCGCTCAAGGTTTTTATTTTTGCCAAGGCTTCCTTTAGTTCTGTATTACGAAGCGCCAGCGCATCCCGCTGTAATTTTAGCTGCAACTGGTTTTTCACCCTTAATTTGACAATGGCAGTATTGAATGGTTTTGTGATGTAGTCCACAGCCCCCATCTTCAGCCCCCAAGTCTCCTGGATTTCATTATCCAGGGCAGTAATGAAGATTACCGGTATGTCCTTCAATAGTAGGTTTTCTTTTAAAGATTGACAGACGTCATATCCCCCCATCTCAGGCATGATGATATCGAGGAGGATAAGGTCGGGAATGGCTTTGAGGGCAACTTCCAACGCCTCCTGCCCATTGACGGCGATGAGTATCTCATATGTTTTTCCTAATGAGTCGCTGAGAATCTCAATATTGGTGGGCTCGTCGTCTACGATAAGAATAGTTTGTTTTTTTGATTTCATATGTTTCTCCTGTTAAGACAGGGTAACACCCAGTCTTCCTGCTATTGATGCCAGATGTTTTCTGGCCTGTTTGAAGTCCATGCGGCTTAAAGCTTCTTCGAGCCCTTTCAGGGGCACCATACGTTCCTCCCCCCGGAGCTGTTTTTTGAGTATGACGAGCTGTTTTCTGGCATCAAGGCTATTTTTTCTGAGAAGGAGATGGAGCTCTTCTAATAGGGAAGCGAGCATATCGGGCTGTAGATGGACATTATCGGGGGGGCTCAATACTTTTGCTTCATTTTCTTCTTTCAGGGGCAATCGTGTTATGACTCCCATTGCTGCGGCGAGTTCTGCATCCAGTCTGTCAAGGCCGCTGGCGATATGGACTTTGTTGCCTTCGTGGATTGCCGATTCCAGATACAGGGCTGCTGCCAATACATTGCGTGCCGAAAGGTTTCCGGCCACACCTTTAAGATTATGCACTAAACGATGAGACAGAGAGATATCTTCACAGGACAGGGCTTCACGGATGCGTGCTGTTACATCGGCATAATCGCGCTGAAAGTTCTGAAGAAGTTTCATGAGTAGTTCCCGGTTGCCGGAAAGCCGGTTGAGGACTTCCCCGATATTGATTCCTGTTATAATATCCGGCAATTCTCCAAAAAACTTTAATGCACCCTTTGCGATATCTGGTTTTATGAGGAGTTCCCCACCGCTGTGCGGCTTGATCCAGTGGACAAGCGTATTTATTAACCGTTCGGGGTCGATGGGCTTTGAGATGTGATCGTTCATACCTGATTCAAGACAATGTTGCTTCTCTGATTCCATGGCATGCGCTGTTATTGCTATGATTGGGATGGCCTTGTTGTTCAAGCCCGTACGGATGATGCCCGTGGCTTCAAAGCCATCCATATCGGGCATTTGGATATCCATAAGCACAGCGTCAAGAGGTTTTGATATATCCTCTACCCTTTCAATGGCTTCTTTTCCGTTCCCGGCGACCTCTACCAATAACCCGAAATTCTCTAAAATCTCCTGAGCCACCTGCCGGTTGATCTCGTTGTCTTCCACGAGGAGTATCCGTGCACCCTTGAGCCGTTCACCCTGCTGTGTCATTGTGTGCAACATTACCCTTGCGGTGTCCTGATCTATTTCGTTATCGTCGACAATCAATACCTCCATGTCCTGTAGTCCATGGGGTACTTCACGGCCTCGGACATCTGTTTTTGGCTGCTTCCGGAGGAGTATTGTGAATGTGAAGGTGCTCCCGAAGCCGGGTGTACTTTCGACACTGATTGTGCCGCCCATCTGCTCGACTAATTGTTTGCTGATTGCCAGTCCCAGCCCTGTACCGCCGAATTTGCGGGTTGTTGACCCGTCTACCTGCGTGAATGGCTGAAAGAGATATCCTTGTTGTTCTTCCGTCATGCCAATCCCCGTATCACGAACTGAGAACTCAAGCAGGACTTCTTCGTTCTTCCCTACCGGATATTGAGGTTCCGGTTTTAGTTCCTTCCATTGTTCATTGTTTACTGCCCATTGCCGGGTCTTTACTTCCACAATAACTTCACCGGCCTCGGTGAATTTAACGGCATTACCAACGAGATTAATGAGTACCTGACCCAGGCGCAGGGGATCGCCAATCAAGGCATGAGGAACATTGGGGGCTACCCGGAAATCGAGTGTGAGCCCTTTCTCTTTTGCTCTTTCAGAAAGAACAGCGATGATGTTTTGAAGTACCTGGTTGAATTGAAAATTTGTTGCGTCTATAGATAATTTGCCCGCTTCTATCTTTGACAGATCCAGGATGTCATTGATAACTCCCAGGAGGACATGAGCAGACGACTGTATCTTGTTGAGATAATCGCGCTGTTTAGAGGAACGGATTGTCTGTAGGGCCAGACTGCTTAAACCAACGATGGCATTCATAGGTGTGCGGATCTCGTGGCTCACATTGGCCAGAAACTGGCTTTTGGCGAGTGTTGCCGCTTCGGCAGTCTCTTTTGCCTGTTGCATTGCCGCCTCAGCCAGTTTCCGTTCAGTAATATCGACAATCGAAAGTAGTACTTTAGAGTGTGTTTCTTCGTACCTGCGAGGCATGGCCCATTTTAAATGAATATAGATCTGTCCCCCCCCTGCCGTTGCAAACGTTGTTTCTGTCTCATATTCCCTTTTTCCACCCACTACGGTAAGGACCGTCTCCTTAAGTATCTGCCGGATTCCAGCATTAAAGGTATTACGCAGCGCCCCCTGAAAATCTTCTTTGCTTGTGACATTATATAGTTCCATGGCGGCCTTATTGGCGTCTATGACTTTTATGAACGCTAGGTATTGTCCGATCTCATCGGGATGGTTATCGAGATATGTCCCAAGGTCAGAAACCCCTGAATTTATCAAGTTATCAACGTATGCTTTTGTGACAGAGCCATCAATTTCAACGAGGGCGACAGGAGAATCATCAAAGAGAGTACGATATCTTTCCTCGCTTATGAGCAACGCTCTTTCCGTCAGTTTTCGCTCGGTAATATCGCGGTCTATACCCCGGTATCCCGTCAGAGCACCCGCTCTATTGTAGACTGGTTCACCGCTTGTTTCGAGGACCACGTACTGTCCGTTTTTATGGAGGTTAATATTTTCCAGTTGAGTGATGGGCTTGCCTGTGTCGGCAAGTTCTCTGAGTAGTGGACCGACCCTTTTTGCTTCTTCCGGCAGCATAAGATCGAGAGTCTTTTTACCGATCACTTCATCGGGTTCGTACCCCAGTATATCCCGTATCTTTGGGCTGACATAGGTATATCGTGCGTGGCGGTCCACCTCCCAGACCATGTCACTGGTGGTTTCGACGAGAGTACGAAAGCGTTCCTCACTTGCCCTGAGGGCCTCTTCGGTTTTTCTGCGTTCGGTGATGTCCCGTAAAAAGGCAAGAGAAGCAGGTTTCCCCCGGAAAGGTATCCCTGCCACTGAGGCCTCAATGACGAGAACAGCGCCATTTTTTTTGATCCCCCTGAATTCATATTGCGAGGGAACTTCCTCATTGCTTTGCCGTTTCCGGTTATTCTCGGCCACCATTGCCCGATCATCAGGGTGTACAACGAGATATGTCGATTTTTCCGTAATATCCTCAGGTCTGTCATAGCCGAATATTTCTAGAAATTTATTATTCACATAGATATGAACATCTCCCTGGACAAGGGCAATACCGTCATTGGAAGATTCGATGGCTGTCCGGTACCGTTCCTCAGAGTCAATGAGCCTTTTCTCTGCTTCTTTTCGTTCGGTAATATCGACTGCCGTAAAGACGATACCTGCCGAGAAATCTTTGGGGTCAATGGCTGCCGCGCTCACATGGATATCGAGCATGCTCCCGTCTTTGTGTACCCACCGGGTATCTGTTGTGCCGATATTGCCGTGTCTCACCTCTCCATAGACAATCTCTCCCACACGGGCAAATTCTTCATCATCGGGATAGAGCACCCTCGATCCGCTGCGTTTCATATCAGCTGCTGTGTACCCTATAATGGAAGTCATTTTATCATTTATCCAATTGGTCATTCTCTCGGGAGTAAGAAGGGCAATACCGACCGGAGAGGCCGCAAAGACGGACCGCAGGGTTGCTTCACTTTTCCAGAGGGTCTTCTCTATCCCCTTGCGCTCAGTAATATTATGGATTGATGCACAGATATATTCATTGCCGTCGTAGTTCAGATAATTGGCAGATATTTCAACAGGGTATGTTCGACCGCCTTTGTCGCGATGACTTGTCTCAAAGAGTGTAGTGCCCTCTTCGCCGCGTTTTTCTATTAATAACTGGTGTTTATTTATTTGACCGGCCACAAAATCAGGGTTGATGTCCCCGATGGTCATTGTGAGGAGTTCTTCCCGCGTATAGCCGGTTTCTTTACAAGTGGTGTCGTTCACATAGAAAATCTCTCCGTTTTTTTTCGACCAGATCATACCGTCCCGGGCTTGATCTACACTGAACTGTGTAAACAGCAGGGCCCTTTCTGTCTTTTTGTACTCAGAAATCTCTTTTTCCAGTTTTTCGTTTGTTTGTGCCAGCTCAGCCGCGTGTTGTTCGAGTTCTTTGTGCACCCTCCCCAGGACGCCTGCTGCTTCTGTCTCCCTCAGTCGTCGTGATGCTTCTTCGGTGATGACCTGGACAAGGGTTCCGGTGAATAGCAGATTTTTGGCCAGTTGAATCTTTGTATATACAGGCACTCCGGCGATGGCATCCAGGTAAGCATTTTCGTTAAAACCATATTTTATGGCCTCTTTTTTGAAAAAACCGGGATCTGGTTTTTCGAGAAAGATCGGGCCCAGGAATATGCTTCCTAAGAAGTTATTGTCGAGGGCAATGGGTATCACACTGTAAGCCAATCCGTGGGGACAATTGTACGTGACGGAGTGATCGACCTCGCCTGTTTCCCTGGCGGTAAGCTCTGTTCTTTGCCGGCACAATGTTGCGATGTTCGGATTGATGCAATGGAAACGGGTGCAGAGGGGTTGTGGTGAAGTGTGGTTTACTGTAGTTTTACCCTCATTGTCGATGATAGCCGCAGGCAACCCGAAGGCGTCCTTCAGACTGTCCAGTATTTTTTGGAGCTTAGGAATATCAATTAAGTCCTGTAATGTGTAATCCATAGCTTTCCTTGTTACATTTTAAACGGGCTATGACAAATGTCTGGCACTATAAGTATCGGCCTGTTGAGATAATGCATAAGGCCGGATTCACCTGTTGCTCTCCTCAAGGCTAACTTATAGCCTGTGAAAGGATATGTCAACTGTATCTTTGACCCAGGTAACTACGGCAAAGTAACAGCAATGGAGCTTGATTACATAAAACAATTTTACCATTGCTTTTTTCCGGTGATTTTCTATTGTCCAACGAAGAGGTCTGTATAGCTAAAGGTCTCTCCATTAAAAAGGCCTTTATCGCTGATCTTGAGTGTGGGGATCACGAGGAGCGCCATGAATGAAAGGGTCATATAAGGGGCATGGAGTTTTGATCCAAGCTTTTTGGCAGCCCTGTCAAGATGGGCGTACTTTTTGGCAACGGCAAAACCGTCGCCATCGGACATAATACCTGCGATGGGGAGAGGCAGAATTTCTTGCTGTCCATCGGAAACAAGAGAAATGCCCCCTCTGTGTTCAATGATGAGATTAACGGCGTCACAGATCGCCTCATCACTAACCCCAACGGCAATGATGTTATGAGAATCATGGGCTACAGATGATGCGATGGCGCCTCCCTTCAAACCGAAGTTTTTAACGAAACCGATTGCAGGGGCTTTATTTTCATAACGGCTGATAACAGCTATTTTCAGAATATCGCGGTCCGGGTCGGATAGGACATTGTCGTTCACAATAAAGGATTTTTCGATGAGCGATCCTGTTATGAGCTGACCATCGATGGCTTCTATAACACGAATTTTATCACCTTTTATCCCTATGCGGAAATCGTCTGGAGTCTTTTTTGCTGTTTGAAAACGATTCAGCAGTACTGGTCTCTTATGTGCAATATATGTTTTTCCCTTTTCAGCAACAAGTGTGCCTCTGATAAATGTTTTCAGGATATTAAAATCAATGAGATTATCAACAATGATGAAGTCGGCAGGCTGATTTATCTGGAGGAAACCTACATCAAGTTCGTAGTGAAGGACGGGATTAAGCGTGGCGCACCGGAGTACCTTTATGACATCGATGCCTTTGTTGATTGCCCTTTTTACAAGTTCATTGATGTGCCCTCCAGCAAGGTCATCGGGGTGTTTATCGTCGCTGCAGAACATACAGGCATCAGGATGTTCCCCTACGAGTGTATAGAGGGCCTCAAAATTTTTTGCTGCTGATCCTTCCCGAATCAGTATCTTCATGCCGAGACTGATCTTTTCAAGCGCCTCCGTTTTGTCAAAGCACTCATGGTCTGTTGTGATGCCCGCACTGATATATCGTTTCAGTGCATCACCGCGCAGTGACGGCGCATGACCGTCAATCGGTTTATTGTGTTTTCTGGCAATGGCAATCTTTGTTATTACTTCAATATCATTATGTATAACACCGGGAACATTCATCATTTCACTGAGGTATTTTATATTGGTATTTTTGAGGAGCGTTTCGGTTTCTGCGACCCCTATCTGTGCGCCCGAAGTTTCAAATGGTGTGGCAGGAACGCAGGATGGCGCACCGAAGTAAAACTTGAAGGGTGTTGTGTTGCCGTTTTCCATCATATACCGGACGCCTTCGATGCCGAGGACGTTTGCGATCTCATGTGGGTCCGAGACGGTTGCTACTGTGCCATGGATGATGGCCAGTCTGGAAAATTCGGCAGGGGTAAGCATTGAGCTTTCGATATGGATGTGGGAATCGACAAAACCGGGGATGATGTAGTTTACGTAGCTCTTATTGTTTTTGACGATATCTACAATAGTGCCGTCTGTGATTTCTATTGTGCCCGTATATATGGCACCGCTTACAACATCGACTATGTTACCGGATATCTTCATACGATCAGGTGAAAGGTGAAAGGTGAAAAGGCAATGTTGATCTGCTATGATTCATTAAATCCGACCGGCGTATTGTGTTTGTTTCTTTTATGGAACAATATGTTTTATCCGCCATTCGGTGCCCTTTGGCGTGTCGAGCAGAAGGATGCCTTTTTCCAGAAGCATGGCGCGAATCTCATCCGATTTCCGGTAGTCTTTGTTTTTTCTGGCTTCGATTCTTTCGTTGATGGTATTTTCAACAAAAGAAACATCAAGTCCTATGCGGCTTAGATGATGTACCTTTTCGCGGGCTTCCAGTGCCCCCGGATCGTCTTTCAGGAGTCCCAGCGTATCGGAAAGAGAGAGAAAAACAGCATTTGCGTATGCGATAAGGGGGATTAAACCTTCGTCTTTGTCATCGACCATTTTATTTATGTTTTTTGAGAGCTCAAAAATGTATGAAAGGGCAAGGGCTGTATTAAAATCATCATCCATGGCCTCATAGAATTTATTCTGAAGCTCATCTGCTTCAGGGTATCTGGCAGGATTGACAGTTTTTCCTTTTTGCGTTTCAAGGGCCCTTTCCTGGGTATAGTAGAGCCTGTGGAGGACATTGTTTGCGTCTTCAATGGATTTTTCGCTGTAGTCAATGGGGCTTCTGTAGTGCGTTGAGAGAAAAAAGAGTCTGAGCACCTCTGGGTGATAGTCCTTAATAAAATCTTTGATCAAGAGGGTGTTCCCGATGGATTTTGACATCTTTTCCCTGTCGATATTGACAAAACCGTTATGAATCCAGTAATTGACGAATTTTATTCCTGTTGCGGCTTCTGTCTGTGCCCGCTCGTTCTCGTGGTGTGGGAAGACGAGGTCTTTCCCGCCTCCGTGGATGTCAAAGGGGTTGCCGAGATATTTTGTACTCATGACGGAACATTCAAGATGCCAGCCCGGTCTTCCGTTGCCGAAAGGCGCATCCCATGACGGTTCGCCTTCCTTTGAACTTTTCCAGAGTGCGAAGTCGAGAGGGTTTTTCTTTTTTTCGTCCACTTCGACACGAGCGCCTGCCATCATATCGTCGAGAGACCGTTTGGAGAGTTGTCCGTATCCTCTGAAGCTATCCACGGAAAAGTAGACATCACCGTCAACAATGTAGCCGTGCCCTTTCTTTAAGAGGGTATTGACGAGTTCGATCATTTCGCCGATGTGCTCTGTCGCACGCGGCGCATGTGTTGGTCTCAGGATATTGAGAGCGTCCATATCTTCATAGTATGATTTGATATACTTTTCTCCGACCTCTTGCCAGGGGATGTTTTCTGCGAGAGACTTCCGGATGATTTTATCGTCTATATCGGTGAAATTTTTAACGAAGGTAACATCATATCCCTTTGTTTTCAGATAACGATAGATTGTGTCAAAGACAATGCCCGACCGTGCGTGTCCGATATGACAGTGGTCGTACACCGTAACGCCGCAGACATAGAATTTTACCTTCCCTTCTTCGAGGGGTTTAAAATCTTCTTTTTTACCGGAGACGGTATTGTAAACCTTAAGAGCCATAGTGTTGACCGTATTTTTATTACCATAAAGGGGTAAGTATTGTCAAAGCAAACCTGCCATTACAGGGGTTTATGTCGCCACCTCCACAGGCATAAGCCCGTGGAGCCACCCCCTCTCGCTCACTCTCGTGAGCTACAGAGATTCACAGGGGCTCACGCCTGTCCTCCGCAACGGTAGTGGAGGTGGGTCGCCCCCCTCCACGGGCATAAACCTGCAGAGTCCCCCCTTCGCGCTCGTGAACTCGCTAAGGATTTTGTTCTTTATCAGGGTCTTGCATTTTTGTCCCTCGTCCCACGGCATCTTTTGCCACCCCCCCCTTTTTTTGTGCTCCTGTGCGGTACAGTGGGAGAAGTTAATAAAACGCTGAAGTTGCCGATAAGATAATATCGGCGTATATCAGGAAGATGTTCTCGCCGACATGGCTGTCGAAGACAGCGTGAACAAGGGGAAAAGGTGACGGGTTTCGACGAAAGACATACAATACTTATCGTACTTATCGTTGAGGACGATGTAGAGGCTCTTGATTTCTACACCAGATTTTGCAGTTCGCAGGGTTTTGCGGTAAGTCTCAGTGTTGGCGGAAACGACGCGCTGTCAAGGGCCGGTACAGAGAAACCGGACCTTATTCTGCTCGATATATTTTTACCCGGCCTTGACGGCATTGCTGTCTGCAAAACCTTGAAGAAGAGTATTGAAACGAGGGATATTCCAATTATTGTAATTACCAGCGATACGGAACGCCAAACCAGGATTGAAGCCTTGGAGGCAGGCGCCAACGATTTTCTGACAAAACCGGTTGACATTGCTGAGCTTGCCACCCGTATAAACAACCTTCTCAAGATCAGGCAGTACGAGGAGATGAGAATAAAGAACGAAGTTCTGTCCCAAACGATGCAGATGATAGAGAAGGCAAAGCAAGAATGGGAGCAGACACTGGACAATGTCAACGATATCGTCATGCTCGTCGATGAAAACAAATCCGTACTGCGATGCAATAAACCATTCGGCAGACTTATTGGGAAAGACTATTTGGAATTGCTCGGAAGGAACTGGGAGGAGCTGTTGATCGAGAGGGGTTTTTCGGCATTGCCCGACAAAAGCGGCAGTACTGTATATATCCTCGAAAACGAGTGCTGGCTTAAATGTGATACCTATGAGGTTGAGAGTTTCTGGATATCAGAAAAAAAAGTTACCGTTGTGACGCTACATGACATCACCGAAAGAGAAGGTACTGAAAGGACCCTGAAGGAGTCGGAGGAAAAATACCGGGCCATATTTGAGAACGTTACAGAAGGCATCTTCCAGGGTACTCCCGATGGGAAAATCATAAATATTAACCCTGCAATGGCGCGCATGTTGGGAAGTCCAACGCCCGAAGAGCGTATCGTATTTTTTGATGATCTCGAAAAGACTTCTCAGTGCATATACACAGATGTCCGGAGACGTCTCAAGGAGCTTCTTCATAAACATGGCACGGTGAAGGATTTCGAGGTCCCGCTCTATCAGAAAGATAAAACAATCATATGGGTCTCGATAAATGTGCACACTGTTTATGATTCGAAAGGAAAACTGCTCTATTATGAAGGTACTGCTATTGATATCAACAGCCGCAAGGCTTCTGAGGAAAAGCTGAAAGAATCGGAAGAGCGCTACCGGATTGCCATTGATTATTCCAACGACGCCATAGCTATTGTGGGGAATGTCCACAAACCCCGATACCTCTATGTAAACAATATGTTTTTGAAAATGTTCGGTTATAGCGCCCCCGAGATTATCGGTTGTCCCGCTATAACAGTCATACATCCTGATGACCGGGCGCTCTTTATCGAGTATGGGCGCGGTATGACCATTGATGCTAAAAGAAATGTCCAATACGAGATAAGGTGCATCCGGAAAGACGGCACCCCCTTATATATCGACGCTTCATTGACGATTATGCCATATATGGGGGGAAGGGCAGTCCTTGTGTGCCTGCGAGATATCACGGCGCGCCACCTTTTCGAAGAAAAACTGAAAGAGTCGGAAGAACGCTACCGGGTTGCCATCGAGCAATCACATGACGGTGTTGCACTCATCGCCGATGGTCTGCATATTTATGTCAACCGCCGTTTTGTTGAGATCTTTGGCTATAGCAGGCCCGAAGAGATCATCGGCAGGCCCGGCTCCTATTTTGTTCATCCCGATGATGTCCCGCGAGTCGAAGAATACCGCTTAAGGAGACAAAGTGGTGAACCGGCGCCGAATCACTACGAAATGAAGGGGATCAAACGCAACGGTGATGTCCTTTTTATCGAAGTTGCCGCAACAACTATTGTCTTTCGAGGAAAGCCTACAATTCTTGCGTATTTGCGAGATATTACCGACCGGAAAAGGGCTGAAGAAACTATCAAGGTTGAGCAGGAAAAGTTCGAAGCCCTTGCGGAAAACGCGCCTTTAGGGCTGGTGCTTATCAATCCTGACGGTTCTTTTGTTTACCGGAATAAGAGATTCCGTGAAATATTCGGGTACGATGATCTGGAGATACCGAACGGCAGGGAGTGGTTTAGAAAGGTATACCCCGACCCCGATTATCGCAGGAAGGTTATATCAGCCTGGGTTGAGGACGTGGGCGTTCTCTTGAGGAGTGAAGTGAACGCAATTCCCAGGAGCTGGGACTTCACCGTATCCTGCAAAGACGGCACTGAAAAAATCATAAACTTTACGCCGGTGTGCCTCAACACGGGGCAGCACCTCATGTCCTGTGTCAATGTTACGGAGCGGTTTGTGGCACAGGAGGCCCTCAGGCGGGAACGGGAACGCTTCGAGAAATTGACGGAGTATGCCCCCTTTGGTGTTGTTCTTATCGGAAAAGACAATACCTTTGAATATATGAACCAGAAATTCATCGATCTTTTCGGCTATGATGCCTCCGATGCGCCAAGCGTCAGGGAATGGATTCGGAAAGCCTATCCTGATCCCGAGGAACGCAGGCTGGTAAAAGATGCCTGGAAGGAGGACTATGCTAACGACCGGGGCCAGGGAAGGGTGAGAGAATTCCCTACTACCTGCAAAGATGGCACCAGGAAGATCAGTTCTTTTATAGCTGTCCGGTTAAAGACAGATGAGTTTATCATGACCTGTGAAGACGTTACGGAGCGCAAGGAAGCAGAACGGGACCTTGAGCAGAGCCATACCGGGCTGCAACTGAAAAACGCCGAGCTTGAGACAGCATATATGGACCTCAAGACAGCCCAGTCGGCAATTCTGCAATCGGAAAAGATGGCCTCAATCGGGCAGCTTGCGGCGGGTATAGCCCACGAGATTAACAACCCCGTTGGTTTTATCATGAGTAATCTCAACTCCCTCGGAAAATACGCTGACCGGATCTCACAATTCGTGAAAACTCAATCGGAAGCATTGGAGACAGTTGCCGGTCATCCGGAAACATGTCAAACAATATTCGACGACGTCCAGGAAAAACGCAAATCATCAAAAATTGATTACATGCTTGACGACCTCAATGATCTTATAAAAGAATCACTGGATGGAGCAGATCGGGTCAAGCGTATTGTGCAGGACCTGAAAAGCTTTTCCCATATAGATGAAACTGAATGGAAGGTGTCCGATATCAACGCCGGCCTTGCAAGCACCATCAACATTGTATGGAATGAATTGAAATACAAGGCCACTGTTGAGAAGGAATTTGGAGAGATACCGATGACGAAGTGTAATCTGGGCCAGCTCAATCAGGTTTTTCTGAATCTCCTTGTAAATGCCGCGCAGGCAATTGACCAGAAAGGCGATATCAGGATCAAGACAGGGCATGAAAATGGAAATATTGTTATTAGTATCTCCGATACAGGCAGCGGCATACCGCCCGAAAAAATCAACAGGATATTCGAACCCTTCTTCACGACAAAGGAGATAGGAAAAGGCACCGGCCTCGGACTGAGCATTGCCTACGACATTATTAAGAAACACAACGGGAAAATATCCGTTAAGAGCGAAATAGGGAGAGGCACTGTTTTTACTATAGCAATTCCTGTCACAGAGGGTTAAAATGGACGAAGAGATAACTATCTTGTTTGTCGATGATGGGCCGAATGTGTTAAATTCCCTGAAAAGGACTTTTTTAGATACGGATTATACAGTCCTTAGGGAGGACGACTTTTGTTGAACCTGAGCCACTCCATCCTGTTGGTCGATGATGAAGAGAATGTTCTTAGTTCACTGAAAAGGATTCTTATTGACGACAATGTGAGAGTTGTTACCTCTTCAAGCCCGCTCGAAGCTATTCAGTTAGTCAAATCACAAAAAATATCTGTCGTTATCAGTGACAACATGATGCCGGAAATGAAAGGCATTGATTTATTAGAAAAGATCAAACTAATATCACCTGATACGACACGTATTATGATGACTGCATATGCTGACCTTACCACTGCTATAGACGCCATCAACAGGGGTGAGGTCTATCGTTTCATAACGAAGCCCTGGGACAATCAGGAATTCAGGGACATCACCTCAGAGGCAATAGCCAGGTATGTCTTGATCTCATCACTTCGCCATGCCGATGAGACCACAATTTTATCGCTTGCCCAAACTATAGAATTAAAAGATCCTTATACGCGTGGCCACTGCGAACGGGTTGCGCACTATGCGCTTCTGCTGTCGGAACACCTTGGTCTTTCTGATGAAAAACAGAAGCTAATAAAATATGGAAGCTATATCCATGACTGCGGAAAGATTGGCGTTCCGGAATCAGTACTGAATTGTAGGGGCAAGTTGACGGACGAGCAGATGGAAATTGTAAAGAACCACTCTCGCTGGGGGGCTGATCTGGCGCGGACAGCTAACCTGCCCGATACAGTAATATCGATTATCCTCTATCACCACGAGCGATATGATGGGAATGGATATCCCTATGGCATAAAAGGGGACGAAATACCCCTTGAGGCTAAAATCGTGAATATTGCCGATATGTTTGACGCCCTCACTTCAGACAGGCCGTACCGTGACAGACTTTCACGGGGAGACGCCATAGACATTATATTAGAATGCCGCGAAACTGCTCTGGATCCTCGCATTGTTGATGCCTTTATCAAAATTATCAGTGAGGCACAAAATGGATAATTCAGCAAAGAACGATCCCTGCAAGGTCCTTTTTGTAGATGATGAAGAGAATGTTCTTCGGGCCCTCTCAAGACTTTTTTTCGATGAACCATATGAAATACTGACGGCGGGTTCTGGAAGAGAAGGGCTTGAAATGCTCAGCAAGAACAAAGTTGCCGTTATCATTTCAGACCAGAAGATGCCTGAGATGGATGGAGCGCACTTTCTGGAAGCAGCCCGCAAGATATCACCTGATTCCGTACGCATGGTGTTAACCGGTTACGCAGATATCAATACGGCTATGGATGCTATTAACAAAGGAGGTGCATACCGTTACATCACGAAACCATGGAACGATAATGAGCTTATCATGACGGTAAGAAATGCTGTTCACCAATATCGTCTTGTAAAAGAAAACATCCGTCTCACCGAGCTTACTAAGAAACAAAACGAAGAGCTGAAAAAATGGAGCGATGAACTCGAATATTTTGTGCAGCAACAGACAATAGACCTCACAAGGCAGAACCAGGAACTGCAAGATGCTATCGGAAAAGTACAAAGCCAGATGAGGGCTTTTATCACATCAATTTCTAACCTCATTGAGTTACGGAACAGATCGGTAAGCAGTCATTCAAATACCGTTGCAATGCTCTCATCGGAAATAGCGATAAAGGCAGGTTTATCTGACAGTGAGGTAAAAACTATTGAGATTGCCGCGCAGCTTCACGACATAGGGAAGATAGGCGTCTCCGACGTTGTGCTGTCAAAAAAGATTGAAGAACTGTCTGAAAATGAGAAAGAAGATTACAGAAAGCACCCAGTGAGAGGTCAATCCACAGTTGATGGCATAGAAGAACTCAGGGACGCAGGCATCCTGATTCGCCATCACCATGAATATTTTAACGGGAGCGGTTTCCCTGATGGGCTCAAAGAGGACGATATCCCCATTGGATCGAGGATTGTCAGTATTGCAGATGCATTTGACCAACTTTACCTACCGGATAGCGGCTTATCGGGATTTGAGAAGACAATGGAAAAGATGAAGCTCTTAAGCGGCATCCGGTTTGATCCATTCTACCTGCATATAGCGGAAAGCGCTATTGAAAAAAAGGCGGACATCTTCATACAGCAGGGAAGGACCTTCGAGGCCGAACTCAATCCGTCAGAGCTTCGGGCAGGCATGGTTGTGTCAAGGGATGTGAGGTCGGGGACAGGCTTGCTCTTTATAAGCAAAGGAATGACGTTGGACGCAGGAAATGTTGCGGCAATCAGGCGATGCTATGACGTTGATCCTTCAACAAGCGGGGTTTATGTCATTTTAGAAAAAGCTTAGCAGTGGTTGCTCTGCCTGTTTTCACCATGACCGGCAGAAAAATGGCAATACACGGAAGTTGCATGTTTGCTTCACGGGTAATCATTCATGGCAGGAGGTACATTGATGGGACAAGAACAATCTCGGAAGGTCTTATTCGTTGACGACGAACGAAATATTCTAAAATCAATACAACGTGAACTCCTCACGGCAGACTTTGAAGTATTTACCGCTCAAGGGGCAAGAGAAGGGCTTGAAATTCTGGAAAGGGAAAATATTGATATTGTTATTTCAGACTATCGAATGCCGGAGATTGACGGGTTTGAATTCCTGAAAATGGTGAAAGAAAAATACCCTGGTGTATATCGGATTATTCTAAGCGGTTTTGTAGAGCAATCAATTGTTTTTAGAGCTCTTTCTTCAGGTCTTGCGGCTGTCTATATTCCAAAACCATGGGAACCGGAAGTACTCCTTGGAAGGATAGAGCACATATTCCACACAAGGGCCAGCCTTCAAAGACCGGAAGTTCTCAATGTTATTCGTTCAATTGGAAGGTTGCCTACACTGCCGGATGTATATCAGAAATTCACCCGGGCAGTTGAAAAAGAGCGTTCAAACGAAGAACTGGCGTCGATTATCGAAAAGGATGTAGCCATTGCAACAAAAGTACTCCAGGTAGCAAACTCGGCCTTTTATGGGTCTGCGAAATATTTATCTGTTGAGTGGGCAACTATTTACCTCGGTGTCAATGCCCTGAGAGAGATCGTTCTAATCGCTTCGCTTGAAAATCAAATTAAACTGAGTGAAAAACAGCACGAGGTATTAAGCGATATTTCTACCCATTCAAATCTCGTCAATTATGGAATGCATCAGATTTACCGGTTCTTGTATAAACAGCCGGTCCCTGAACAATATGCATCATTGGGAATTATTCACGATATCGGGAAAGTGATTCAACTCTGTTACTTCCCGGAGCGCTATTATGCTATTTCTGCTTATATGGAGGAAAACCAGGGATCTCTCTTTTATGACAGCGAGGTAGCCCTCATGTATTCCGAGATAGGCCACACGGTAATGGGGGCATATTTTCTGGATTTTTGGGATTTGCCCGAGAGTTCCGTTGAAATTGCTCTGTACCACCACGAACCCGATAAAGGGAATAGTCACTATAGAGATATTCTGCAAGCATGCCGAATGGCAGACAGAATGGTTGAGTTTCTCTTCATGCATCCGGAAAGCGATTTGAGAAATGTCCTTGTGGGTATTGATGCTGACCCGGATAACATGGACCTTATCGAAGTTGTCTTCAATGTAAAAGCTGCATTTAACGAAAGTCGACGCGACCATATTGGTGACGAATCCTGAAGTGTATGCCACTTCCTATATTATGCTGCAGTGAGCAATATCGTTAATGATGGACTGCATGACAGAAACAATGGTTGGTCTCTCAGTGGGTATCAACTTCGCCGCCGGCACAGGCGGTTTCGACTACATCGATCTTGCTGCCATCCATTTTCTTCATCATAGAAAGTCCTATGGGACAATAATGGAGTAACCGCTAATTTCGCTTTTTAATGAAAGGCAAAAAAATCATGACATAATTATATTCTCTTGTTGAACATCGGGGCCGCCTGCTCTTTCTAACCCTTCTTTATTGACTTTTCGGCCTTATTGAGGATAATCTTATGCGCAATGAAGAAAGAATTACAGCGTCTCACGAAAATACGGAATATCGGTATCGCGGCCCACATCGATGCGGGCAAGACGACGGTCACCGAACGTATCCTCTATTACACGGGAAAGACCCACAAAATCGGTGAAGTCCATGAAGGCACCGCTACCATGGACTATCTCGCGCAGGAACAGGAACGGGGCATTACGATTACCTCTGCGGTGACAACTCTTTACTGGAATGATTACGAGGTCCAGCTCATCGACACACCGGGACATGTGGACTTTACCATCGAAGTGGAACGGTCTCTCAGGGTTCTCGACGGCATGGTAGCGGTATTCTGCGGTGTCGGTGGTGTTGAGCCCCAGTCGGAGACAGTATGGCATCAGGCCGACAAGTACCATGTGCCAAGGATCGCCTTCATTAATAAACTTGACAGACTTGGTTCTGATTTTTTCCGTGTTGTCGATATGATATTTGAGAAATTCGGGGCAAACCCCATACCCCTCCAGATACCCCTTGGCAGAGAAGACGGTTTTTACGGTGTTGTTGACCTTATCACCATGAAGGGTATTGCCTGGGACGAAGAAGATATGGGCTCGATCTACCATTCCATATCAATACCAAAAGAATATGAAGAAATAGCCCATATTTATCGGGAGAAGCTTTTTGATAAACTCTCTTTGCTCGATGACGAGTTTATGGAACATTACCTTGAAGGTGGTCCTATCGATGAATCTATCATTATGGGGGCGCTCAGGAAGGCCACTATAGCTCTTAAATGTGTCCCCGTACTCTGCGGTACAGCGCTCAAGAACAAAGGCATTCAGCCGCTATTAGATGCGGTCATTGCCTATCTGCCGTCGCCCCTCGATGTGCCGCCGGTAAGCGGTGAAAATCCTGAGACCGGTGAACTGGAAGAGAGGTTGGCCGGTGATGAAGAGGACCTTGCCGCCCTTGCCTTCAAGGTTGTCATGGAAGAAGGAAGGAAACTGATTTACATTCGAATTTATTCGGGTAAGCTGAAAGTCGGAGATGAGGTCTATAACGTAAATCTCCGCAAAAAGGAAAAGGTTTCCCGGATCTACAAGATCCACGCAAATCATAAGGACAGGGTTGAAGAAGCATGGTCCGGGGCCATTGTCGGTATCGTCGGTTTGAAAGAAACCTCAACAGGGCATACTCTGACGAAATCAAACCCCATACTTCTTGAACCCATTGAAATCTATCAGCCGGTTATCTCAATTGCTGTTGAGCCCGTAAGAAATGCGGACCAGGATAAGCTCATGATTGCCCTCCAGAGAATATCCGAAGAAGATCCCACCTTTGTCCTGAAAGCTGACGAAGATGCCTACCAGACCGTTGTTTCCGGTATGGGGGAGCTACACCTTGATGTTATCGTAAGGAGGATCAAGGAGGAATCCGGCATTGACCTCCAGGTCGGCAAACCCCAGGTTGTGTATAAAGAGAGCATCGAAAAGGCTGTTCTGAAAGAACATACCTTTGAAAAACTGATCAACAATATCCTCTGTAAAGGATGGGTATCCCTCCATATCGCGCCGAATGTGAGAGGGGCAGGTAATATTATCGCAAGCCGAATCGCAGATACCCACCCTGTTTATCTTTTTATTTCGGCAATCGAGGAGGGGGTAACGGAGGCATCCAATATGGGTGTCCTCAAGGGCTATCCTCTTACGGATGTGAAGATTGATATCAATGACGCCTCCTTCAATAATCCTGAATTCGCACGACTTACCCTCAAAATGGCCGCCTATGATGCATTCAGGGAGGCCTGCGGCGCGGCGAACCCGATTATCCTTGTGCCAATCATGTCTCTCACGGTGACAACACCCAATGAGTTTCTGGGCGACATCATCGGTGACCTCAACGCGAGAAAGTGCCAGATTGCCGATATATTGGCAAAAGACAGGATTACCGTTATCCAGGCAAATGCGCCCCTTACAAATATGTTCGGTTATTCGACGGATATCCGCTCCCTTTCGCAGGGAAGGGCATCCTTTACTATGTATTTTTCTCATTATGACAGGATAGAAAATGGATAATATCGGGGAAGTGCTGAAATTCTTGCGCCGGAAAGAGGACTTTGTATCCGGTGATTACATCTCGAAAAAACTCGATGTATCGAGAACAGCTGTCTGGAAATACATAAACCATCTTGAACGATATGGTTATACCATCAATAAGTCCAAGGGAAAAGGGTATATGCTCCTTAAGACGCCGGACAGGCTCTACCCCTGGGAAGTGGACAGGTACCGCAATACTGCCATATTAGGGGAAAGGATTATTCACCAGGAAAATGTTGACTCCACAAATATTGTTGCCTTCAAACTTGCCCTTGCCGGTGAGCCGGAAGGGACCTGTGTTATTGCGGAGTCACAAAACAAAGGGAAAGGAAGACTTGGACGGAAATGGTGTTCGCCGGTAGAGAAGAATATCTATCTTTCAGTTGTTGCAAGACCTCAGGTCCATCCTTCTGTTGTGTATCCCATTACGTTTCTTTCGTCCCTTGCCGTATATGATACAATCGAAACCTTAACCGGGGAAAAGCCGACCCTCAAATGGCCCAATGACGTGCTCATGCATGGAAGGAAGGTCTGTGGCACATTGCTTGAGCTTTCAACGGAGGCTGATATGGTGCGCTTTGTCATCATCGGGATCGGGTTTAACGTCAACATGGCTGCCGATGAACTTGATGATGAAATAAGGGAGAAGGCAAGCTCTCTGGCAATGGAAACGAAAAAGCTCTATGAAAGAGCTTTGGTGTGTGGTATGCTACTCTCCAATCTGGAGAAATATTATCTCCGGTTCAAGCAGGAAGGCGAACGGGAGATATGCCGGGTCTGGGAAGAAAGGGCCTCAATTAAAGGGAAATATATGGCAATAAACCAGATAGGAGAATCATACAAAGGCATTGCAGAAGGTATCGACAATGACGGCGCGATCCTTCTCAACATAGACGGCAAGATAAAAAAAATAATCGCCGGCGATGTGAGTTTCTAAATGCTTCTTGTTATTGATATTGGAAATACAAATATAGTCTTCGGGGTATATGACGGTGATACTCTCGTTAACCACTGGAGATTAGGCACTGTCCTCCACAAGACCATCGATGAGTATGCGATCCTTATCAACAGTTGTCTCTACCATGAGAAGATACGCCTGCCCCAGATTGATAGTGCCATTGTTTCCTGTGTTGTTCCGCCGCTCCTCATTACCTTTGAAATCATCTGCCGCAAATACATCGGTATCATGCCTATTGTCGTGGGACCCGGCATTAAGACCGGCATGCCGATTCTCTCTGATAACCCGACAGAACTTGGCGCCGACAGGATTGTCAATGCTGTTTCCGGTTATGAAAAATATAAAAAAGCGCTCATCCTTGTCGATTTCGGTACGGCAACGACATTTGATTATGTTACGCCGAAAGGCGAATATGTTGGCGGAGCCATTGCCCCGGGCATTATGATATCTTTAGAAGCGCTCTTTGAACGGGCAGCGAAGCTCCCCCGCGTGGAACTGGTCCAGCCGAAGACTATTGTCGGGAAAAATACGGTACATGCTATGCAGGCAGGGATCACATACGGGTACATAAGCCTCGTCGACGGCATTGTAAAGAAAATGAAAGATGAAGTTAAGACTGATCCCTATGTGATCGCAACGGGCGGTTTATCGAGTTTAATTTATAAAGGCTCCGAAACAATCGATGAGATAGATGGATTTCTTACGCTCCGTGGCCTCAAAATCCTTTACGAGAAAAACAAAGAATACCATAAATTTAAATAAATACAGTCGATAGTCGATAGGTAATAGTAAAAAAACGTTCAATTTTGCGGGGACCAATTGCAATGATCTGAATCTCTTTACCGGCTATTTCAGGTAAGGTTCTCCGAAGGTGTTGAGAAAGGTGGTTTCCCCTAAGGGCTTGCGAGGTGTTTGTCTGGAGGTTGGATCATCGAAATAGCCCAGCGGCGTCATTTCAACGATGTTGTATCCTGACGGGATTTTAAGAATTTCCTCTGCTTTCGGTGCATCAAATAAGCCTACGTGAACAGTACCGAGACCGAAGTTCCATGCCGTAAGGACGATATGTTCCATGGCAATGCCAGCATCGAACATGAACCAGTCACCCTTGTCTGTTGCCGGTTTGCCCTGGCTATATCCTGATAGCTCTCTTTGTGCGGCAATGCAGATGATGATCGGCGCATCGATGATGGCCCGGCGTGCAGGATTGGTAGGTAGTAGCGTACCCTGGAGCGTTTCTTTGACTGTCTGGTCCTTCACAACGATAAAGCGGCATACCTGTGTATTTGCCCATGATGGTGAGCGCCGCGCTGCCTCAAGGATTTCCAGGATGATCTCATCAGGTATTGCATCGCTTTTATATTTCCGGATGCTCCTTCTTTCCTGTATGACCTTCAGAAAATCCATGTCCTAATTATCTTCCACAGTACAGGCGTTGTCAAGAATTTAAAGATGAATATGCATACCATGCAGAATAGCCCCTGTCGGCAATTCAATTGACAAAGCGTATCCGGTGTGGCACGGTAATTCCAAGGTTGCAGCAGGCCTGACCCGGTATTCCGGATGTTTCTGCCTAGGCAAAAAATGTGTTGACAACTGATAGACAGTGCAGTATCTCTGTTACGTAAAATGGAAAAGAAAGACGTTCCCCAGGACCACGGAATATACGGTCAATGGCATGGAATCTGTTACGTTACGGATGAGAATGGAGAATATGTACGTTCCAAGAGTTCGGGGTGGGAGCCGCTCAACATTGCCAACGGCATTGCCTGGGAATTTATCAATGAAGACCTTGCCGGTATACTGAAAAAGGTAAAAAAAGGTGAGCTGAGCCCCCTGGCATACCATATGAATAAAAATATGATGGACGCGAAGGTCCTCTCTCAATACAGCGGGTTTGCGAGATGGCGGGTGAACCGTCATCTCAAACCTCGTGCATTTAATAAACTTGATGATGAGGTGTTGAAACGTTATGCCTCGGTTTTTAATATAACCATAGAACAGTTAAAAGAAACCCCATAAATGATATTAAAAAGCATAGATAAGGAGTTTATTCATCGCCAGTCTGCCCACTGTGAGAGCGGGTCTACCTCGAACCTTCTTCTCAATTACGGGATCGAGGCCTCGGAACCTCTTGTCTTCGGCATAGGGTCAGGCATCTTCTTTGGATATTTTCCCTTCATAAAGGTCCAGGGGATGCCGACGATCACCTTTCGTAATATGCCGGGGAGAATATTGAAGAACACAGCGAAACGACTCGGCGTCCGTTTTGAGACATTTAAGTTTCATGACCCTGAAAAGGCAATGGATGCCCTTGACAGGGTCATCGACAATGGCGTTCCTGCTGGCGTCCGGACCGGTGTCTTCTGGCTCCCTTATATGCCTGATGCAATGCGGTTTCATTTTAATGCCCATACTATTGTTGTCTATGGCAGAAACGGCAACGACTATCTCGTGAGCGACCCTGTTTTTGATTATCCTGTTGTCTGTCCCCGCAAGGACCTCATGAAAGCCCGTTTTGCTGAAGGCCTGCTTGCCCCCAGAGGTAAGATGTACTGTCTGTCGGAAGTGCCGGAAAAGGTCGATTTTTCACAGGCCATACGAAAAGGGATCAGGGAGGTCTGTTATGTCATGATCCATTTCCCCTTCCCTTTGATTGGTGTGGGGGGTATCAGGATGTTCGCGAAAGCCTTGAGACGGTGGCCGGAAAGACATGAAAAACGGAGGCTTCCCCTCTATCTCGGACATGCCATAAGGATGCAGGAGGAAATCGGAACAGGAGGAGGTGGGTTTCGCCTCATCTATGCCGCCTTTCTTCATGAAGCGGCCCATATCACCGGTGATGATCGTTTTCTGGAGATGTCAAAAAGGATGACGGCCATAGGCGACCGATGGCGGGAGTTTGCCCTCTATGGCGCAAGGATTTGCAAAAACAGATCTTCTGACGGAGACAATTTCGACCGCTTAAGTGACATCATCCTTGATTGCGCCGGAAAAGAATATCAGCTCTATAAAGATTTGTGGGAAATAGTAAAGTGACGGAAAGGATATCTTGATATTTCATGATGCTTCTTTTTTCCTGTATGACTTTCATGAAATCCATGCCTTAATTGTCCGCCATGGTGCGGTTCTTTCTCAAGGGTTTCAGGATATGAACAAATACCCCGTGGAATGGCTTCCAGCAACAATTCAATTGACAAAGATTACCCCGGTGTGGCACAGTTAATCCCAATACCACAAGAGTTTGTACTTGGTGTATTTCTGATTGATGTGATATACCATCTTGCAGGGTATATCACAAAAGAAGAGTGAGGTAGATTGACCGGCAATGGAACAAGGCCGGAATAATAAATAATGTAAAAGGGTACATTTTAGGGATATGGAAAAAAAAGATGTTCCTATGGACGGAGGTAAGTATGGCGGTTTCTCTCATAAATATTATGTCCCCGACGAAAATGGAGACTATGTGCGTGTCCTGAGTTCCGGATGGGAACCCCTAAACATCGCCAACGACAAATTCTGGGAATCCGTTAGTGAAGACCTTGCCGGCGTGCTGGAAAAGGTCAAAAAAGGTGAACTGAGCCCACTGGCGTACCATATGAACAGACATATGATGGATGCGAAAGTCCTTGCTCAATACGTCGGGTTGCCAAGATGGCGGGTGAAGCGGCACCTTAAACCCCGCGGCTTTAACAGCCTCGATGACGAGGCGCTGAAACGCTATGCCTCGGTTTTTAATATAACCGTAGAACAGTTGAAAGAAACACCATAAATGACATTAAAGAAAAAAGATAAAGATTTCATACACCGCATCTCTGCCCACTGCGAAAGTGGGTCTATCGCAAGCCTTCTTTGTAATTACGGCATCGAGGTCTCGGAACCTCTGGTTTTCGGCATAGGTTCAGGCCTCTTTTTCGGATATTTTTCCTATATAAAGATGATGGAGATGCCGCTGATTGCTTTCCGCAATATGCCTGGAAAGATTATGAAGAACACAGCTAAACGGCTTGGTGTTCGTTTTGAGATATTCACGTTCAAGGACCCTGAAAAGGGGATGGATGCCCTCGACAGAACCATCGACAGAGGTATTCCGGTGGGTATCAGGGCAGGCTTGTACTGGCTCCCTTATGTGCCCGATATCGTGCGGTTTCATTTCAACGCTCACAACCTCATTGTCTATGGCAGAAACGGCAACGATTATCTCATCAGTGATCCTGTTTGTGAGGTGCTTACTGTTTGTTCCCGCAAAGATCTCATGAAAGCCCGTTTCTGTAAAGGCGCGATGGCACCAAAAGGTGTCATGTACTATCCATCGGATACCCCGGACAATGTCGATTTTTTACCTGCCATACGGAAAGGGATCAAAGAGGTTTGCCATGTCATGATCCATGTGCCCTTCCCCCTGATCGGCGTGTGGGGTATCAAAACGTATGCAAAAGCCTTAAAAAAGTGGCCGGAAAAATATGGAGAACGCAGAGTCCCTCTCTATCTCGGACATGCCATCAGGATGCAGGAAGAGATCGGCACCGGCGGAGGCGGATTTCGCCTCATGTATGCCGCCTTCCTTCACGAAGCGGCACATATCACCGGTGATGATCGATATCTGGAAATGTCAAAGAGGATGATGGCCATAGGTGATGAATGGCGTGAGTTTGCCCTTCATGGAGCGAGAATTTGCAAAAACAGGGCTTCTGACGGAGACAATTTCGACCGCTTAAGTGACATCATTCTTGATTGCGCCGGGAAAGAATATCAGTTATATAAAGATTTGTGGGAAATAGTAAGGTGACAGAACAGATACCTGACACAAAGATGCTCGTGGCCCGGGACCTGAAGAAGATATATCCGGGGTCATCACAGCCTGCTGTAAAGGGTTTTAACATCTCCATCACCGAAAGAGAGATTTTTGGTCTCCTTGGCCCCAACGGGGCCGGCAAGACAACGGCAATCTCCATGATGAGTACGCTCATGAAACCCACGAGCGGGAGTGTTACCATTTACGGGATAGACATAGTTCGATACCCACAGGAAGTGAAAAAGCTGATCGGATATGTACCCCAGGAAGTGGCCCTTTATCCAAACCTGTCAGCCCGTGAAAATCTCCGTTTTCTTGGACGTGTCTCAGGACTACGCGGCAAAGCGCTTGAACAGAGGATATCGGAATGTATCGACTTTGTCGGTCTGGAAGAACACGCAGACCATTACGTCTATGCCTATTCGGGGGGAATGAAGCGGCGGGCCAATCTGGCGGCAGGTATTCTCAACAAACCGAAGGTCCTCTTTCTCGACGAACCTACAGTGGGGATTGATCCCCAATCGAGAAACCTCATCCTCGAAAAGCTTTCCTCAATTAAGGAGAGCACCACCATGGTTTATACAACACACTATATAGGTGAGGTGGAGGGCCTCTGTTCCTCTGTGGCAATTATGGATGCCGGCGGTATCATTGCGGAAGGGACACCGGAGGAACTGATTAAGCGCATCCCCGGGTGCGCCAATCTGGAGGATGTTTTTATTGCCCTTACCGGAAAGCACTTAAGAGATTGATGGAGTTGTGATGGGTAAACTCTGGCCAAACATATACAAAGAACTTTTACTCCTCTTCCGGGATTACGCCGGTCTTCTCGTCATATTCCTGATGCCCGTCGTCCTCGTTATTGTTACTACCCTTGTCCAGCAGAATATCCTTAAATCCATAGGTGAAACGAAGATAAAAACGCTTTTTCTGGATAGGGATGGGCAAATGGTGGGGCCAAAACTCGAAGAGGTCTTAAAAAAGGTGGATGCATTAGAGCTTGTCAAGGAACTGAAAGGAAAAACAATCGATGTGGAGACTGCCAAAAGTGCTGTTGCAAAAGGCGATTACCAGCTTGCCATCATCGTTCCTGAAGGGACGACGAAGGCCTTTATTTATAATGCAAAGCAAGCCGCGCGAAACTCCCTCTCCTCCGGTGACACAAAAAAAACATCCAAGAAGAAAAAAACCGTCACTGTGCCCGATCTCACGGTCTACTTTGACCCGACCGTGACAGAGACCGTTCGGACGAGTGTTACGGGTTCTCTGGAAAAGGCGCTTATCGGTATTGAAACCGACGAAAAAATCAAGGCCTTCGCCGCGCTTCTTCCTCTTGAGATTGAAGCCGCTGCGAAAAAGTCCATGGGAGCCATGTGGTCGGAAGAGGTGAAAAAATCACTTCCCGTTCTCAGTGTTGCCTGGGACAAAACGCCGATTATGGCTGTCAGGGAAAGCACTGCCCAGCTTGGAAAGCACGCAAAAACCCCCAATACAGTCCAGCAGAACATCCCCGCCTGGACGCTTTTTGGCATGTTTTTTATTGTTGTTCCCCTGGGAGGCTCACTTATCAGGGAAAGGCAGAGCGGGATGCTTGTCCGTCTCCTTACCATGCCCATGTCGTGTTTGACCATACTCACCGGAAAAATAGTTGCTTACGTACTCATATGCATGGCCCAGTTCGGACTCATTATCGCCGTGGGAAAGTTCCTCCTGCCTCTGCTTGGGACCCCTGTGCTCGAAACGGGTCCATCACCGGTTACCCTTATGATAATCGCCCTCAGCGCGGCTGTGGCTGCCTGCGGGTATGGCATTCTCTTGGGAACGATGGCACGGACATACGAGCAAGCTTCCACTTTCGGCGCTGTTTCCGTGGTCATTGCCGCAGCTATCGGCGGGATTATGGTGCCCGTCTATGTTATGCCGGCAATGATGCAGAAAATAAGTCTCTTCTCTCCTCTTGCCTGGGGGCTCAACGCGTTTCTGGACGTTTTTGTCCGCGGAGGCAGTTTGTGGTCTGTCCTGCCTGATGTCATGTTATTGGTGCTTTTTTTTCTTGTAACGACGCTGATAGCATGGTTTAATCTGTCCCGGAAAGGACGTATCCGAATTCAGTAACACTACGATGGAAGGTTTACATGATGAAATGGTTTGAAAAAGAAGGACTGGAAAAAGAATTAGTAGAACTCATTGTCAAAGTATGCAACGTGCTCGACCCCATGCCCGATGATATGTCTTTGGATGATCCTATCATCGGCCCCGAATCAGCTTTCGGCCTTGATTCGCTTGACGCTGTTGAAATAGTGGTGGCCATTGAAAAAACGTATCATGTCAAAATTGACGCGCAGGAAACAAGCCGCAGGATCTTCAAGTCGATTAACACTCTGGCCGAATTTATCAGGCAACATACCGAACAAGGATTGTCTGTAAAATAGCTTTCCCCGCGACACCAGGAGATGAAATGAAGATCTGCACAAGGGACAGCTTTACATTGGCAATCTTTATTGCCATCAGTTTTTTCCTTCTCAATGGATGCTCGACAACCCCTCCGAGATTTGCAACTGTCTCGTGTGCCGACTACGAGTGCGTTAAGGAGTCTATCTCCCAGTTGGCCCGCAAAGAGATGGAGAAGAATAAAGTAACGGGTTTGAGCGTAGCCCTTGTCGATGACAAGGGCCTTATCTGGGCACAAGGTTTCGGCTATGCCGACAAGGAAAACAAAATCCCGGCGACACCCCAAACGGTCTATCGGGTTGCCTCAATCTCGAAACTATTTACCGCAACGGCAATCATGCAACTGGCGGAGCAGGGCAAGATCAATATTGATGAATCCCTGACAACGTATCTGCCGGAGTTTTCTATCAAGACCCGTTTTCCCGGAGAAGGCAGGATTACGCCACGGAATTTGATGACCCATCATTCCGGCTTGCCCGCGAACTTATATAAGGGTATCTTTTCCAGTAAACCTGAACCTTTTACAAAGGTGATTAAGGAGATCAAAGATGAATATCTGGCGTATCCGCCTGAGTCTGTCTATTCCTATTCCAATCTTGGCGTGACCTTGCTGGGCGGCGTTATCGAGAGGGTGAGCGGGAAAAGTTATGCCTCTTATATGGATGAATCCATATTGGGTCCAATCGGCATGGACAATTCGTCCTTCTCCACGAAAACCGGCATGGTGGTAGCCAAAGGATACAAAGACGGTGATGTAACCAATGAATTAAGTATTCGCGATCTTCCCGCTACTGGCTTGCTATCCAGTGCTGTTGATCTGGGACGTTTTATGCAAATGGTCCTTACGGGCGGTATATCCGGCGAGCATCAGATCATCAAACGGGAAACGCTGGCCGAGATGCTGCGCCCGCAAAATATCAAAGTGCCCCTTGATATGGGTATCTACATTGGCCTTGGCTGGGCCTTAGACGGCATGGGCAATACGGAAATAAAAAATGCAGGACCGGTGGCACACCACGGCGGATCGTTGCCCTCTTTTAATAGTCAGCTCCTTGTTCTGCCGGAACAGAAGCTCGGTGTCGTTGTTCTCACTAATTCGTCTACCCGGCCCGCGGTGGACAATGTGGCAATTGAGGCATTGATACTGGCCCTGGAAGTAAAGACCGGCATCAAACAACCCCGGTGGGTAAGGCCTCAGAAAAGCCCCAAGTCTTTATCTCCCGAAGAGGTAAGCCTCTATACGGGCCATTATGCCACCCCTATTGGTCTCATCAAAGCTTATGAGAAATCAGATTTTCTTAAGGCGGAAATATTTGGCAATACAGTGAGTCTTATTCCCCGTGCCGACGGGATGTTGGCCATGAAATACAAGCTTTTCGGTCTGATTCCTATAAGCCTTAGAGAGCTGGACGATGTAGGTGTATCCCGGGTTGTTGTTGCCGGTCGTGAATTTTTGCTTGCCCGCTCACAGGGCCTTGATATGGTTTTCGGGGAAAAGATTAGCCCTCCTTCAGTTCCGGAAAAATGGTTGGATCGCATCGGAGCTTATGAAATTGTAAACGCGGGAAACGATGTTCTTTTCTTTGATGGTGTTCGCATTGGTCGTCAGGATGGTTTTCTTCTGATTGAATACTATACGCCGCTCCTTGCCGAAGGCTCGGTGAAATTACCTATCGCCCCTGTCTCCGATACGGAGGCGATCATTCTCGGTCTGGGCAGCGGCATGGGAGAGACAATTCGCGCCATCACCATCGACGGCAAGGAATGCCTCCAATACTCAGGCTATCAGCTCCGCAAAATCTCTACGCAGTGATTAGTTTCTGAGCATTTCCTTCTTGTTTGGTTGAGTTAACTTCTTTTAAGACCGGCTGGAGGCACGGAGGAAAGCGTCCATCTGCACCGCTCTGCCAGACTCTGCGCGCTCCGACGTTTACCACCCACGTAGCTGTTGGTTGCTTTCTAATCTCTTGATAACGCGTGGGTACCCGGCAAACCTATTTTTATGATCTAACTTTGGCCTACGCGCCAGCAGGAGCCCGTCATATCGTCACATCTGAACCCTTTCCTCCGTGCCTCCAGCCACTTCAGCCAGTTTTATCAGTTTATCTCAACTGATAAAACTGGATTAAAAACAGTGCTCAATATTCTCCTCAGTCGCATTTCTCAACCTTTATTTCTTCCTATACTCGTTAAAATCAGATTCAGAGTTCAGCAGAAGATTGCAGTTGATAATCTCTAAAAATGAACTTTGATGTGTTATTGGCTAATGTTCGTGTCTATGATGTGTATCAGGCCAGTGCGAATGAACATGATTCTCTTCAAGGTGCTTGTGTTCATGAACATGCGGTTCTCGAACAAGTTCTGTATGTTCGTGCATATGATGAATATCTTTGTGATTGTGTGAATGCGTATGAACCTCTTTCTGGTGTGAGTGCAGATGTAAATGCTTTTCAGTGCTTATAAGCCAGACACCAGCCACCGTGAGAATGATCGCAGGGAACATTACCCAACCGATCCACTCTTGAAGCATTATGAGGGAGATCACGGCACCGATAAAAGGGGCAAGACTAAAAAACATACCCGTTCGGAAAGAACCTAACCCCTCCAAGGCTTTAATGAAAAACACGAGGCTAATGCCATAGCTGAAAGAACCCAGCAACAGAGCATAAAAAATAGTTACATCCCATGTAATGCCCATTCCGAGAGCATATGCCAGAGAGATAGATGCTAAACCTGAGACCAATCCTTTAATACGGGTAATCTGCATCGGGTTTCTTGTTGAGATGTTTCGGGTCAGGTTATTATCTATGCCCCAGAAGATCATGGAAAGGGTAATTAATAAGGGTCCAAGTAAGTTAAACTTACCCTGGCTTGAATCCCAGGTTAAGAAAATACCCGCTAAGGTCATGCACATCAATGCCAACCACAACCTCTTTCCTGCATTCTCTTTGAAAAAGATAACTGCAATGATCGCTGTAAAAATCCCTTCCAGATTGAGCAGCAATGAGGTGGTAAAGCCGGAAATCTGGCTTAATCCGAACATCAGACATATCGGGGAGATAATTCCACCAGAAAGTATAGCGCCAGCCAACCACGGCAAATCTTCTTTTTTTAAATTGGTGTTTCCTATCTTTTCAGTAGAAACGATCCCCCGGATTATCGAATAGAGAGAAAGCCCGACAAATGCCCCTAAATAGAGAAATCCGGCCAAAGCAACCGGAGGAATGTTCTTCACGAGCAGCTTTGCGAGAGGTGGGCTGATTCCAAAGAGGGCAGCCGAAGTAAAGATATATATCAGTGGTTGTTTATACAACTTATCGAACCTTCCAATTATCCAACATGTTCTTCAACCATCTAAGCATATTCAATTCTGGCAAATACTTCAAATGGTAATCGGCATTCTTTATGTCATCTGGGGCTGTTGACTGGTAGGTGCAACAAGCAATAATGGATGTTAGTCCGTATTACTGGTCGTATTTAGGCTACATGGATACCAAAAACGATCAGTTACCGATAACCCAGTCAATTCGAATGCCAAAATAGAATGGTGATGCTGAAGAGAAAGCTGACGTAGACGTACTTCTGTACGTCGAGGAAGCTGACGATGAGAAAAGCGCCATTATATGCAGGCAGTCGGATTGACCGCTTACACAACGGTGAGGAGCATGTAGCACGTAGAAAACCGTGCGCTTTCGGGGATGAAACAGAGCAGTTTATGGCCCTTTTTGAGTTTTCCCGAACGGAACAGCTCTTCCAGTATAATATAGATCGATGCAGACCCCGTGTTCCCTTTGTAGCTCAGGTTTGTAAACCATTTTTCATAGGGAATCTCGAAGCCGAATTTCTTCAGGTGATCGTAATAGACCGGTCTGAAGTAGTTTGACGAGTAGTGGGGCAACAGCCAGTCAATCTGAGAGGCTGAAAGGCTGTGTTTTTTTATAATCAGTGGCAATGTCTTTTCCACGGAAACGATGCCGCCGACGCTGCTTAAGAGTTTTATGTCCTGATGCACGAGGAAAGCTCCATCTTTTACGGCTTCAAGCTGTGAAGGATATTCGCGCCAGCCTTTTATGATGCCGTCTTCGTTTTTGCTTGCCCCGGCATACATGCAAGTCTCATATTCCCCTGCGAAGGAAACCTCCTCGATCCAGTCGATCTTAAGAGCAAGGCGGCCGGGGACCCTTTCCGGGGTCAGAAATACGGCGCCGGCTCCATCGGAAAGCATCCACCTCAGAAAGGAGGAATCGAAAGGTAACATCTCGTCCTTCTTTGAGAGGACCTCTTTATTCTGTCCAACGCCATCGTAAAAACCTGCCCGTATGAAAGCCGACATCACTTCCGAGCCGGTGGCGATGGCATTCTTTACGAGACCGAGGGCCACGTTCATGTAGGCGTATTTCATGGCCGTCATACCCGATATACAGGCGCTTGTTGTACTGACAACCTCGCAGGGTCCGCTTTTCAATTCTCCGTGGACCATAAGTCCATGGCCGGGTATCAACTGGTCGGGGCTGGTGGTGCCGCAGCAGAGACATTCTATATCGTTGAGGATAAAGCCCTCATAAGGTTTTAATTCCCGGACGGCCTCAGCAGTAATCTGCGCGTTGGTATGACTCGGCATACCCGTTTTTAGATCAATGGCGTAGTATCGCGTGTCAATGGCATTGCTCCTGAGGACTATCTTCTTGATCTGGGTGGATATATTGTTCACTACGCCGAGATACTTCTCTATCTCATTGTTTGTAACGGGCTTGTTGGGAAGAAAAGCAGCTACATCGGTTATAAAAACTTCTTTCAAAGGACACACCTCATTATATTTTTGCTCCTGAATGACCTGATTTCAGAAGGTCGGCTTAGTTTTCGCAGAACACCTTTTCATCCATCGTGGTGGGGAGAACGGCATTGAACAGAGTATAATAATCCAGGTCATGGATAGTAATCTTCTCCTTCATGGACCTATAAAGCGGAGTCCCGCTCGCGGTTTATATAATTTGTTTGTCCGAATTCATACTGCAAGATTGTATCCTTCCAATTGATAATGTATTGACCTCTTCGGGCCGTGACTAAGATAATATATCCGGTTCTGTGGAGTCAAGTAAATTCACGACCTTAGGAGCTACCTACTACCTGACAGGATATCTTGTTTCATCGTTAATAATCCGGTCTGTCCGACACCGCGCTGGCGCCCGCATTGTTTCGGCAGCACCGCAAGAACCATCAAAGCCAAAGCAGCTTTATATGAAAAATAACATCCATACCCAGACAAACGATAGCAAAACATACAGGGCAAACTACGAAAACTGGATAAATCCTGGGACAGGTCATATTATCTTCCCCGTAAATACAATTGTGGAAATAGAATACGGGTGAATAGGTTTTTATGTTATTGAGAAAATAACCGGCAAGAAAATTGACAAAGCTGACCCCTGTATGGCACAGTATAATCCCAATGACACAAGAGGTTATACTGACGTTCCAGATACATCTTAATTGATTTGTTGTACCTTGCAGGGCATAGTACAGTACAGAAGAACAGCGGGGCAGATTGACCGGCAACGGACCAGGACTGGAATGACAAATAGTATAAAAGGGTATATCTTTTAGACATATGGAAAAGAAAGACGTTCCCCAGGACCAGGGTATATTAGGGCATGTACGGGTTATCTGTTACGCTACCGATAAAAATGGTGAATACGTAAAGTCTCAGAGCGCTGGTTGGGAGCCGACAAATATTGCTAATGGTATTGCGTGGGAGTTTATAAACGAAGAGCTTGCCGGTATACTGGAAAAGGTCAAAAAGAAGAAACTGAGCCCCCTGGCATATCACATGAACAAAAATCTCATGGACGTAAAGTTGCTCTCTCAATATACCGGCCTTGGGGCTTGGAGGGTGAAGCGCCACCTCAAACCACGGGCCTTTAACAAGCTTGATGATGAGGCACTCCAACGCTACGCCTCGGTTTTTAACGTGACTGTTGAACAACTGAAAGAAGTGTCCTGAATGATAGTAGAAAAAACAGACACAGCATTTATTCATCGCCAAGGGGCCCACTGTGAAAGCGGAGCCACATCAAGCCTGCTTTCACATTACGGTCTCAACGCCTCGGAGCCCCTTGTCTTTGGTATAGGGGCCGGTATTTTCTTCGGATATTTTCCCATCATCAAGGTCTACGGATCGCCCTTCATCACCTATCGTAACACGCCGGGGAGGATACTGAAAAGTACGGCGAAACGCCTCAATGTCCGGTTTGAGACCTTCAGGTTCAAAGACCCCGAAAGGGCCATGGACGCCCTTGACGGTGTCATTGATAAAGGGATACCGGTAGGCCTCCAGGCAGGCATTTACTGGCTCCCTTACATGCCGGACGCCATGCGGTTTCATTTCAACGCCCACTCACTCATTGTCTATGGCAGGGAAGGGAACGACTACCTCATAAGTGACACTGTCCTCAATGAGCCCGTTGTCTGCTCGCGGAAAGATCTCATGAAGGCCCGTTTTGCTAAAGGCCTTCTGGCCCCGAAAGGCAAGATGTACTATCTGTCCGATGTTCCCGAAAAGGTTGATTTTCCTCGTGCCATAAAAAATGGTATCAAAGAAGCATGCAGGATGATGATAAAAACGCCGGTCCCCCTTATTGGTGTGCGGGGCATCAGGATGTTCGCGAAAGCCCTCAGACAGTGGCCGGAAAAATACGGGAAGCGCAAGGCACTCCTCCATCTTAGCCATGCCATCAGGATGCAGGAAGAGATTGGCACCGGCGGTGGCGGATTTCGCCTAATGTACGCCGCCTTTCTCAATGAAGCCGGCCATATAATGGGTAATGAACGACTTTTAGAACTGTCAAAGAGGATGACGGCCATAGGTGACCAGTGGCGGGAGTTTGCCCTCTATGGCGCCAGGATTTGCAAAAACAGATCAACTGATGGGGACAATTTTGACCGCCTGGGTGATATCATTCTTGATTGCGCCGCAAAAGAACATCAGCTATATAAAGATTTGTGGGAAATAGTAAGGTGACAGAACAGGTGCCTGATACAAAGATACTCGTGGCGCGGGACCTGACGAAGAGAAAACACTGTTCTATGAAGGCAGTCGGATTGACCTATTCATACCACCGTCAGCATAACATAGCAAATTGAGAATCTGGCGCTTTCGGGAATATAACAGAGTATCTTTTGGCCCTTCTTAAGCTTGCCCGAATGGAAAAGCTCCTCAAGAATAATATACATTGAGGCGGCCCCCGTGTTTCCTTTATAACTTAGATTGGTAAACCATTTTTCAAACGGAATTTCAAACCCGAACCCCTTCAACTGATCATAGTACCTCTGCCTGAAATAGCCCGATGAATAATGGGGCAGAAGCCAGTCAACCTGAGCCGCCGAGAGCCCATGTTTTTTGATCACAAAGGGTAATGTCTTGTCGACGGAAACATACATAATGTCATTATTGAGGAGTTTCACGTCCTGCTGTATGAGAAAAGCGCCGTTCATGACAGCATCCTCCGGTGATGGGAACTCCCGCCAGCCGGTTATGGAACCGTCGTTGTTTTTCTTCGCTCCCGCGTACATACAGGTCTCCATCTCTCCCGCGAAAGAGATATTCTCAATCCAGTCTATTTTCAGGGCAGGTCGATCGGATATCCGGTCCTGCGTTATGAAGACAGCACCTGCTGCGTCGGAGAGCATCCATCTGAGAAAAACCGTATCAAAAGGCAGCATCTCTCCCTTTCGTGCGGCCCCCTCGATTTTTTCTTTCTGCCTGACACCGATGTAAGACCGGGCCCTCAGGGAGGGCGATGCCACATCGGATCCCGCTGCCACGGCGTTTTTTGAAAGACCGAGGGATACGTTCATGTAGGCGTATTTTAGGGCTGTCATGCCCGATATACAGACGCCTGCCGTACTGACTACCTCGCAAGGTCCGCTTTTCAGCTCACCGTGGACCATTAATCCATGGCCGGGCATGAGCTGGTCGGGGGTCGCAGTACCACAGCAAAGACATTCTATATCGTTGAGAGAAAAGCCCTCATATGGTTTCAACCCTCGTATGGCCTCGGCGGCAAGTTGAGCATTCGTGTGGGTTGTCCTTCCTGTCTCAGGGTCGATTGCATAGTGCCTCGTCTGGATATCGTTGTTTCTCAGGATGATTTTCTTGGTCCGCGTCGGGATCTGTTCTACCACACCAAGGATTTTATCAATTTCGTCATTTGATACGGGTTTATTGGGAAGAAAAGCGGCCAGATCGGTTATATAGACATTTTTCAAGGCGCACACCTCACTATAGTTTTGCCCCCGCATGACCAGATCTCATCAGGCCTGCATAGTTTTCATAAAAAACCTTCTCATCCATCTTGATAGGAATTACCGCATTGGTAAGAGTGTAATAATCCAGGTCATGGATGGTAATCTTGTCCTTCATGGACTCATAAAGCGGTGTTCCGGGAAGTGGTGTGAGTATAGAAGGCATGAGCAGGTCCACCGGGTTTTTCTCCAGATAGTCTCTCAGCGCCTGGAATTGATCTTCGTCGAAATCGGGTGATATGATGAAATCGCCGACGATGGTAATACCTATATCGTGGAGTACATGGATGGCCTCGGAGTTCATGGCTGTGGTGTTTGCCTTTCCCATTGTGCTTAACCGTCCGTCGTCTATCTCTTCAAAACCGATAATGACAGAACGGAGTCCCACCTTTCTCCATTCGCGAAACAGGTCAGGGTGACGCACCACAGTGTCGGAACGCACATCGGCGACAAATTGTTTTTTTATGCACGACTCTCCAATTTTTTGACAGAGTATTCTGGATTGGGAAATATTGCCAAAGGTATTTGCATCGACCAAGCGGATGACGGGAATATCGCCGAGCAATCCGATGTCACGGATAACCGTTTCGGGGCCGTGAGTAAGATAATGGCCATTGGTTATGTTTTCGATAGAGCAGAAGGAACAGCGGTGAGGACAACCGAAAGCGGTGGAGACAAGGCCAAGACTGAAGCCAAGAGATTCCAGAAAATAATATCCGCGATAGGGGTTTGTGAGGTCATAACGAGGGGCCTTCTCCTCAACGAGATCGTCCCTGGTGAATTCCCGGGGAGCAAAGACAAGCGCTCCTCCAGGGTTTGTTTTGGCAACACCGGCGATTACCTTCCCCATATTGCCCATCTCCAGGGCATCAACAAGTTCCCTGAAACTTAATTTCCCAAGACCCATGACGATATAATCTATCTCTTCCCGGTTAAAAAAAGAGGGATCATTACTTGCATGTACACCGCCGGCTACAACGGTGGCGCCTGAGAGTTCCTTTGCCATGGCTGCCAGTTTCAGCATGGTATTTGCCTCACAGGTTACACCGGTAATTCCCACGATGCCGGGATGAAAGTCTGTAAGTATTTCAATAAAGGTGTCAGGTGCGGCCTTCAGGTCAACTATCTTCACTTCATGATGATCGAGGTTGCCCGCCAAGGCCTCAAGCGAGAGTGGTTCTCCACGCAGGATCAGCTTAAGGGAATTGATACCGTACAGTTCTTCAGGAATACTGCGCCCGCAATTGGGAGGGTTAACAAGGAGGACTTTCATTCAATTTCCGTTTGATAAAATATAAGTACTGCTGTTTTGAATAGTATATAGCAAGGCTGTACTCCTAAAGACGACATATGTTCGATTGTTTGTGTCATTGAGATTAACGATAATATATCAGATCATATAGAGTCAAGGGAATTCAGGCGCTCAAGGACATCAATGAGCTTATGGATGTTTCCCTGGTTGTCCGGGGTAACATCCGGAGATACCGGATACCGCGAAAAACTTTGCTCATTGACAGATATTGATTAGCGCAATAGGTATGGCAGGATGGCTGAATCTTGTGATATACTCGTTAACACTTAGGCGATTACATTCAGGCGATTATTTATTAATGGACAATCCTACAAATATGGCTCTGTTACAAGGGTGGATGGCGGTAGCCTGCCTTCGGGGGTATTTAACACTCTGTAAGAGTTTAGAGCGTTATGAATAAAACGGGAGGATAATCATGGATCACAAAAAACTTGTTTTTTTAGTTCTCATCCTGTCTGTTGTATGTTTTGTGCTGCAGGGCTGTGGCAGTACCCGCTATGTGGTTGGTGACGGGTCAAAGCCGCTCTATCTTAAAAACAATATTCATACCCAGCAAAGCGGCAGCAACTACAAGGCGAGCTACGCCAACTGGACAGATCCGGGCTGGGGCCACGTAGTAATTCCTGTCAACGCTGTAGTGGAAATAGAATATGTGCGAAGATACATTTTTATCCTTGAAAAAGATACAGGAAGACGAATAGAGTTTGAATATGATGAAGGGAAGATGGGTATGGGCATAGAGCAGTATGTAAAGCTTATCATGTCAACAACACCTGTTTCAATTAAAGATTTTTCCGAGATCGACGGCAAGGGGATTGCCGATGGAAAAGTGTATGTGGGTATGTCGAAAGAAGGAGTGCGAACAGCCTTCGGTTATCCGGCCACCCACAGGACCCCATCGCTGTATGACAGCACATGGGTCTTCTGGAGAAACAGGTGGGGCACCACTGCCATTGACTTTGACAATGCGGGAAAAGTGAAGGCGGTCCGTTGATGGACTCAATGAATAAAGGTAAAATTGCACTCATTACCGGCGCCAGCAAGGGGATCGGGGCGGCCATTGCCGTCACTCTCGCCCGTGACGGCTTTGATATCTGGCTCAATTACAGGAGCGATCACGAAGGCGCCTCTGTGGTCGCAAGGGAAGTTGAAGAGATGGGAAGAAAATGTATTTTGCTCCCCTTTGATGTGTCCGACGGCGAGGCTGTCAGATCTTCCCTGATGCCGCTCCTTGAAGAGGAGACACCCTATGCCCTTGTCAACAATGCCGGGTACAGAAAAGATACCATCATGGCAATGATGAACGAAGAGGAATGGAAAGGGGTGCTTTCGGTGACCCTCGATGGTTTTTTTCTCATCTCAAAACTCCTGCTTATGAACATGCTCAGAAAACGTGAAGGGCGTATCATTAATATCGTTTCCACCTCGGGACAAAGCGGCCTGGCGGGTCAGGTTAATTATTCTGCAGCGAAAGCAGGTCTCATAGGCGCCACAAAGGCCCTCGCGGCAGAGATTGCAAAGAGAAACATCCTCGTCAATGCCGTCTCCCCCGGCTTCATTGATACTGAAATGACAAAAGACCTGCCGAAAGAAATGATAACGCCCTCAATCCCCCTGGGAAGGTTCGGCAAGGCCATGGAAGTTGCCGAGGTCGTGAGCTTCCTTGTGTCCGATAAGGCATCCTATATTACGGGGCAAGTAATAGCCGTCAATGGCGGCGTGTACATGTGATGCCGATTAGTATTCATTCATATAGCATCGCTTTCTTCGGGGTCGCACAATACTCGACGTAGCGCTGCTACGTCTCCGTTTGGCAACCCCTCGTCATCGCGCTCTCTGAACGAATCCGAATCGGCAGAGGGCCAGTCATAGATGCCAGATATTGGATGTGTAAAGAGTGTGACGCGTAAGGTATTGCTGGATATCTGATAGGTGGTATTGCATAAGGGGTCACTGTGATCTAAATAATAGTTACGGTTATGATTACAAAAGAGATTTCCTGTCCTTGTTTAGTGTGGTAATATACTAAAAGGAGTTTTACTTTAGGAGGTTGCAACATGGAAACGAAGCTTAAAATGATCTATTGGAAGGGCGAGAAATTCTGGGTAGGAAAACTCCTTGAGCATCCGGAAATCATGACACAAGGTGAGACCCTGGAAGAACTTGAAGAAAACATGAATGATGCCTACGCGTTGATGACCCTGGAGGACGTTCCCGAACAGCACGAAATCAAAGAACTCGCCATGAACGTATGAAGAGAAAGAAACTGGCGTAAAGAGGCAATGTAGCCGACTCGTTATGCTCGCCACTGAGCTTTGAGATACTTACGAAATATGTTATCATTCAATCATGAAGAAACATATCTACATTGAAACGACCGTGGTGAGTTATCTTACTGCAAAACCGAGCAGAGATATTATGGTTGCCGGACACCAAGAGGCTACTCGGGAGTTTTGGTCTAAATTATCATCAAGATATGAAACCTATATATCAGCACTTGTTTTTGAAGAAGCTGGCAGAGGTGACCCAGGCCAAGCACAGATGAGACTCGCTGCTATTGCCGCATTCCCCATGCTTGATATTAGCGACGAGGCTCAATCTCTGGCCGAGAAAATTATTGCTAAAAAAGGGATTCCCACCGAATACCCGGAAGATGCTCTTCATATTGCTGTTGCGGCGATCAACGGTATAGATGTTATTATCACATGGAACTTTGCTCATCTTAACAATCCCTTTACTCGCAGAAAGGTAAGAAAGATTGTTGAAAATGAAGGATATAGTTGTCCAGAGATATGTTCACCTGAAGAACTCTTGGAGGTTGAGAGATGAAAGACCCTATTGTTGAAGAACTGCGAAAGTACCGCAAAGAACATACAGAAAAATTTCATGGTGAATTATCAGAAATCTGTGCAGACCTGCGTCGTGTTCAGGAAGCTTCAGGGTATAAAGTTGTTCGTCTTTCACCGAGAAAGCTCGATCCAACAATTCGCTTTAGCCGACGCACTAAAGCGCGTGGCTGATCTTTACGCTTTTTTCAACTAACCACTAAACACTGCCCTTAAATGCTGAACGCACTTTGCTTTGATATTGATGATCTTGCTTACGGGCTGCACATGAAGTGCGGCAGCGCTTTGCCGTCAGAATACCTTGTGGAGAAGGAGACATATGGCCTTCTGGAATTTCTGGATACCTTGCAAGTCAAAGCCACCATGTTTGTGCCGGGCTATGTTGCTGACCTATTTCCCGCCCTCGTGAAGGCAATGGCCGCTGGGGAACATGAAATAGGCGGTCACGGTCACTGGCACATGGATGCCGGATCGCTTCAGAGAGATGAGTTCAGGAAAGAGATTGTTATCAGTAAGAAAATAATTGAGGATATTACTTCGAAAGAGGTTGTTGTCTATAAAGACCCCTGCTGGGGGATTACGCCGCTTACGCTCTGGGCTTATGATGAGCTTATTGATGCCGGCTACAGGATGGATAACACGGCCCATCCGTCATTACTCAAAGCCCTCGGAAGGTCTTCCGAGGAGATGCTGCCCTTTCAGTATAAAGATGCCCTGACGGTTGTGCCTGTCACCTCGGTAACTCTTTTCGGGAAAACAACACCTTTCAATGGCGGTTTGTTCTGTGCTTATATTCCGGCAACAATACAGATCCGATATTATAAAAACCTGAATGCGAGGGGTGTGCCCTTCAACTACTATTGCCATCCCTTTGAAGTCAGCCCGAGAGACACCAACCGGCATTTCTGGGAGCGTGGTTCCATGAGGGCGAGTTTTTATGGCCTCTATTTCGGCATATATCGTCACTATATCTCGGCGCTTGCAGCCCATTTCAGGCTGGGCTCACTGAAAGATGCCTATACAGATTTTATTCAACCCTAAAGGGGACATCAAAATCAGGAACTTTCTCGTGCTACGGTACTTTAAGTATTGAAAACGTTTATTTTTAGATGATAGATTAATTACAGGACGATATGAAAAGAGTAGCGATTACCGGTATCGGTATAGTGTCATGCCTCGGGACTGACGTAAAGACAGTAGAAACGTCACTACGTCTGGGTAAATCAGGTATCGTGTATGATAAGAAACGGGAGGAAATAGGATTTCGCAGCCCGCTGACAGGTGCCATAAACGGATTTGAACCTGAGAATTTCCTCTCGAAAAAACAACGCAAGACCATGCCCGATTTTGCCGTGCAGGCATACGCGGCTTCCATGGAGGCGATTGTCATGTCCGGCTTGGGACCTGAAAATATACAGAACGACAAGACGGGCCTCATCTTTGGCTGCGATTCAAGCTGTATTGCTGCTGTAGAACAGGTGGACCTCCTGCGACGGCACGGTGAGTCGAAATCTATCGGCAGTGGTTTTGTTTTCCGTTCCATGACCTCCACGATTACCATGAACCTCAATACTCTCTTCAAGACAAAAGGCGCCTGCTGGACCATCAGTTCAGCCTGTTCCAGCGGGGGACATGCTGTAGGCCAGGCAGCAGACCTTATCGCTTTGGGCAAACAGGAGCGTGTCATATGCGGCGGCGCGCAGGAGATCAACTGGGAATCCATGTGCAGCTTTGATGCCTTGAGCGCTTTTTCAACACGCTTTGAAAAACCGGAGACAGCGAGTCGGCCCTTCGACAAGGGTCGCGATGGCCTCATACCCGGAGGCGGGGCCGCGGCCATAGTGCTGGAAAGCATGGATGGAGCGATACAAAGAGGCGCCCGCATCCTCGGTGAAATCAAGGCTTATGCCTTCTCATCGGACGGGCTTAACATATCTGTACCGAGTCAGGACGGTATCCAGAGAGCAATGACATGGGCGCTCAAGCTGGCCGATATGAAACCTGTTGATATTGATTATGTCTGTGCCCACGCTACCTCAACACCTCTTGGCGACTCGGTGGAAGCGCAGAGCATCTCTCATGTATTCGGATCAAAAACCCCCTATGTTTCATCCCTGAAATCCATGACAGGTCACGAACTCTGGATGTCGGGGGCATCGCAGGTGGTTTATACGACTATCATGGCGCAAGAGGGTTTTATTGCGCCCAATATTAATTTTGAAGAGCCTGATGAATATTCCGCGGACCTTAATATCGTGAGGGAGACGATCAATAAGCCTCCCCGGACGGCAATGTGTAACGCCGCAGGGTTTGGAGGCACCAACTCCTGTATTATCCTCAGATTTAACACATGAACTATGATTACACGGTTATAGGCGGCGGTGTATCGGGAATGACAAGCGCCTTAATATTGGCAAAGCAGGGACTCAGCGTGGCCCTTGTCGAACAATCGGGACAGCTTGCGCCAACCATCAGAGGTTTCACAAAAAAAGGTCTTTTCTTTGACACGGGCTTTCATTACACCGGAGGCCTCGGTGCAGGCGAACCTGTGGATCTTTTCTTTAGATATCTCGGACTTTCCGATGCTCTTGAGAAAGTGGCATTCCGGGAAGACGCCTTTGATTCTTTTCGCTGTCTGGAACCCCCATTCGTCTTTCGTTTCCCCTGTGGATACGACAGAATCAGAGAGAGATTTTATGAGGTGTTCCCCGATGAGTGTGAGGCTATCGATACATACCTCTCTGCCGTCAGGGAACAATATCATTCAGTACCTTATGTGAATCTCGACATGTCGGAAGTGTCAGCCGGATTTTCCACTGTACATGGACCAACGCTTCAGGAATTTCTGGATCGGCTTACCAACAACAGGCTTCTAAAGTGTATTTTCTCGATGCACTGTTTTCTTTATGGTGTTGCGCCCGATGAAGTTTCTTTCGCGAATCATGCCAACGTGGCCGGTTCTTATTATGAATCAGTAAACGGGATTTCCGGTGGCGGTTTGAAGCTTACAGAGATTTTCGAAGAGCAGCTTGAAAAGGCGGGCGTTCATGTATTTCGCGGACAGGAAGTAACCGGAATGCTTCTTTCCAACGATGGCGCTTTTTGTGGCCTTACCCTGAAAGACGGTACGAACGTAAGTGCGGAGGGTTGTATTTCCACGATCCACCCCCATCGGCTCCTCGAGATTGTACCCGATTCAGTCTTCAGGCCCGCTTATGTGAGCCGTTTAAATGAGCTAGAAGAGACCGCTTCTGCCTGTATACTCTATGCTGTCTGCAGCGGGCCCATAGAGGACCTTGTGGGATCAAACATATTTATATTTCCGGAACCTGATTTCACCTGTTTCTATAAGAATGCCGCAGTGGAAAAACGGCCCATGTATATTACTGCCGCAGGGGGGAAACACGATGGAGAAAAGGCAAAGCACGGTTTTATCGCCATATGTCCCATGTCGAAAGAACAGACGAAGCCTCTCGTAGACCCCGTTTCACAGGAACGTTCTGCAAACTATAAACTCCTGAAAGAGGAGATGAGCGAAAAGATGGTGCGCTCTATAAAAGCATCGTGCCCTGAGATTGCGGAAAAAATCATTGATATAACATGCGCCACGCCGCTCACACTCAGGGACTATACCAATAGTCCATTCGGAAGCCTCTATGGCGTAAAACATAAGATCGGACAGTATAACCCCATGCCCGTGACACGGTTAAAAGGACTCTTTCTTGCCGGTCAGGCCACAACGGCGCCGGGTATTATGGGCGCCATGATGTCTGGTTTTCTTGCCTGTGGTACCATCCTTGGGCATGAAAAGCTCCAGAAGGAATTGAAACAATGCAGACCAGAAGGGTAGTGATTACCGCTATGGGCGCCATATCCCCCTTTGGGAGGGGTGTGAATATACTCATTGAATCCCTCTTTGCCATGAAAAGCGGGGTCACGAACATAACGGCCCTAGCCGATTTTGGTGGACTCAGGACACATGTTGCCGCGGTGGTCCCTGATATGGACCCCAGGGAGATACCGAGGAAATACCGCAGATCAATGTCAAAGATGTCCATCTACGCTACTCTCGCCTGTCAAGAAGCGGTATCTCAGGGCAATGTAACGGAAGAACAGCTCTCCGGCGGCAGACTGGGCATATCCATCGGTTCTACCGTAGGCAGCCCCATCGCAATTCAGGAGTTTTTTGAAGACTTCCTGACCTATCGGAGTCTTGAACGCATGAGGGCCACTACTTTTTTCCAGATCATGAATCATTCCTGTGCTACCAATGTGGCCCAGGCCCTAGGGACTACGGGCCGGATCCTCGCGCCTTCCTCGGCCTGTTCTACGGGGTGCCAGGCAATTGGCTACGGCTTTGAGATGATCGCCTCCGGAAAACAGGACATGATGCTCTGCGGCGGTGCTGATGAATTTCATCCCTTGAGTCCGGCGACCTTTGACATTATGAGCGCAGCATCTGTTCGCTACAACGATACACCTCACCTGACACCCCGTCCCTTTGACCGGGACAGGGACGGGGTTGTCTGCTCCGAAGGTAGTGGTATTTTGCTTTTAGAGGCGCTCGATTCCGCGCAAAAGCGAGGAGCGCGTATTTTTGCCGAGATAACAGGTTTCGCCACCTCTTCCGACACATCCAACATCGCGGATCCGAATTCCGAATCAATAGAAGCCTGTATCAGGTTGGCCCTTGAAGACGCGGGTGCGAAAGCTGACGGGATCGATTATGTCAACGCCCACGCAACAGGAACCATACAGGGCGATATCGCGGAAAGCACCGCCATCGGCAGGATTTTTGGCAATAAAGCGCCCGTGAGCAGTCTCAAGGGACATCTCGGCCATACTATGGCCGCCTGCGGTGCCCTTGAAACTATTGCTTCAATTGCCATGATTGAAAGAGGTTCTCTCATCCCGACCCTCAATCTGGAGAACGTCGATCCTTTGTGTGGAGACATAAGGCATATCCGGCAGATCGCAAGAGCCGATATTAAAACTGTTTTAAAGAATAACTTCGCATTAGGCGGCGTAAATACATGTATTGTCATAAGGGGGTACGCAAATGAATGATCAGGAAATCATCGACCTGATTAACACCACTCTGGCCAATGAGTTTGAGTTGAATATCGACGATATGGTCCCCGGGGCTGTCCTGAAAGATGATCTCGGTCTCGATAGCCTTGATCGGGTTGATATGGTCATCGTTCTCGAAAAGGCTTTCAGCTTCAAAATTCGCGAAGAAGAAGCGATACGGGAAATTCATACTCTCGGCGATATTCACAACTTCGTCATTCATAAGAAACAGGAAATGGAGTAGAGTGTCCACAATTTGTCCTAAGGTAATATATCTGGCTGCGACTGTTGTGATGAACATCGTCGCATACCCGGCAATCATAGTATGGACCGTTTTGGGGATTATAATATTCCCTTTTGGTTTTGTGCTCTGTAAGGCGTTTACCGGATGGGAAGGCGACAGGATTATGCGCCATTTTGTCTGGATTTACGGCAGGGGATGGCTCTTCCTTATGGCGCCTTTTGTCAGGTTTAAAAGAGAGGGTTTTAGAGACAGGAAGATCAGTGCGCCATGTATTATGGTGATCAATCACCTTTCTTTTTTTGATACTTACTGCATGGCCCTGTTGCCTGTCAGCAATATCGCTTTCACGATCCGCTCGTGGCCTTTTAAGATGCCCTGGTATGCCCCCTTTATGCGCCTTGCCAACTATCTTGATCTGGAGACAATAGGATGGGACGGGGCATTCAAAGCGGGCAACAGGGTACTCTCAAAAGGTGGGTCGCTTCTCTTCTTCCCGGAAGGACATCGCAGCAAAGATGGTCAGATTCAGCGATTTTATTCAGGGCCTTTCAAACTTGCTGTTGAAACAGGTGTTCCCATACAGCCCCTGTGTATTACCGGCACCGAAGTGCTCCTGCCGCCAAACCGCTGGTGGTTCCTACCTGCCACAATATGCCTTCGGGCGTTGCATCAGGTTTCCCCAAAGGAATTTACTGGCGAGACGGCCCATGGTGATTTGCGTAAACATGTAAAAAACCTGATGACGGAAAACCTTCAAGAAATGAGGGAAAACCTGAAAAAGTAAAAAAGTAATGGCCGTCACACTACAGGATACAAAGAAAAAAAGCGAATACTCTTTCAGTTGTTAATTGCACAACGCAATGAATGATCAGCGAATAAAACATGATCTGTCTCTCCCATTTGAGGCGGAGTTGCTCGTCCCTCATCGGCGACCCATTTGTATGATAGATCGTCTTGTTGAATATAGAGACGAATCGGGTGTCGTGGAGGCCCTTATACGTTCCGGGAATCTTCTCATCGATGAAGACGGAGCCCTTGACTGCATAGCCTATATGGAGCTCATCGCTCAGGCATATGCAGCATTCAAAGGCTATCACGATTTGCTTCACAAAGAGCCGGTCAAAAAAGGGTTTCTCGTTATTGTGAAACGTATGGAATGTAAGGGAGAAGCCTTTCTGGGAGACCTCTTGAGAATCAACGTTTCAACAATCAGCGAGGTGGGTGGTTTTGCCGTAGCGGAAGGGACTGTAACACGAGGTGATGAGGTTATTGCATCAGGAGGCCTGACGCTGTGGATACCGTGATGCCAAATCGCCTTCATTCATACAATAAAGCTTTCTCGTCGTTGGAAATCCTCACGTACTATAATGTACGCTCCGGTTTCCTCCTCCTCGTCATCTTCATTCTATTTCTGAATGCGATTTAGCATGTATAGGATGAACATATTGGGTACGGAATATAGAGGATAACGGGCAGGGTAAAAAATATATGAAAAAAATCGTCATAATATTTGTTGTCTTCTGTTTTATTATATCAGCTTCGTCTATGGTTTGTGCTCAGGAGCAACAGGCATTGCAGCCGCCGCCAAAAGAGCCGCTAAAGGGCAAGGCTGGTGCCTTTGCGCGTATTGAAAAAACAGTTTCCATAATAAACGCTGTTGCAAGCGAGTTCCGCCAGGAAAGACGGCTTGCGATGCTCAAAGAACCTGTCGTTTCCAGTGGGCGCTTTTATTACGAAAAACCGGACAAGCTGCGCTGGGAATTTATCAGCCCCGATCCGTCCGGTTTTCTCGTCAATGGCAAATTTGCGAAACAATGGAAGGGAAAAAACAATCCTCCGGAAGCTTTCGACCTGCAACAGAATCCGGTTATACGGCTCATTGTCGATCAGCTCATGGCCTGGACAAAAGCAGATTTTGCGTGGATAGAACAACGGTACGTTATTTTCGTTGTAAAGGAAAACCCCATAGTGTTGAAGCTTGTGCCCAGATCATCAAAGGAGAAGAAATATATTGACCAGATCCTTATATCCTTTGAGGCCGACACGCATTATACCAGTGCCGTCGATATTATCGAAAAAGGCGGCGACTCGACTCATATCAGATTCCTCAATATGATCATAAATAATTCCCCGCAAAAAGAACTTTTCGAATAATTAAAAACAAATTATGACAGAGTACGATACAAATAAAGAGAGGAATAGCGGTGATGCGCAGGTGAAATCGGTTTTTTCCTTTTTTCAGGTCCTCTATGATTTTTTTGCCCGCCGCAGAATATTGCTCTATGTCTTGACCTTTGCCGTCATAGTTATTGCCGCGCTTATTCTCAGAAACATCACTATGAACGAGGACATCGCGCCACTTTTGCCTGACGGTGAGAATGAAGCAGCCAGGGACTTTGCTCTGCTCCAGAAAGCGCCCTTTGCCGACAAGATCCTCATCAGCCTCAAAGCGGGGCAGTCAACAAGCAAACAATCACTCGTCGATACAGCAGAAAGATTGACGCAGGCCATGTCTCAGCCATATTTTACCGGCGCTGTTTCCGGACCGGCAAGCTCTTCTCTCGAGGCCATTCCACAATGGCTCATGAATGCCCTTCCAAACACATTTACTATTAAAGACCAATCGGCAATGGAAGAAATACTTACCCCTGAGATTGTCCGGGATCGCCTCAAAAAAGCGCACGCGCAACTCACCTCACAAGAAGGCATGATGCTTAAGCCTCTTGTGCAGATTGACCCCCTTGACCTGAAAGGCTTTGTTCTCGGAAAGCTGTCGCATGTCAACATAATCCCCGGCATGCAGCTCCATGATAACCACTTTATCAGTGATGACGGAAAGAACACCCTTGTTATCGCCCGGACACCGGTGAAGATTACCGACTCCAAGGGTTCAAAGGAGATGCTGGGACAACTGCGGGAGCTCATTAAAAAGTTTGTTCCCGCTGATGTCGAGGCTTCCACTCTGAGCGCCTACGCCTATACGATGGCAAACGCCGAAGCTATCAAGGGCGACCTCGTCCTCATCCTGGGGTCTTCGTCGGTTGCCATCTTTCTGTTAATCATGTACTTTCTGAGAAGCTGGAAAGGGATACTCGTTTTTCTCGTTCCCTCATCGGTACTCTGTCTTGCCACGGCAGGCACGCTCCTTATCTATGATTCCGTTTCTGCTGTGACCATTGCTTTCGGATCAGTCCTGCTGGGTATTTCTGATGATTATCCTATCCTCGTTTATTTCGCCCTCTCAAACAAAGAGCGTAGCGCGGGCAATATTGTGGGCGCTGTTGCCCGACCAGTACTTTTTGGCGGCATGACTACCATCATCACCTTCAGCGTAATGCTTCTTTCAAATCTGCCCGGCCAACGCCAACTGGCGATTTTTTGTATGATTGGTGTCGCCGTATCGCTGATTTTCTCGCTTATTGTTCTTCCCCAGCTGCTTCAGGGCCTGCCCGGTGAAAAACGTTATTTCGGAAACAAACCACGGGGAATGTTTATCCTGCCCCGGAAATGGGTAGTCTTTTGCTGGATCGGAATTTCCGTCCTCTGTCTCTGGCAGGCAGGGAGTCTTCACTTTAATGGTGATCTGAGGATACTCAATATGGTCCCGGAAGAGATGAAGAAGACCGAGCAGTATTTTGCGAAGACATGGGGAAACTTCCAGGATAATGCCATCCTCTTCGCCGAAGGCAAAGACCTCCAATCGTCTCTTCAAACCAACGACAGGCTCTTCGCCTATCTCTCGGAGAAGATGCCGGCCGACAAGATTATCAGTTTGGCGCCCATCTTTCCCTCGGAAAAGACGGAGGCTTCAAACAGACAGCGATGGAAGGGGTTCTGGGCGCAGGGAAATGAGAGACTGGCAAATAGGCTCCTTGCCGATGAGGGGGGTAAACTGGGATTTTCCTCGACCGCCTTTATGCCCTTCTTCGATATGCTTAAGAAAGAACCTAGACCTCTTGCAGCGAACGATCTTACTGCTATCGGCCTCGACGAACTGTATAACTCTTTGGTCCTCAGGGAAAAAGATAAAGTGCTTACGCTGACACTCGCTCCTGACACAGAAGAGATTGTGGGTCTCTTCGACAAAGATAAGAACAGACCCGAAGGAGTTCGTCTTGTTTCCCAGGGTCGTTTCAGAAGCATTATCAGTAAAGCCCTCGTCGATAATTTCTTCCGCTATATCATTTTCGCCCTCGTGGTAATTATCATATCGGTGAGTATCCTTTTCAGAAACCTCAAAAAGACCATCCTTGCCCTTATGCCCGTAGCAACAGGGCTGATTTTTATGCTCGGTGCCATGGGCCTCCTGGGTGTAGAGTTCAACCTTTTCAATATCGTTGCCACCATCCTTGTTATCGGTCTTGGTGTCGATCTGGGCATATTCATGGTCTGCAACCTCTCCGAGGGATACGAACACACGGCAAATCTCGGTATTCTCCTGGGTGGTCTCACGAGCTTTGTGGGCCTCGGTGCGCTAATACTTGCCCGTCATCCGGCCCTGAGTTCTATAGGCACAACGGTCATGCTCGGTTTGTGCGGGGTTATCCCTTCGGCGCTTTTTGTTATCCCGGCGCTCTATGGGAAGAGGGATGAGGAATAATGCGCAGATTGCATCTGATTGAGATAATGGACCAAAAGTGGTGCCCGGATCATGTACGTGACGGCATCACGGACTATTTGCGATGGTTCGAACACTTCTGGAATATTTATCAGCCTATTTTCCCACGCCTGAAACAGGTTTTAGAGGAGCTTCGATCTGAAAGGATTATTGATCTCTGCTCCGGCGGCGGCGGACCCTGGGTAAACTTCTATCGTGAGCTTGATGACCTCAAAGAATGCGCGCCCATGGTCTATTTAACGGACCTCTATCCTAACGGCTCCGCCCTTGAGGTATCGAGAAACATTTTTTTCGGAAGGATACTTTTTTGTTCCGAACCTGTCAGCGCCACGAATGTCCCAACACACCTGACGGGCTTCCGGACGTTGTTCTCGGCATTTCATCACTTTTCGCCTCCTATGGCCAAATCTATACTCCGTGATGCGGTGCGAAGTAGTCAGGGGATTGCCATTTTTGAGATCAGCAGGAGAACCCCATTGATGATCGCGCTTATGTGTTTTTCCCCTCTTCTTGTCATCTTTTCCACCCCCTTCATTACTCCTTTTCGTTGGTGGAGATTGTTCTGGACGTACCTGGTCCCCGCGATCCCTTTTGCTTTCACTTTCGATGCCATCAGCTCCTGTTTGCGCACCTATTCTCCTCAGGAGTTGCGGGAATTGACAGAGGAAATTGCGGTGGACGGATACCATTGGGAGAGCGGTATTCAACCGTTAGGCTGTACTTCATTCGGAATCACTTATCTGATCGGATACCCAATCCCTGAAAAGCATACCGTCGAAACAGTATGACGCAGGACAACCCTCTGTAGAGGACAGGTCCGGCGTTTGTGTTAAATTGATATGAACAGACTGAAAAAAGAAATTATCGAAGCTGCAATGGGACAGATAGAGATGATTGGGCCCGATAAAGCTTCCAGACGACATTGTTTTCCGGACCATTTTATCGGTTTTTCAGGACACTTTCCAGGGTATCCCATTCTCCCGGCTTTTGTTCAGGTCTTAACGGCAATAACGGTCATCGAAGAGTGGAAAGGCCGCCCATTCCAGCTTTTTTCTCTGGAAAAGGCAAAGTTTCATATTGAGATTAAGCCGGATTGGGAAATCGTTGTTCAATGCAGGGAGTATGAGGTTAAAGGGAAACCGGCCATAGAGGTGAAGCTGAGCGTTGCCGAAGGGCTCGCTGCTTCATTTACTGTCATGGAGGCGATATGAGCCCCAATAATATAGAAAAGGATTGAGGACAATGGAAAAACCATATTTTATCAGTAATAAGGAAGACCCGTCACCCTTAAGGGTAGAGGTTGCCCGCCGTGTCAGGTTTGAGGAGACAGACCTCTTAGGGATTGTCTGGCATGGCCATTACGCGAGTTATTTTGAAGACGCCAGGGTTGCCCTCGGGGAAAAATACGGCATCGGGTACCTCGATTATTACGAAAATAATGTCACTGCGCCCATCAAAAAGATGCACGTCGATTACCACCGTCCATTAAGATTGATGGAGCGATTCACCATAGAGGCCATTTTCCATTGGTCCGATGCCCTTCGTATCAACAATGAGTTCATCATCCGTGACAGCGACAATTTGATCGCAACGACGGGCTATACCGTGCAGGTAATGCTTGACCACAAAAACAACCTCATGCTTGTCCCGCCGCCTTTTGTTAAAGCATTTCGTGAAAAATGGAAATCAGGAGAGCTGAAATAAAAAAAGTCTGTATCGTAGACACCGCTGTTGTTACTGCCCTGGGGAATACTCTTCAGGATACCTGGAAAAGGCTCATCAAGGGAGACTCCGGTATCGGACCGATAAAGAGATTTCCCGTTGGGACCTACGACAGCCGTATCGCAGCCACCGTTGATGATTTGCGCCCCATACAAGATAGATCGATCATTTATGACCTCATCGGGCGTCTCCTTGCAGGATTGAAAGACATTCCGCAGGATACAGCGCTTATTACGGCAACAACAAAGCTGGGGATAGACAACCTGGAAAATATCCGGCGCAAAAAGGCCGCCCGTGCCGGAGATGTACTGCCCTCATCAATGCCTGAGATGGTGTCAGGCAAGTTAGGTTTGAAAAAGGCGGGGATTAATGTAAGCGCCTCCTGCGCCTCGTCGACCATCGCCATTGCCCAGGGGTCCGCTATGATTGCCTCCGGTCAGGCCGATGCCGTGCTGGTATGCTGTGCCGATATTGTAACCGAATTTACTTTCTCCGGCTTCTCATCACTGAAAATAGTTTCCCCTGTCCCCTGCAGGCCCTTTGACAAGGAACGTAGCGGCCTGACCCTCGGTGATGGCGCTGCTGCGCTGTTTTTAATGAGCGATGAGCGGGCAATACAAGAAGGTCGGAAATGTATGGCTACAATCAAGGGCTGGGGTATTGCCAACGATGCCTTCCACATCACCTCACCGGCCCAGGATGGCTCTGGTCTTGCCTCCGCCATAGAAATGGCCCTCGTCCGTGGAGGGCTGCAACATGAGCATATTTCAGCCATAAGCGCCCATGGCACGGGTACCATGTACAATGATCTTATGGAACTGACAGCTTTTAACAAGGTTTTCTGTGGAAGAAAGCTGCCGGTCTACTCAGTCAAAGGAGCAACAGGACACACTGTCGGCGCCAGTGGCGGCATCGAAGTGGCCCTGGCCACAGAGACCCTTGCGGCACAGACTGTTCCCCCAACGGCTGGCTTTCAAAACCCCGAAGAAGGGGCAGAAGGAATGATCAGTTCGAAGCCGGTTTACCTGAAAGGCGATTATCTTTTGACTACCAACTCGGGTTTTGGAGGCATTAACGCTGCTATTCTCCTCGAAAGGGGCACAAACCTGTGACGATTGCCTCCATCACCGGTATAGGCTGGGTGACCCCGATGAGCATGGGCTGCGGACGGGATTACAAAACCCTTACAGCAGAAGCCGGAAAACTGCCGAAGCTTACCAGCAGGATGATCTTCGGAGAAAGACTGCCCCGTTTCGGGAGACTTGACGGCTATTCAAAGCTCGGTTTTGCAGCGACTGGTTTTGCGCTTAAGGACGCTCATCTCGACCAGTGGGTTGAGAAGCGTCCTATAGGTGTCATTGCCTCCACGGTTTACGGCTGTCTTGCCACGGATATAGATTATTACGAGACCGTGGTACCGGAAGGCGGCGCTTTTGCGAGCCCCAATCTCTTTGCTTATACCCTCCCAAATGTGTTTCTCGGAGAGGTGGCTATCCATTTCGGTCTTACGGGAGCGGCCTTTGTCATTAATGAACCAGAGCTTTCGGGTATTGCCGGTCTGCGCATGGCCCTCAATAACCTTATTTTAGAGGAATGCTCCATAATGCTTGCAGGTTTCTGTGATGCAGGGCGTCCCGAGTCTTTCCAATACCCTGTAGAAGTAACCCCCGGTGCAGTGTTTTTTGTCCTCGAAAAAACGCCTGGAGATGAAACCCTGTCGTATGGAGACCTCGACATGGATATCGAAGGCACTATTTTTTTTAAAGGGGCACAGGTGCAGAATTTGCAAAACCTTATGCAGCGATGTATTGCGGTCCAATCCATTTAAGCCGTTGCAACGGCTTAAATTCAAAAGAATAAGGAAGAAAAAAAACCTATGAAAATGACATTGATTTACCCCAAGTGGCCTAAACTGGATCGACAAACAGAATTTCATCTACCTCCTCACGGACCGGTGGTGTTTGCCGCTGAGGTTCCTCCCGAGGTGGACCTCTCTTTCGTAGATGAGAATGTCCAGTTCCTCGACACAACAACAGAAACGGATCTGGTTGCCATCTCAACGATGCTTACCTCACAGTTGCCTAGAGCATTCGAAATTGCCGCGAAGTATCGCGAAGCAGGAATACCCGTTATCTTCGGCGGTATCGCAACGATGCTCCATGCCTCGGAGGTCATGGAACACGCAGATTCAGTCTTCCTCGGCGAAGTGGAAGGACGCTTCGCGGAAGTGCTCAGTGATTTAAAAAAAGGGTCTCTTAAAAAGGTCTACGATTACATGAAGGCCCTTCCCGACATCAACACGGTAGGAACGGCGAGGCGGGAGATCCTCCAGCGTGATCTGTACAACTACCGCGGCGTCCAGATGTTCGATCTTGTTCACGCCTCACGGGGCTGTAAATTCAATTGTTTTCCCTGTTCCGTGGCCTTTCTCGGCGGCAAACAATTCCGTCCGAGACCGATCGAAAAGGTTGTTGCTGAAATAGAATCGATCCCCAACAACCGTCTCTTCATTGTCGATAATTCCCTCGCTCAGGACCGTCAGTGGCTCGTGGAGCTCTTTACGGCGCTGAAGCCCCTCAAAAAAAAGTGGGTCTCACACCCTATTCTTGATGATGATGAAATCATAAAACTCGCTGCTGACGCGGGTTGCTGGTATGTCTATCAGGCCATCATCGATACGTCTGATCTCATCCGTGACAGGGTAAAACGACTCAAAGATCACGGAATAAGCGTTGAGGGAACGATCCTGCTTGGCACCGACAATCAGGATGAAGAATATATCAAGAGGCTCATCGATTTCCTCCTTGAGATTGAATTAGATATGGCGGAATTTACCATTTTAACGCCATTTCCTCACTCTCCCATTAGAGAACAGTATGAGAAAGAAGGAAGGATCCTCAGCAACAACTGGCTTAACTACACGGCAGACAAGGTGGTATTCCAACCAAAACATATGACGCCTGAAAAACTTCAGGAGTTGTATTACTACGCCTGGGATACCTTTTATGGAGAGAGCGGTTATCAACTCAAGATGGCTGAGCTTTTCAGGAAGGTCATCCGCCGGGAGATAGAAGATAATACATACCGCCGGTACAAGGTCAGAAAAGGACGTTCTTTCGGAAAAAAGGACCTCCGTCCATGAGTCGGATTTTTCTTGTTTCCTCCAATACAATTGTTGATCCCTATCCTGTGTATCCTGTAGGTATGGCAATCATCGCGTCGGCCCTCACAAGGGCAGGCCACGAGGTCCGTCAGTTCGACTTTCTCGCGGAAGAACAGTCGGACGCCCGCTTACGGAAGGCAATCTACGATTTTGGACCCCACTATGTGGGTATTTCCATCCGGAATATTGATGCCGCCGATCATTGCCTGAACGGCAACGACTGGTACCTTTCTACTGATCTGGGCTTAATAAAAATCATCAGGGAGGCAACCCCTGCACCTGTCATTTTAGGGGGTTCCGCTTTTTCAGTGATGCCTGAAGAGATCCTCAACTATCTTGGAGGAGATTACGGAATTGCCGGTGAGGGAGAACAGGCCGTCTGCGACCTCATCGAGGCCCTCAATGAAGGGCTGTCAGTACCGGCGATTACCAGAAAAGGAGCGGCCTTCTGTTCCGGCGATGCCATGACCTGCCAGCCTCTCTGGGAGCCTGGCCTTGTCAATTTTTATACAGGACGAAGCGGCATGATCAGCATGCAGACCAAGCGGGGATGTCCTTATAAATGTGTCTACTGTACCTATCCGGCTATTGAGGGTGATATAGTGAGACAAAGACCGCCCGATGATATTGCCGATGAGGTGGAAAAACTTCAGAAAACTTACGGTATAAATACCTTCTATTTTACGGACTCTATATTTAACGATGAAGAAGGTGGTTATCTAAACGTGGCCGAAACGCTGGTACGAAGGGGGATCAAAATAAAGTGGGCCGCTTTTTTCCGTCCCGAAGAGATCAGTAAGGACAGGATGTCTCTGCTCAAACAATCGGGACTTTATGCCATAGAGGCAGGAAGCGACGCCGCAAGCGATGAAACTCTTTCAGGGCTTAATAAACAATTTACCTTTGATGATGTCTATGAGTTCAATCAGGCATGTGTTGACGCGCAGATTCCCTGCGCCCACTACGTCATATTCGGCGGCCCGGGCGAGTCGGAGGCATCGGTCAGGAAAGGGTTCGTCAACCTGGAGATGCTGAAGAACTGTGTTGTCTTTGCTTTTTCCGGAATTCGTATTTTTCCGGGCACTATGATACAGGCCCAGGCCATAGAAGAAGGTGTCCTCAGGAAGAGCGATTCTCTTCTGAAACCGACCTACTATTTTTCACCGGAAATAGATGTTGAAACAATGGACAATATGGTCAAAACTGGTTTCAAGGGGCGCAGGGACAGGATTTTTCCTCCTTCTCAGGGTCTGGAGATGGCCCGAGTCATGAACAAATATGGCTACTATGGCTTATTATGGGACCGGCTAATCAGCTTCCGCTAACGTATAGCGGAGAGCGCTCTATGGGCCATGCCAAAGGAAAATAATGCTGAAATCAAATAAAATCATCCTCGTCCATCCCCTTGGTTACAAGATGGAAAGCGCGGGACAGGATGTTTCACGGATAGCCAATATCATGCCTCCCCTTGGTCTGGCAAGCATAGCCGCCTATCTGAAAAAAGAAAATATGCATGCTGATATTGTTGACTGCTATGCCAAGCCTTTTTCAGACCGTTTCATCAGAGAGTATCTGACAAGGGAAATGCCCTCTTTTATCGGTTTCAGTTGCACCACATCAAGTTTTCTCGACGGAGTGCGCATCACGGCGCTGGCGAAAAGCATACTGCCGGGTATAAAGGCTGTTTTTGGAGGCCCCCATGTGTCGGCCCTGAAAACAAAAATCCTCGCGGATTTTCCGGAAGTAGATTTTGCCGTGGTAGGTGAAGGAGAAGAGACCCTGAAGGAACTCCTCACCTGCGATGGGGAAATAGATAAGACATCTTCACCTCATGGTGTTATCTACCGTGACAGGGAAGGGAACCCGCGCTTCAATGGCTACCGCCCGAAAAGTATCGAACTCGATACCCTCCCGTTTCCCGCTTATGAAAAACTCGATGGCTATCCTCACGCATACAGTCTACCCATCTTCAATTATCCACGGGTCCCCAACTCAAGTTGTATATCGAGCCGTGGATGTCCTTACGCGTGCAGTTACTGCGACCGTTCCGTCTTCGGGAACAGCTTCCGGTATAATTCCGCGGAATATCTCTACGAACACCTGAAATACCTCAAGGACCGTTTTCATATCCGCCACATCAACTTCTATGATGACCAGTTTACCTTTAACCGCAAAAGGGTTGAAGCCTTCACCCGTTTGATGATCGATAAGCCCCTCAGGATGACCTTTAACTGTGCGGTGAGGGCGGAGCATATTGATCTCAATCTGGCAAGGCTGATGAAAGAGGCCGGATGCTGGATGATCAGTCTCGGAGTGGAGACGGGTGATGAGGACCTTCTTGCTCAACACCGGAAAAACCCGAATCTTGAGATGCTTGCAGAAAAGATACATCTGATACATAAAGCCCGTATCCGCGTTAAGGGACTCCTCATGATGGGTCTGCCCGGCGAAACCGAGTCGAGCATCAGAAAGAGCATGGATTATGTCTTCTCATTACCCATTGATGACATAAATGTATCCAAATTTACCCCTTTTCCGGGTACGCCCCTCTATGAAAATGCCCACGAGCTTGGCACCTTTGAAGAAGACTGGGAAAGGATGGACTGCATGCATTTCCTCTTTATCCCACGGGGAATGACTGAAGAACGTATGGAAAAACTCTTTGTAAGGTTCTACCAGAAACACTTTATGCGCCCCAAAGTACTTCTGGACTTTATTGCTATGATCTGGCGTTCCCCCGATAGCTGGAAGCGGTTTCTGATAAATATAGGAGGATTCATCCGATTTGCATTCACAAATAAACGAATTGCCGATGCCCGAAAAGAGCCGAAAAAGCAATGAATGAACCAGGAATAGAAAAGATAAAACCACTCATTGTGATCCCTGTCTATAACCATGCCGGGACGCTGAGAGATGTTGTGACACGCGCCCTTGCCGTCAGTATCGATGTTCTTGTTATTGATGACGGCAGTGATGACGGCAGCGCAGAGGCAATCCGGGATCTTCCGGTCCTGTTTATCCGCCACGAACAAAACAGGGGAAAAGGTGCGGCAATCTTAACTGCAGCAGAGGAAGCGCGAAGACTTGGCATGTCCCATATTATTACCATCGACGCTGACGGACAGCATGATCCTGCCGATGTTTCACGGTTCATTCCTGTAATCCGAAAAAAACCGCTGGCCATTGTAGTAGGAAAAAGGATTTTTAACAGTAAAACCGTTCCTTTTTCATCACGGTTTGGCAGGAGTTTTTCCAATTTCTGGGTCAGGGTACAGACAGGTTGTTCCTTGAAAGACACCCAGAGCGGTTTCCGTGCCTACCCGGTCATCCTCCTGGAATGGTTGAAGCTCCGCGATAAGCGATATTCCTTTGAGGTAGAGGTATTGGTGAAAGCCGCCTGGGCAGGGATAACGCTGAAGGAAGTCGATATTTCCGTCCATTATCCTGAACCAGACAAACGTATTTCCCACTTCCGCCCCTTCATGGACAACCTTGCCCTTACCATCCTCAATACACGTCTCACCATACGGGCTATCATGCCTGTACCGCACAGGTGGTTCGTGCAGGAACAAGACGATATATCAAGAATAACCATCCTCCGACCCGTGGAATCACTGAGGATCCTCCTCAGTAAGCACGTGTCGCCGAAAAGGCTGGCTGTATCGGGCGGCCTCGGTGTTTTTCTCGGCGCTCTGCCGCTTATTGCTTGCCAGGCACTGGTTATCCTCGGTACAGCCAATTTTTTTCGCCTCAACAAATATGCTGCCCTCGGGACCAGTCAGCTCTGTAATCCCCCTATTGTCCCGGCACTCTGCATTGAGGTTGGTTACTTTATCCGTCACGGGAGGTTTCTCACGGAGATTTCCCTGAAGACTCTCGGATATCAGGGTCTGGAAAGAATTTTTGAATGGATCATCGGCGCCCTTGTCCTCGGGCCGCTTATGGGTCTCTTCATCGGTGGCATTATCTATGTCCTTACCTTTGCTCTGAAAAAGAAAAGAGCTGTTAAGAATGCATAAGGAACCAAGCGCACGAGAAGATCGTCCACAGTGGACCAGTAGTAGTATTGGCTCAAGTTTCCAGCACAACATATTTTATTTCCTTATCAGATATGGCGGGAGAGGAGTGTCGTATGCGCTCCTCAATTGCGTTGCTCTATACTATACTCTTTTCAGACCTGCTATCAGAAAAAAGGCAGATTACTATCTCATACGGAGGTTTAAAACAAAAAACCCCTTCAAAAAACTATTCCACTGTTATCGCATCTATGTTGATCTCGGAAAGGCATTGATCGACAGGGCGGCAATCGGAATCAGGGGACCCGAATACATTACCATTACCTCCAATGATTTAGGGGGTTTGTTCAAATTGATCCATGAAGGGCACGGCGTGATATTGCTCACCGCGCATGTGGGCTGCTGGCAGGCAGCAATGGCGCAATTGCGCTCACTCAATACCCCGGTCAGTCTTCTGCTCCACCGTGAAGAGGGGGACCTGGACCTGCACTATTATGAACACACCGGCGTTTCAAAGCCTTTTCACATTATTGATCCTCTTGGTTACATGGGCGGCGTGCTGGAGATGATGGAAGTCCTCAAAAAAGGCGAGGTCCTTTCTATCATGGGTGACAGGGTTTTTGGCAGCGACAGGAAAACTGCTTCTGTAAATTTTCTTGGAGGAAAAGTCCGCCTCCCCTTCAGCGCCTTTAAGCTTGCTTCAGCGACAGGCGCACCTATTGTCATTCTCTTTTCTCATAAAAGCGGCACAGGCAGCTATGAAATGACACTCGACAGGGTAATACGGGTCCCCTCACACCTTGGAAAATCGGAAAAGGAATTCTATCCCTATGTTGTGCAGTTTGCCGAAACTCTCGAATCGTACACGGAACGTTATCCGTACCAGTTTTTTAATTTTTTCGATATGTGGGAGAATAGCGGAAGACAGTGAATGGTCGATAGTGAATAGTGTAAAAGACCGATGGACGACCGTCCCGCTGAAGCGGTGGGACTAGGACGAAGGACGATGGAAGAGGAAAAAAACCGTATATGAAGCATAGGGTACTCGTGAATCGTAAATGGTGAATGGCAAAGAGACAGTGAATAGTCGATAATGAATAGTGAATAGTAAAAACGTAACAGTAAACACAAACAGCCCGCACAGCGGGCGAGAAGGGAAGGCTCCAGTGGCTTTGCCGCTGGAGGGGGCGACGCGAGCCCCAGAAACTGAATAAAGGAAGGTTAGTATATGACTGTCAAAGAGCAATTGAAAAAGATTATTGTTGAAGAGCTGAACCTGGAAGAAATCAGCCCTGAAGAAATCGAAGACGATGCGCCCCTCTTTGGTGAAGGTCTGGGCCTCGATTCGCTCGATGCTGTCGAGATCGTTGTTCTTCTGGAAAAACATTTTGGCGTTGAGATAAAGAGTCTTGATGAGGGCCGCGAAGCCTTCCGTTCCATCAATACTCTCGCCGCGTATATAGAAGAAAGGATGCCCCGATGAGTGGTCCATTCCCTGTTGCCATAACAGGCATGGGTTGCATATGCGCCCCCGGCGATACTGTCGGAGAATGCATGGACGCTCTTTTCAGGGAACGCAAAGACCCCGCGCTACCGCTGCGGTTTACCTCCAGTCACAGTATTTCCTATCCGGTCTTTGAGGTGTCAAATGACCTCATGTCACTGGAACCGCGTGGTATCACGGACATAACACGGACAGGAAGGCTTGCCCTCTTTGCCGCCCATGAGGCTATCAGTAACGCCGGACTTGACCAGGAGCTGGAGACCATGCGCGGTCAGCGTGTTGGTGTCTGTGTAGGCACAACCGTAGGCACTACCATGAATAACGAGGATTTCTACCGGCAATATCTCAAAGGGGAACAACCCGATATGGTCCAGATCATCAGGCTCCTGAACAGTAATCCGGCGGCGGTTATCGCACGCGAGTTTGATCTCTGCGGGCCCTGCCAGACCGTTGTCAATGCATGTTCTTCCGGTACCGACGCAATAGGTCTCGGCGCCTCCTGGATTAAAGCGGGCCTCTGCGACATTGTACTTGCCGGTGGTACCGATGAACTCTGCCACGTTACCTATAATGGATTCATATCGTTGATGATTGCCGACGATTCCCCTTGTAAGCCCTTTGATAAAGAACGAAAAGGCCTTAACCTTGGTGAGGGCGCGGCCATACTTGTTCTTGAATCTGAAAACTCAAGGCGCTCCCGGAATAAGAAAGCGCGCGCTTTTGTTCTTGGCTATGGCGCTTCCTGCGACGCGTATCACTTCACTGCCCCTCATCCCGAGGGACGAGGGCTCAGACGGGCCATTGGAGAGGCCATAGCGCTGGGCAATATTACCACAGACAATATTGCCTTCGTGAATGCCCACGGTACAGGCACACCGGACAATGACAGGACAGAGTCTATGGTTCTTGCAGATATGTTACCGGGTGTCCCGTTTCTCTCCACAAAGGGTTACACAGGACATACCCTCGGGGCCGCGGGCGCGATCGAGGCAGTCTTTAGCGTGGCATGTCTTGAGATGGGCAGAATACCACGGAACGCGGGATTCTCAACACCAGATCCTGATCTGCCGGTCACTCCGGCGGATACTGAAATGGTGGTAAAAGGACCGGTGGCGCTGTCGGAATCTCTTGCATTTGGCGGTCATAACGCGGTCCTTGCTTTCGGAATCGATAGAGGTTTGTCATGAAGCTTGCCATTCGAGGTGTTGGTGCAGTTGGCGGTTTTGGCTGCGGGTTGGAAGCGCTGAACGCCGCCCTTTCCAGCGGGGACCATAAAACGAAACATGTTGTGGTGAAAACCGCCCAGGGGCCTTGTGAAATGCCCGCGTACCTCGCGGACACCTCAAGACTTGAATACTTTCTCAACAAGAGGGCGCTCAGACGTGTGGACCATTATTCCCGGATGGCCCTTCTTGGCGCGTACCTTGCCCTTGAGGACGCGGGCAGACTCGACGAGGACCGATCACGAATGGGTATCATCATCGCCTCGGGATATGGCCCGGGCCGCGCCACATTAGTATTTCTCGATACGTTTATTCATGATGGAGATGGCCTCTCCTCACCGACCTCCTTCTCTAATTCTGTTCAGAATGCCGCCGCTGCTAATATCTCCATATTACTTAATATAACAGGCCCGGGGCTTACGGTGGGTCAACTCGAAATGTCTGTCCCGTCAGCCCTCATTGCCGCTTCACTCTGGCTCGAAGAAGGCAAGGTCGATTCAGTCCTCTTCGGAGCTGTTGATGAGTACCACGATGAACTGGGATATTTCTGGCACCGCTTTTTCGGCGAGAAAGCCACTGCTGACCACGAGATGAAACCTTTTGAATTTGACCTTCAGACTGGAATCCCCGGTGAGGGTGCGGCCTTCTTTCTGCTTACCAGGGCTGACGAAGGCGTCTCGCCATATGGTTGTATTGAAGATGTAATAATAAACAGATGTGATAGAAGTCCTTTGGAAATCCCCAAAGACGCACTTCTTTTTATTGGTGCAGACGGCCACAAGCAGTGTGGAAAATACTATAAAGAACATCTCCCTGAAAATGTGCAGCTTGCATGTTACACGCCTATCTACGGAAGCCTTCCTATGGGTCCGGCCTTCGATATGGCTATAGCTGCCTTATCGTTTAAACAAGGCATGATTTTTCCGTCGCAAGCATGCACGGGTGATGAAAGAGCCCTTGACGTAAACCGCATTACTTGTTTAAAAATAAGCGGGTCCGGTGAGGCAGGATTAATCAGTCTTATTAAAGGAAACTGAGAAACAAATGGCGGGTAAGTCTTAATCTGCATAGTTTAAATGTAAAAGGCAGTTATGAATTTGTAGAAAATACAGAAAGCTCCTACCAACCTTTCCTGATGCAGGAAGACGGGTTGTAAAAAAGACTTTTTCTTAAGAAATAGTAATATGTCAGTGGGATTATCCAGCGCTTCAAACCCTGATCCCAAGATCAATATTCCAGCAATTGCTGCATGCAACATATCATGTGTATGCTAATGATATGTTGCAAAAGTTGCAGTGTCAGTATTTCTCTAAAATGAATGGTATCTATGCTATTTAATTAACATTATCCCTCCGTAACCAGTTTATATTATTGATTGACATTTTTCTTAGTAAATACTAATATTTTCGGAAATCACGGCATGCAGTATATTATATGTTCGGCTAAGAGGGGATTAGATCATGATTGGCCTATGGTTTGCTAAAGGACAATTAATACAATCCGCTGGATCTTGGTGTAACTTTGCCCACATGGAATTATGGACAAAGTTATCTGGTAGGGACACGTAAATCGTGATGGATATCGTCACCCTTAAACTGATCATAAAACTATTGATTTCTTTGTGCGGTATCGTTTCGGTAGTCGTTTTTCTCTTCATCATGTTGTCTGCGAGAATACGACATTATGTAATTACTGTTCATCTTCACCTCTCATTGTTCATGGCTGCTACGGTTTTCATTTTCGTTTGTTCTGTTTCGGTGTTAGGAGCTATGAGTTTAACCACCTTTCTCGCTAGATCAGTGAGTGCCTGGTTTTCTGGTTTATTCGGCTTCGCATTGGGTGGTTTGTCCGTATGGTATGTTTATCATATCGCCGAGTTACGTGACAGAATAGACGAGCAGTCTATTAAGCGAGAAGCCATGGAACATTTGAAATCACTCAAAGAATACGCTCAATCCGCTGCCCCTGAAGAGCTCGTAGCTATTCTCAATGAATATCTTGAAGCGCATCGTCAGTTAATGCAAAAAGCAGGGTTTTCATTACCCGCGTGGTCGGAACGCCTGACCTACAGAGAATGGAAGGCTTATCGCATCTGCTTGAGTATCTTGCGGGAAGTGGAGCTGTTAAACGTGAAACAGGAGAATCCATCAATAGAGCAAGAGATTGAGAGAATAGATACCTACATAGATAAAAAGTATGGGGTAAAACGGAGAGCGTCAGTAATGAAGCCCAATGAGAAATAGAAAACAAGTGAAACTAAAGAAGTCAGGCACGGAGAAGGGAGAAAAGGTATTGCGTAACCCATTGCCCAACAAGACGTTGGAGCCGATCGCTTACGCTCCGGCTCAACTCAGCGTTATGAGCAGAAGAATTGAAGACAATTCCATGAGGTGGTTACAGAATGAGTGAACAATCAGTTTCGCGTTTTGAACTCCTTCTAACGATGCAGGGGCAGAACAATCTGAAGAAAGCATGAAATGATTGCTTTTGTGCAGCTGCTGCGAATCATAAACGCCTTACGGTTTCAAATGACCCTTTTGCTTAGCACGAAAGACGAGAAGGATAGGGTTTTTCAGCTTCGTTCCCAAGTGGAAATATACGCAGTGATGGCAGGTCTATTCAAAGAAGCAACGAAAGAATTCTTCAACAACCTATTCAAGGTACTGGAACCACTTTCTGACAAAAAGCAGTTAAAACAAACACTGAATGAATACGATGCCAGAACGAGAAACTACCGGAATGACGAAGTACTCCATATCATTGATTACATAAGAAACAATTTCAGTTTTCACATGAAATCGAAACTATTTGAAGACTTCATCGTTGAGGGCAATGCAAAGAAAGATATGCTGATAGGCATCG
>PNOF01000004.1 GCA_013824645.1 Syntrophus sp. (in: bacteria) | reverse complement strand
ATTGGCCATACACTAAACACCCTACACAAACTCAGCACGATAATATTTATGAAGGGGAAAAGGCAGGATTCGAGCGCAGGGCTTTTACCAGTTCCGGCAGGATATCTCCTGACTTTCCATAGAGCGCGATATTGGCGATGGAGCTGATCGGCGTCGGTTCCGTGTTTATCTCGATGACAAAGCCACCCCTGCTCTTCACCGTTGAGGGAAAAGAGGCAACGGGATAGACTGCGCCGGAAGTGCCGACGACAATTAGCGTATCACAGGCCTCCATAGCCCGGTCTGCCTGTCCCAGGGCGTGGGGAGAAAGGGACTCACCGAACCAGACAACATCGGGACGCAGAAGCGCTCCGCACTTGCACCGGGGCGGGATAGACGGCAAGGGGACATCCATGAGCATCGACGTCGTACCTTCTCGCTCGCATCGCACCCTCCAGAGGTTGCCGTGAATCTCGACCATCTTTGTATTGCCGGCGCGCCCGTGGAGCCCATCGACATTCTGGGTAATAAGAAGAAAATTGTCGTATAGCTCCTCCAGTTCCTTAATGGCAAGATGCCCACCATTCGGTTCGGCTTTGCCGATAATACCCCGCCTCCAGTCATACCATTCCCAGACTGTTTCAGGATCACGCTCAAAAGCCTCAGGCGTGGCAAGCTCTTCAGCCCGGTAGTTCTGCCATAAACCATCATTTCCCCTGAAGGTGGGGATACCGCTTTCATGGGAAATGCCTGCACCCGTGATGACAAGGAGGTTCTTCGTTTTCCCAAGTCTTTCAGCCGCCCGGTCAATGTCAGTCATAGTTCATCTTCCTTTCAGAATATCTTTCAGGACCTGCATCGTTTCTTCGCTGATTGCCTTTCTCTCTCCGGCCATCTCGATAGCTACCGCTGAAAGGGCTTTATAGACCGCCTTATGAAGGTCCATATCCTCTATGGCTTTGAGATGGGCCTTCACAGTTTTCGCATCACCCCGTACGATGGGTCCCGTCAGGGACGCCAGTGGGCCTTTGTTCTCGATATTCCTGAGGGTGGCCCTGATGATGGGTAAAAAGGGTTCGAAGTCTATATTGATCTTGTCCATAAGGCCCTTCCCGGAATAGAGGAGGGCGCTTAAGAGGTTGCAGACAAAAACCGCCGACAGATGATAGAGCGCCTTATTTTTACTGTCAATGACGTACACTCTTGCCCCTATGTCCTCGCCGATCTTCTTAAGCTGCGGGATCGCATTCGCATCCCCCTCGATAAATATGCATGTATCCGGCAACACCTCAATGGCGCTATCAATATCGGGGAACGTCTGGAGAGGGTGGAGCGAACCGAGAAGAGCGCCTTTTTTGTCGAGAGGCAAAAGGATTGAGGAGGGATCTGCACCGCTTGTATGGAAGATCAATTTCCCGTCAAGCATGACCGCTTTCGTGTCGATCTCCCGTACAATATCAGGAATGATCCTGTCCTGGGTGGTAATAGCGATTATATCTGATGTGCTCACAACATCCATGTTGTTTTGCGTGTAGAGAACATCTTTGCCGAGATATGCTTTTGCGGTCTTAAGCGATGACATCAAGGCATCGGATACACCGGCAATGTGGAAGCCCTTATTTTTGAGGACCGTGGCCAGCGATGTGCCCACCTTGCCTGCGCCGATAATCCCTATTTTCATCATTCAAAGACCTCCTTGGGGAGCACAAGGATGTTCCTCAAAATTTCGAGCGCCTTGTGGCCTATCGTGCTTGGAACATTGGAACTAAAATCAGGGTCATCCAATGAGCCCTTGATAGTATAAGTAAGATACAAAAACCCCTGCCCCCGTTTCTTCAGGATATTTCTGATAACCGGCACCTTCTCGATAGTCCGGTCCAGCGCAACAATAGGCGCCACCTGGATAGTACCGTTTATTTCGTTTTTATTGAAATCAAGGTCGCCCTTCCCCGTGAGGACCATTGAGGGGCTGTCGAGAAGAAAATTACTTGTGTGGAGGACCCCTTTATCTACTGTAAAAGCCGCCCCCAGTTTGCTGTATCCCAAACCGCCCTGGGAAAATTTCACCTTACCCTTCAGCAGATCATAGACATTGAGCACCCCGAAAAGTTTTGAAAGAAACTTCCATTTCTTAATAACGCCATCCCTGCTGTATATGGCCATATTGCCGTCCATATTTTTAATAAGGTCCGTAGTATTGTCCCCTTCAGATTTAAGGTCTCCCCTGATAAATGCCTTACCAACAATGTCATGCGTAGTGCTGCCAAAAGTCTGAAGCATGAGATCGCTCCTTGCTCTTGCCAACCTCGCGTTTGTGTAAACATAGGGAATCTTACCGGACAAATCAATAATACCCTTAATATCTGCCTCCCCATCAAAGACGCCTGCCTTGAGTTCAGAAATATTGATCTTCCTGTCAGTCATGACTCCGCTGACTTCAAGGTTTTTGCCGGTAATTTTGCCCAGAGTTATGTCTTTTGCTTTCAATGACAGCTCTCCGTTTGCGCGGGCAAGCACGCTTTCTTGCGGTATCAAAGGAATCTTAAAAACCCTATTGCTGTCACCTGTGAAATCGAGGAGATTAAAATGTTCCAGATCCAGAGACAATAAAAACTGCGGTGTTTCAAGATTGTTTACCTTGAGTATACCTTTCTTGAGAACACTTTGACCGCAGACCAATCCGTTCATCTGCACATCAAAAGAGTTCCCCTTAAAATCAGCAATCAGATTCATGCGGGTCAATGGCTTCGGCAAACCCGGTAAACGGAGAAAACCATTGTTGATCTTCACATTCCCTACCATGTATGGAAGCTTTACAAGAGGAAGTTCTAAATCCTTTATCACCAGACTGAGCGAAGCATCACCTCCGCCGGGCACATCATCCGGGGAAAAGAGCTTTGCCGCTCTTCCCATGTCCCCGGCCTCCATTTTTATGTCGCCATTGATCCTTTTCCCGTTATCCAGGGTCCCCGTTGCATTCACCCTGATTGTATCAAGCTGGTAGTGCAGTTTATCCATTGATATACGATTATCTTTCCTTGAAAGTTTCACCTGCGCTTTGCTTTTTATTCCCTTCTCTTTCTTCATGAAGCCCGGAATTTCAAAAGCCATATCATCCATGGAAAGGTTGCCGCTTACATTGAGAAGGCCATTATTCAGACGGACCTCTCCATCAAGATCTACCATACCCTTAATATCAAAGGGTATTTTTATAAAGGGCGAGAGGTGGGCCACATCAAGAAAACCTTTTGTGACAATATCGAGATTATCCTTGTTCCATGTGCCCTTGCAAACAATATCCGAACTGCCCTTACGCACAACAAGGGGATTAAAAACAACTCCATCATTGGAAAATGTGTATGAACCCTGGGCTGAAAAAGCAGTATTTTTCCACAGAGCTTCACCATCATTCAGCTTTCCCGAACCACGGACGTTCAATAGTGAGTCCCGTTTCACCTCCACGTCCGCATTCCCATCGGTTGTTCCTTTCTTGAATGTAATCCCCCTGAGATCAACAAAAGGCGGCATATCTCTGAGGTTCAAGGCATATTTGCCTTTGGCCTTTATTGTTTTATTATCTGCATAAGGCACGACACCATTTACCTCATAAAACCTGCTCATCTTGTATATTCCGCTCAAATTGGAAATATCCACCTTCGATTGGTCGATAGAGAGCTGCCCTTTGATATCATTGAAAGACATGTCTTGGTAAACCGCCGCAATACCCTTGACCTCCAAGTCAACAGCAATAGGTCCCTTGGCGGTAGTCCGCAGCATTTTTGCTTTCACCTGACCACCCTGCAGGGCGTCCCAGAGATTCTGCAGAGAATATTTTGTTGTGGCATAGGAGGTGACATCGCGTACATCGACAAAATCGGAACTGAGCTCAAAAGAGGAAAACCGGTAATTATCGAAGCGGATATTGAGCAGAAAGGGGGTTTCTTTATAAAATGCCTTTTCTATCTTTATGTCGACAACATTTCCCGCCATCGACAAAGATACATCTGCTCCAACCCTGTCAAGCATGAGAGGCCTTCTCAAGAAGGTATCATTGAGCTCAAATTTTGCGGCCTCAACCTTCCCTTCAAAGATAAATTTGCCCTTTTTAAAAGAAATGGTCCCCTTACCGTTAACGGCGCCTTTCAGGATCTTGTAAATCTTTGTGAGATTTACAGACGTAAATGAGATATCGCCCTTTATGTCCGTTAACCACTTGCTGTAGATACCCTGGCCCCGGATATCAATGGTCCCGATAAAATCACCGCCCTGAGCATGTGCCTCAAAGGTGAAGGAATCACCAATGTTTACATTCGCTGCCTTTATATCGTTTATGATGATCTTCTGCCCGGACACAGTCACAGCGCCCCTTTTGATCTCTAAAAGCTCAACAGGATGGGTAAAAAAACGGTCACCCTTTTCCAGGGAGGGAATGAGTATATCAAAATCAGACAGCATGATATGTTTAAAATAGAGGCCCTTCCGCAAATTGATGGTAAAACTACAGGTTCTAATGATCCCCTGAATGTTTCCCTTGAGTTGAATATCCTTGAGGTCTACCTTGAGTTCGGCGCCCTGCCGTACCAGCGTGATATCAGATATGGCAATCATACCTCCCGTTACCCTGCCAAGGATAAAGGAACAAATACGGGGGAGATTGCCCGCGGCAATAAAGGCAGCGGACCCCAACACGGATAGAATGATGACAAAAACAATAATTGTTTTTTTCATGAAGGCGTCCGGGCAAGGGCAAAAAAGATGACTTCTCCGGCAGAGGACTTGAGTAGTACGCGGGATGCTTCCTGTGCCGTATATCCTGTCGTAAAGAGGTCGTCAACAAGGAGTACTCTTTTATCTTTTATGATACTATTGTTTTTTACCGTGAAGACACCACGAATATTCTTCTTCCTTTCATCTTTTGAGAGGGTATACTGGTCTTGTGTCTTCCTTGTCTTCATGAGCACAGAAGGGTAGATTTCCTTCCCTGTGATTTTTGCGATCTCCTCCCCGATGATAAAGGACTGGTTAAAACCCCTTTCCAGCAACCGTTTTTCCGTAACCGGAAGGGGCACAATACAATCAAATGTATCGGCAAACCCACGGAGTCTTTGTTCCACCAAGCGTACAAGGTGTCTCCCGGCGTCCCGTCTGCCGCTAAATTTAAAAGCATGAATGGTATCGCGGAGCCTTCCTTCAAAATAAAACCCGAAGTAACCCCTGCGAAAGGTCCTCTTCTCTTCCATGCACTGGCCGCAGAGAAGACTTTTACCAATCAATCTTCCACAAATAGGACATGTTGTGTCTTCTTCGACGGGCCGGAAGGTGTCTATACAGTTCCCGCAGAGAACGTTTCCCCGTGTACTGCAACCGCTGCAATGCAGGGGGTAGAAAATATCGAGGAGGGTCTTGAAGAGGCTATGCACCGTACTTGTCAAGCTTCATGGCATGGGCCAGTGCGAGTGACATCAGTTCTTTGCTGTATATTGTACCGATACTGCCGAGAAGACAATTCTTTTCATGGAAAGCCATGGCGTCTCTCTCGCCTGTTCCTGTGGCAATCATAAGAGGGACCGGATGCCAGCTGTGGCCCTTCATTGAACATGGCGTTGAGTGGTCGCCGGTAATGACAAGCACCTGCGGGTTGAGACTCATAATTTCAGGAATCATTGTATCAACGTTTTCGATTGCCTTGACCTTTTCATTGAAATTACCATCCTCACCGGCAAGGTCTGTTTCTTTTATGTGAAGAAAGAAAAACTGGTAATCATTATAATTTTCCTTGAGGATTTTCAGAGATTCTTTGTTGTCTTTCGGTTCATGCCTCACATCCATACCAAGGACTTTTGAAATCCCCCGATACATGGGATAGGTGGCAATGGCAAGAGCCTTTAAGCGGTACTTCACGGAAAAAGGAGTAATATCCGGTTTTTCGGAAAAACCGCGGAGCAGCGTCCCATTGGCAACTTTCTCACTTTTTAAGAGGTCCTGGATCATCCGGAGAAAACTATTCACAACATGAGCGGTAAAATCGGCCTCTTTTTGTTTTGCCACCGTATAGGCAAAGGGTCTATCGTCTTTGTGGGGGTCGGCATCGCTTAATTTATCAGAGAGACCTACTCCTCTGAATATGACTGCAAATCTGTGAGATTTACCGGGCTTGATAATAATCTTGATACCTTCTATTTCAGGAATCTTTTCATGCATAAGGGCACAGATACGTTCCGTTTCTTCCGTTGGAATCCTGCCGGCCCTTCTATCGACCACTATACTGTCTTTAATGGTGCAAAAATTCGCCCTGGCGGCAACATCGCCATCCTGCAAATCCATATTGAGTCCCAGCACTTCGAGGACGCCACGACCTATTTCATGGGTAACAGGATCGTATCCGAACAGGCTTAGGTGTCCCGGACCACTTCCCGGGGTTATGCCAATATCAACAGGTATAATACGACCGAGTACACTGCTTTTTTTGGCAAGACTATCCATATTCGGTTTCTGTGCGGCTTCGAGGGGGGTCTGATAAGAAAAGGCAGGATTCGGAATGTCTCCGAGACCATCAAGTATGAGAAAGATGATCTTATTGTTATTACTCAGAGCAAGCTCTTCAATCATACTGCCCACCTCTGCCCCAATCTTCACCGTCATAGAGGACTCTCAATTCTGTTGGATCGGTATGGAGAAAATCTTCTTTTTTCACAGATACCGTATTCCAGCTATAGCAGCTCTCGCAGAAATCCTTCCATTCTTCCTGGATGGCCTGGCATTTTGTGCAGACAAAAGGTATATAAATCTCCTCCATGGGAAAGGCTTTCTGGAACTCCGCAACAGCGTTTTCCGTTTCTCCCCTATGGATAAATGCTTCTGCCATGGCCCTATGGAGACCCCGGAATTCTTCCCCTTCGGCGATGAGAGTATTCAGTGTGTCTATGGCCTCATCGATCATTTCCAGCCTCAGACAAAGCCGTGCGTAGAGGAACAAAATGAGATGGTCTTTCGTCGACAGTTCGAGAACCCGTTGATAAATTTTCAATATAGCGCCGGGATCTCCCCGGTTGATATAGAGATCTTCCATCTTGAGGAGAAATATGACGTGACCCGTCTTTGTATAACCCCGTCCATAAGTTCTGCCGGCTTCATTAAGCTTGTCTATTCGCTTGTAGGCCTCGGCGAGAAGAATATAGGCCGGGATAAAATGTTTGTCTTCGCTGATAATCTCTTTCAATTTGTCTATTATCTTGTCTACTTTTTGAGGAAATTGTTTGTTGAAGTGTGTAAGCGTCTTTTCGTATTGTATTCCCATAAGACGCTTGTTTTCTTCTTCGGTCTTTACAAACTTTTTAATCCGTTTTTCGACTTCATATGCCTCGTACCAATCCTTTTTCCATATATAGAAATCCCTGAGCATCCTCAGGGCCTCCACATTAGACTCGTTGAGTGTTAAAATATCTTTCAGGATTTCCTCATTTTTCAGATAATCCCTTTTTGTGTGGTTGATTCTTACCTTTTTGAGCAGGATATTCTCCTTTTTGCCCATACCGGTTTCGGCGAGGTTCAGTATTTCCATTGCCTTATCATAATCTTCCATGGAAACATAAATATCGGCGAGAAGCAAATATGGTTCCTCCATGTGGGGAGCATTTCTGATGATTTTCTCAAGGCCCTCGATTGCTTTTTCGCGATCGCCCCGCAAATCATATGTTTTTGCCTTGTCGAAAAACTCTTTAAATTCCTCTGCTTTTCTCTCTTTTTTTCCCATCATCCATCGTTCGATTGCACTTTTTATATCGAAGAAAAAACTGATTATGATGGATATGATAATACCCAAGACAAAGGAAAGAACGATAAAACTTGTCACCGACATCTCTATAGGTTTAGCGCCGCCATAATAGAACTTAACCGGATCGGATGGATTCAGGATAAAGAGGGCTATGTAGCAGCCGAAAAACAGTAAAAAAAGTAGGGCAAACAGCTTGATCTTCATGCGATTAGATCCCCTTCTGCTCCATTTGTCTCTTACAAGTTATACAATACCTTGCTACAGGATTTGCTTCAAGTCTTTTCTCACTAATTTTTTCTTCGCATTCTTCACATATACCATATGCGGCTTTCACCATTTTATCAAGGGCGCCGTCAATATCTTTCAGGTTCGTCAGATCATTATCGCTGATGCTCATGAGAATATCGGCGGTGTAGGTATTGCTTGCAGCATCCGCCATATCCTGAATGCCGTCTGTTCCGAGATTATACGAATCTTCCTTCAGCTTTTTCGCCTTAGTGAGGATATCCTCTCTCATCTTCAACAGTCTCTTACGGAAGAATTCAAGTTCTTGTTTTTTCATTATCCACCTCTGTATACTTTTTTTCGTTTTCTATTCTATATCGTTTTGCCTCTATCCAAAGGCTTTCCAGATCGTATAATTCTCTCAGCGATTCAAAAAATACGTGAACAATGATATTCTGGTAATCAATAATAATCCATCTTCCATCTTTGTAGCCTTCAAGCGAATAGGGCTTTATACCCTGACCCTTCATTCCGGTCTCCACGCTGTCCGCAATAGTCCTCACATGACGTTCACTGGTTCCGCTTGCGAGGACAAAAAAATCGGCTATATCCGTTAAATCGGCCAGCTTCATAATGACCACATCCTGGGCCTTCTTTTCTTCGGCAAAGACTCCACACATTGTTGCTATTTCATGCGCTTCCATAGTATGCCCCATATAACCCTTTCTCAAAAATAATCTTCTCAACCAAAGCGGGAACAAGATACCTGATTGATCGATTCTTTTTCAAGAGTGCTTTTACTTTTGTCGATGAAATATCTATCTGCGTGATGTCACGAAGATAGATATTCGTGCCCGATGCATGTCTGTACATACCATCATTAATTTTCTTTACATCCCTCTTCACATCATCTGGAAGCATTTCCGGGATTGTCCGCTTCCTGCCGGATGGTCTTGTCATAACAATAAAATTCGTGTGGTAAAAAAGTTCCCGATACAGGTGCCAGGTGTCTATCTCGGAAAAGGCATCAATGCCGATCAGGAAATAAAGCTCCTTGAATCGTTTCTGAAACTCTTTCAAGGTATCAATCGTATATGAAGGGCCGCTTCTTTTCGCCTCAATCCCTGATGCCCGGAAAAATTTGTTGCCCTTCAAGGCTGCTCTCACCATACTGAGTCTCTCATCTGCGCCGCTCATGGTGCATCCTTTTTTGTGAGGAGGTCTGCCGCCAGGCACGAAATAGATCCGCTCCAGTGAAAAATCCTCTCTGATCTCTTCGGCAACACGGAGATGTCCCATGTGGATGGGGTCAAAAGTGCCGCCAAAGATACCCACTGCCATATCGTCCTCACGTCCTTAGCTGTCCATCGCCAAAGGCGATAAATTTTGTTACCGTCAGTTCCTCAAGACCCATGGGGCCAAAGGCATGGAGCTTCGTCGTGCTGATACCCATTTCAGCGCCAAGGCCGAGCTGAAAACCATCGTTGAGTCTTGTCGAAGCATTGACAAGCGCCAATGATGAATTGACTTCCCGTATGAACTGCCAGGCCCTCTTATAATTCATGGTAATAATGGCGTCGGTGTGGCTTGAGCCGTATTTCCTGATATGTGCTATGGCCTCATCCATGTCTTTTACGATCTTCACTGCAAGGATCAGGTCAAGATATTCCTCGTACCAGTCCGATTCCTTCGCCTTTTCGATACCTTTGAGAATTGCCGCAGTTTTTGCGCAGCCCCGAAGTGTCACACCCTGTTTTTTAAAGCGTTTCGCAATTTCCGGCAAAAAGGTTTTTGCAACAGCCGTATGGACAAGGAGCGTCTCTACGGCATTACAGGTAGCCGGTTTCTGTGCCTTTGCGTTGACACATATGTCATATGCCATTTCCAGAGAAGCATCATCATCGACAAAGATATGGCAGACACCTTTATAGTGCTTGAGCACGGGGATCCTTGACTGCTCGACAATGTTCCGTATAAGTGCCTCGCCGCCTCGTGGTATAATGAGATCAATATATTCATCCATTTTGAGAAGACGGTAAATATAATCCCGGTCAGCAGTTTCAACAAACTGGACTGCTTCTGCGGGAATACCGGAACCCTTGAGCGCTTCGAGGATCAAACGATAGAGGGCAAGATTTGAATGGTATGCCTCGGAGCCGCCCTTGAGGATCACGCAGTTGCCACTTTTCAGACAAAGCGAAAAGGTCTCTATGGTAACATTGGGCCTTGATTCAAATATAATGAGGATAACACCAATGGGGATCCTCATCTTTCCCACAAGAAGACCGCTGGGTCTCTTCCATGTTTTTACGATATCACCGACAGGATCAGGCAGCGCAACAACATCACGCAGACTCCCCTGCATTTCCCGGATCAGCTTGTCATCAATCCGGAGCCTGTCGATAAGGCTTTTTGCAAGGCCTGCCTTTTCTGCTTCCCTGATGTCCTTTTTATTCTCCGCGTAAAGATAATCCTGACGCTCCGCAAGGAGCGCTTCAAGACGGATGAGAACTTTGTTCTTCATCTCTGTAGACGCATGGGCGACCTTATCGGAAGCCCCTTTTGCCTTTTGTGCAAGAACATCGGCACTGTTTAAGCTCTTTAAACTGCTTGAACCGTTTAAACCGTTGTTTTTCATATAACCACCATATTATCTCTATGTATGATTTCTTCTGTGTATTTATATCCGAGCTTCTTTTCTATATCAACACTTTTTAAACCTTTGATCCTCTCCACATCAGAAGATGAATAATTTATGATCCCTTTGGCAATAACCTTCCCCTCCAGGTTTTTCATCTCGATACATTCACCGCTCGTAAAATGACCATCAGACTTGACAATGCCTGACGGCAAGAGACTCTTTCCGTTATGAACAACAGCCTGTTCGGCGCCCTTGTCAATCCAGAGGGTGCCCTTCGATTTGAATGCAAAAGCAGTCCACCACTTCTTTCGGGCAAGTTTCCGTACAGGGAGAAAGAGGGTGCCGACAGACTGCCCTTCAATAACCTTCAGGATAACATTCTCCCTCGTCCCCAGAACAACCCTCGTGGGAATTCCATAGTAGCCGGCTTTCTTTGCGGCCTCCAGCTTGCTTATCATACCGCCGACGCTCTTTTCGCTTCCTGTTTCTGTTGCTGTCGCCTCTATTTCCTTATCGATCCTTTTCACAAGGGGTATCATCCTGGCATGGGGATCTTCGTTAGGATCACGTTCAAATAATCCCTCCACATCAGAGAGAAGAAGGAGCAAATCGGCATCTGCTATCTGGGCAATGAGGGCCGATAGGTTGTCGTTATCGCCAAATTTTATTTCCGTAAAAGAAAGTGCGTCATTCTCATTGATGACAGGCACAATGCCCATTTTAAGAAGGGCATCGAGTGTATTCATGAGATTGATACACTTGGTCTTATTTTTAATGTCTTCGTGAGTAAGGAGGATCTGTCCCACTTTCATCTTTGACTTTTCAAAATTTTCTCGGTACATTTTCATGAGCAGGACCTGTCCGACAGAAGCCAGGGCCTGTCTTGTGGCAATCTCTTTCGGTTTTTTCGTAAGTCCCATCGTTTCCATACCGCAGGCTATGGCGCCGCTTGAAACGATAATAACCTCAATATTCAAGTCTCGGGCGGCACTCACCTGCTTTGCGATGGCTTTGATCTTGTTGGTGCTGATCTTCTTGTCGTCATCGACAAGCACCGATGTCCCGATCTTTATCACAAGACGTTTTAGTGTAGATTCAGGCTTTTTCATTTCCTCAGATCTCAATCAACTCATCCGTTTTGGCTGTCCATAAGCGCCAGTGAATCCCGACTATCGGCAATCATCTCTTTCAGCGTGTCAATACCGTTCCCTGTAAGCGCACTTACCTTTGCAAGACGCTCACCCTGTTTCTTAAAATAGGTCGTCCACTTTTTCAGCTTGTCACCCGCTATCAGGTCAGTCTTATTCAACACGATGATTCTCTGTTTGTGAAGCATTTCGTCCTTATATGTTTTGAGTTCGTCCATCAATGTCTCATAGTCATTCTTCACTGACAACGATGACCCGTCAAGAACAATAAGAAGCATATTCGTTCGTTCGATATGTTTCAAAAAAGTAAGTCCTAAACCCTTTCCGGCAGATGCCCCTTCGATGATACCGGGGATATCAGCAATAACAAAGGTTTTTTCCCGGTCTCTGAGTACCCCGAGGGCCGGCGTCAATGTTGTAAAAGGATAGTTTCCAACCTTGGGTTTCGCGTCAGTCAAGCGGGAAATGAGAGTTGACTTACCGGCATTCGGGAGCCCCACAAGGCCCACGTCAGCAAGGAGTTTCAGGACAAGTCTCAGGTGGTGTTGTCCGCCTTCTTCCCCGTCATCATGTTCCATGGGTGCCCTGTGTGTGGGCGTCACAAAACGGGTATTCCCTCTACCGCCCCTTCCGCCTCGCGCTGCAACGTGATGCTCTCCGTCCTTCATAACATTGAAAAGCGGCTCTAATTCAGACTCTTCATAGACAATGGTTCCCAGCGGAACATAAATAACGGTATCTGCACCGTTCTTTCCTGTCCTGTTGTTTTTGCCCCCTGATGTACCGTTTTCCGCTTTGTAGTTTCGTTTGTATTTGAAATCGAGAAGACTTGCGAGGTCACTTTTTCCAGCTACGATTATGTCCCCTCCCTTTCCACCATCGCCGCCATCAGGTCCGCCCCGCGGAATAAACTTTGCTCTCCTGAGGCTTACACAGCCATGACCGCCTCTGCCTGCTTCAACATATATTGATGCTTCATCGACAAATTTCATTAAACAGGATTGACATGGGCCCTTCTTCTATCCCCTGCCGAATCGAAGTTTACAACGCCGTCAATCAAGGCAAATAATGTATAGTCACGTCCGACACCGACATTTTTACCTGGATGTATATTTGTTCCGTGCTGTCTTACAATAATGCCGCCAGCTTTCACTGCCTGACCGGCATAGAGCTTCACACCCAGTCTTTGACCGCCGCTATCTCTTCCGTTTCTTGAACTGCCACCAGCTTTTTTGTGCGCCATTTATGCCTCCGTAACAATCTTTTCGATTAATAACTCAGTGTAAGCTTGACGATGCCCTTTCTTGATTTTGTAGTCTTTCCTTCTCTTGTATTTGAATATGGTCACTTTTTTATCACGTCCCTGGGCAACAACTTTTCCGTTGATATAGGCACCGTTGATGTATGGATTACCGATAACGGTTCCGGCTTCCCCATTAATTGCCAGCACGTTGTCTATCCGTATCTCTTCGCCTGCGGGGGCTTCGATCTTCTCAAGCTTAACTTTTTTTCCCTCTTCAATCTTATACTGTTTACCACCGTTCTCAATTATCGCATACATAACAAACTCCTTACCTTTTTTATGAAAAAAGCTCGATATATTATGACAATCAACAGCGAAAGTCAACAGAAATACCCTTCTGCCCCCACTACCGCTAAAATTATAGACTTTTACGCAATTATCCTATATTATTATCATTCTATCGGGGCGTAGCGCAGCATGGTTTAGCGCACCTGCTTGGGGTGCAGGAGGCCGCAGGTTCAAATCCCGTCGCCCCGATATTTTATTCTTAAATTGTAATTGTGCTGAGTGATTTCTTGTTAATCCTTCTTACTAATGATGACGGTGTCCATTCCAAGGGGCTCATGGCCCTCAGGGACGATCTTATGAAAACCCACGATGTCCGTATCGTGGCGCCGGAGCGGGAAAAAACCTGTGTCGGCCATGCTATAACTTTACATAAACCCTTGAGAATCAAGGAAATAGACGAGGGGGTCTACTCAACAAGCGGTTCTCCCGCTGATTGTATTTACCTCGGCATCCAGATAATCCTCAATAAGAAACCTGATCTCATTATCTCCGGCATCAATACAGGGCCCAATATGGGCCGTGACGTCAATTATTCGGGGACTGTTGCTGCTGCCAAAGAAGGTGCCTTTCTCGGGGTACCATCCATAGCGGTGTCAATATGCGCACGACAGGGTTTTCGTTTTCAGGATGCTGCTCAGATTACCCATAACATAATTGATATCATAGGAGATAAACCATTTCTCAAGGACACCTTTTTAAACGTCAATATCCCCAATATATCTCTTGAAAAATCAAAAGGCTTCATGGTAACAAGACTTGGAAAAAGAATATATAATGAAAAAGTACTGGAAAGGATTGACCCGAGGGGCGGGAAATACTACTGGATCGGCGGAACTGCGGAGGATTATGAACATATACGCGGTACTGATTTTTATGCCATAGAAAAAGGCTGCACCTCAATCACACCCCTCAGCCTGGATATGACAGATACTGGTTCAATAAAAAACTATCGGGCATATTTCAGGAATGGTTTATGAACATTACACTTTATACTATTCACTAAGGACTGTTAACTCTATTTAACATGAAATTCGTTATTGAAAATTTTGGATGCCAGATGAACGATCACGATATGGAGCGGATGAGTGCCCTCCTCATCGACGGCGGTCTCACATGTATAGACGATGCTCAGGAAGCAGATGTCATTATCGTTAATACCTGTTGTGTCCGTGAAAAGGCAGAACAGAAATTTTACAGCCGTATGGGCAGACTCAAAAGCATAAAAGCAAAAAAGGGTACGATCCTTGGGGTAACGGGGTGCATCGCCCAGCTTGAAAAGAGGAGTATCCTCGACAGGATCCCCTTTATCGACTTTGCTCTTGGGCCCTCCAATATCCACAAAATCAACGAGGCGGTTGAGCGTGCAACGAAAGGGATCCCCTCTTTTGATTTTACCGAAAATGGTTGCAGCACTACTCTTCTCATCAAACCAATAAATCAAAATAGTGGCGTCAAAACCTCTGTAACGATCATGAAAGGCTGCAACAACTTTTGCAGCTACTGCGTTGTACCCTATGTGCGGGGAAGAGAATCGAGCAGGGAAAGTGGAGAGGTACTCGATGAGATTCGCGGTTTTGTGGCAGCCGGTATCAAAGAGGTCACCCTCCTCGGTCAGAATGTAAATTCCTATAACAAAAGTAGCGGCGATATCTCTTTCCCGGAGCTTCTTCGGAGGATTAATGACATTGACGGCATTGAGCGGATACGTTTTGTCACCTCCCATCCAAAGGACCTTTCGCCGGATCTGATCGACTGCTTCGGCGCCCTCGATAAATTGTGCGAAGCAATCCACCTTCCTTTTCAATCAGGTTCTGATAAAATATTAGAACTCATGAACAGGGGATATACGAAAAATGATTATCGGGAAAAAATAGCAGCGCTCAGAACGCGCTGCAAAGACATGGCTATAACGGCAGACTGCATTGTTGGCTTTCCCGGAGAAGATGAAAAGGATTTTTTTGATACCATGAACCTCATCGAAGAGGTGCGGTTTGATAATATATTCTCTTTTGCTTACTCGCCGAGAAAATTCACCCGGGCGGCAACACTCCCCGGCGAAGTAGCACGGGACCTCGCCATGGAAAGGCTACACCATTTTCAGGATACACAGAAAGCAATAACCATAGCAAAAAATCGGGTTATGATCGGAAAAAAGGTGGAAGTCCTCGTGGAAGATATAAGCAAAAATTCCGAAGAAGAACTGATGGGAAGAACAAGAACGAACAAGATCGTCAATTTCAAAGGGAAGAGGAATCTGATAAAAAAATTGGTGGAGGTAGAGATCATAAAAGGTTATGCTAATTCTCTTAAGGGTAAAAACCCGAACGCAAAAGGAGGTGCATTATGCTGAAAGAAATGAAGGTCGCAGGCATTACTGTCGATCCTTTCACTAATACGCCTATTGTGCTTCTGAAAGACCTTGACGACAAAGATGTTCTTCCTATCTGGATAGGACTTCTTGAGGCTTCAAGCATCGCAACAGCCCTTGAAAACATTGAGACACCGAGGCCCATGACCCATGACCTCCTGAAGAATATCCTGAACAGCCTCGATGTGAAAGTGGTCAAGATCGAAATAAATGATCTCAAAGACAACACCTACTACGCCCTCCTCCATCTGGATGTAAACAAAAAAAGACTTGCCATTGATGCGCGGCCCAGCGACGCAATTGCCATTGCAATCCGGACAGGGGCTTCCATATTTGTAGAGGAAAGCGTCATTCAGCGGTCAGCCAAGGTTGACCTCGCCCAGAAAGGGGATAAGGTAGTCACCGATACGGCAGAGTGGGAGGACATCTTGGAAAACCTCTCGCAGGACGATTTCGGAAAGTATAAGATGTAATGTTATGATAGATCTTCACACACATACACTCCTGAGCGATGGCGAGCTGCTGCCCCTTGAACTGGCACGAAGGGCAAAGATGAAGGGGTATACGGTCCTGGGCATCTCTGACCATGTTGATGTGACAAACATCGAATATGTGGCATCTTCCATTCTCAAGGTCATCGAAAAGAGTGAATATCACGAAGGGATCCGGGTCATTCCGGGTGTTGAAATAACGCACAGCCCGGCACGGTTTGTCGGTGAAATGATCGCCAGTGCACGAAAGCTGGGCATTCATTATGTCGTTGTTCACGGCGAAACAATTGCCGAACCCGTGGAAGAGGGTACAAACAGGGCAGCCATTGAGGCAGGGACAGACATACTGGCCCATCCGGGTCTTATCACGGAAGAAGATGTTCTGCGGGCAAAAGAGCAGGGCGTTCTCCTCGAAATCAGCGCACGGAAAGGGCACTCCCTCACAAACGGCCACGTGGCAAAACTTGCGAAAAAGGTAGGGGCAAAACTTATCTTTGATACTGATTCCCACAGCCCCTCGGACCTCACCAACAACGATTATGCCCTGCAGATTACACTTGGTGCAGGTCTGTCTCCTGACGATTTCGCTGAGATGCAGAAGAACGCCCTTGATCTGATAAAAAAAATAACAAACGGTATCTCATGAAACTCACTGTCGATGAAAAGATTAAAAACGTTCCCCATTACCCGAAGGCAATGATGTACGGTTTCGAGGATGGATGGACAATCCTTTCTTCAAATGAAAATCCTTTCCCGCCATCGCCGAAGGTCATTTCTGCTGTTCTCGATGCCCTCCCCACGCTGAACCGTTACCCCGGCGGCGAAGCAGAGCTGAAGGCCGCCATCGCCGCATCATATAGTCTGGAAGCAGGGCAGGTCCTCATCGGCAACGGATCTAACGAACTTATCGAGATGTGCCTCAAGGCTATGCAGCACCCGACAAAGAATGGCGTCATCATATCGGAGCCTTCCTTTGCCTTCTACCAGATTGCCGCGCAGGTATACGGCTTCGAGGTAAAAAAGGTCCCTGTCACGGATATGTCTGTCGACCTTACAAAGCTCAAAGACCTCATAGATGAAAAAACGCGTCTCATTTTTCTCAATAACCCCCTTAATCCTACCGGCACAATCTTCGAGGAAAAGGCATTCGATGAATTTGTCCGGTCCATCCCCGATGATATCCTCATCGTTGTCGATGAAGCATATGCTGAATTCGCTGAAAACACATCATTTCCTCAATCGATACAATATATAAACAGCTTCCCTGTTATTGTGCTGAGGACCTTCTCGAAAGCATACGGCCTTGCGGGGTTGCGTGTAGGTTACGGTCTGGGGGAAGCATCGCTTATGTCCTTTCTGGAGCGGACAAAACAACCCTTCAGTGTCAACACAATTGCCCTCATTGCAGCTCGTACTGCACTTTCCGACAAAGACTATCTGAAAAAGATACTTGAGAACAACAAAAAGGGTAAGCAATTCTTCTACAAAACTCTGGAAGGACTTTCGCTGGAATATGTCCCCACAGAGGCTAATTTCTTCCTCATAAAGGTCGGTCCTGAAGCCGGGACTATCACGAAAAAACTCTTCGATAAAGAAGTCCTTGTGCGTTTCATGGGGGCCTACGGATTGTCCGATTATATTCGGGTCACCATCGGCACCATGGAAGAAAACACCCGTTTCATTGAAGTCCTGAAAAAACTGCTGTAATACCAGCTTTATAATCAAACCCGTAGAATAATTATGTGCAATTTATGGGCTTACGGACCGGGAGAATTATTTCCGTTAAAGCACATTGGAATTCTCTAACTATTTGTTATATACTGATATTTTTCGACGATAAGGAAAAACAACGAGTGACTTACAGAAAAGATCTCATTATTACCATTGATGGTCCAAGCGGTGCAGGCAAGAGCACCATCGCAAAAATGCTTTCGCAAAAACTTGGTTATACCTTCATTGATACTGGAGCAATGTACAGAGGGGTTGCATACGCTTACCAAAAAAGGAAAAATAACGAAACAATGGAAGAATTGTTAAAAAATATCTCCATCCGGTTCGAATTTAGCGGAGAAACTAAGGTCTTTCTTGACAGTATAGATGTATCAAAAGAGATCCGGGCACCGGAAATATCGCTCCTTGCATCCTCATCATCACAACAAAAAATAGTCCGGGAACACCTCTACAAAGTTCAGCGTGAAATAGGCAAGGATGGAGGCGTAGTACTTGAAGGAAGAGATACGGGAAGTGTTGTCTTTCCGAATGCCCACCTCAAGTTCTATCTCGACGCTCATTCTGAGGAAAGAGCAAAGAGAAGGCATCTTGAGCTTAGCGCAAAGGGCAATGCCGAGGCATTAGCGAAAGTAAAAGAAGAGATGATTCAGAGGGATAAAAACGATTCTGAGCGGGATATTGCCCCTCTCGTCATGCCTGAGGGCGCAATACACATCGACACGACAGGCATTAATGCAGCAGGTGTTCTTAGTATTCTTTTGAAGCATATTACCACAAAGGGAGTAAAATGAAGGTTCTCAAGACAAAACATATCGGGTTTTGCTTCGGCGTAAAACGGGCCATCAAGATGGTCAAAAAAGAAGCTAATGCGAATGAGGGTATCGTGTATACCATCGGGCCCATTATCCATAATCCGCAGATGGTGAATATTCTGAAGGAAAAAGGGGTCATCCCTGTTGATGACGTGTCCCAGATCAAAGACGGTGTTGTCGTATTCAGAACACATGGGATCAAAAAAGAAGAGGAAGAATACGTCAAAAAGAGCTGCCTCAGGTTCATCGATACAACCTGTCCCTTTGTCAAGAGGGTAAGGAAACACGCTATGTACTTGAAAAAACAGGGGTACACAGTTGTTATCGTAGGGGACAAAAACCATCCCGAGGTGAAAAGTGTCTTGAGTTATTTAGATAACGATGGTATTGTGTTACAAGAACCTATAAGGCTTGATGAAAAAAAAGTGGGCGTCGTAAGCCAGACCACCCTTGATAAAGATGCCTTCGTGAACATCGTGAAGGAATTAATAGGAGGCGTTGAAGAACTCAGGATTTATAATACAATCTGCGAGAGTACCGAGATTCGTCAGAAAGAAGCTGTGGTGCTTGCCGGTAGGGTGGATATGATGCTGGTTGTGGGGGGAAAGAATAGCGCCAATACAACAAAGCTCTACAGGGTTGTACACAAGGTACAGCCTAATACCCATCATATTGAAACAGAAGACGATATTAACCCTGAGTGGTTCAAAGACACTGATACAGTGGGTATAACAGGGGGAGCATCTACCCCTGACCTTATTATAGATATTGTGGAAAGGCGTGTAAAAAATCTTTAGGGGGCACACATGGTAGACAGCGGCGACACGGGAGTACCGAAAGAGAACTCACAGGAGGAAATGAGGGTACTCTACGAAACATCCATGAAGAGTCTGCAGGAAGGAAGTGTTTTTAAAGGCAAGATCATGAAGATTCATGGCGATTCGGTAATCGTCAACGTGGGTTTGAAGTCGGAAGGAATCGTCTCCCTTCGTGAATTCGCGCCAAAAGGTGTAGAACCGGAAGTGAATGTCGGTGATGAAATCGAAGTTATGGTTGCAGGCAGAGATCGGGAATCGGGTCTCTTTGTCCTTTCAAAACAGAAAGTGGACGAAATCAGAACATGGGAAAAGATCGATAAATCCCTCGAAGAGGGAATTCCAATAGATGGTATCATCGCGTCAGAAGTAAAGGGAGGTTTTATTGTCAATGCCAGCGGTGTAAGCGCCTTCCTTCCCCTTTCTCAGGTTGACATAAAACCGGTGAAGAATCCTTCTTCTTTTGTAGGAAGGCACCTGAAGTTTAAGGTTATAAAAGTAAATAAAAGAAAAGCGGGTATCATCGTTTCCCGGAGAATGCTCCTCGAAGAAGAGCGGGATAAGAAAAAACAGGAGTTCTGGAAAAACGTGAAAGATAACCAGGTGGTTTATGGTTTTGTTCGTAATATCATGGATTACGGCGCTTTTATCGATCTCGGCGGCGTCGACGGTTTTCTTCACGTAAACGATGTTACTTGGGGAAAGATCACCCATCCCAAAGAATACCTGCGGATCGGCGATGAAATAAAAGTAATAATTCTCGCAATAGATACCGAAAAAGGGCGGGTATCAGTGGGTATTAAACAGCTGAAGGCAGACCCATGGGTGAATATAGAAGAAAAATATCCCGTAGGATCAAAGTTAAAGGGTAAGGTAGTCGGTATTGTTGATTATGGGGCCTTTATAGAGCTTGAACAGGGTCTCGAAGGGCTCCTTCATATTAGCGAGATGAGCTGGGACAGAAAACTCAGAAATCCCGCTAAGATCGTAAACAAAGGTGATTGGCTCGAACTTGTCGTTCTAAAAATCGACCTGGATAAGAAACGGGTATCGCTTGGGCTAAAGCAACTTGCCCCGGACCCCTGGGATGAACTTGAAAAATCCTGTCCGCCGGGTTCTATCATTTCGGGAAAGGTGAAGAACTTTACCGACTTCGGTATGTTCGTGGGTATCGGGAATGGAATAGACGGATTGGTCCATATGTCGGAACTTTCCTGGTCGAGACGAAAAGGCGTCACATCGGAGCAGTACAAGAAAGGGGCCACCATTGAAGCCCTGGTGCTCAATATCGATAAAGCACAGAAAAAATTCTCCCTCAGCATGAAACGTCTCAAGGATGACCCCTGGAAAGGGACAGCATCGAGATACCACGCAGGGGATACTATAGAAGGCCATATCACAAGTATCACCGATTTCGGTATATTTGTGGAAATTGAAGAAGGGATCGAGGGGCTGATCCACTTGTCGGAAATGGATGATTTGCAGGGTAAACCTCTGTCGGAAGCCTTTCTGATAGATGACAAAATCCAGGCCTTAATCCTCAATATTGATGAAAAAGACAAGAGAATTGCTTTAAGCATCAAGACGAAAAAAGAGGTTGACGAAAAAGAGCACATTGAACCCGTTGTCGAGAATGAAAGCGCTTTTTCCACCCTCGGTGATATCTTTGAGGCGGCAAAGCAGAAGAATAACACTGAAAATGCTTCAGGGTAGGAGGGGTAATGGCTATCAACGAGGAACTGCTGGCAATACTCTGTTGCCCTAAGTGCAAAGGGGAAATACAGCTCAACGATGCTCAGGACGGGCTTCTCTGTTATGCATGCAAGCTTTTATATCCCATTAAGGATGATATACCAATCATGCTCATTGAGGAAGCGCTTCCAATAGATTCGCCGGCTTCATCATAGGCGTCTCTTGTTGATCGATCTCATACTGATTGTTATCATCAAGTCCCTCAGGCAATGTCTGCACCTCTTGCCCGAGAAAGCACAGCTTTCTGCAGGAAAATATCTGGGAAGGCTTGCTTTTATTTTTTTAGCAAGCAGAAGAAGTGTTGCCCTCTCAAATATCAAGAGGGTTTTCAGTGATCTTTCCGACAAAGAAATTAAAACCATTGCGAAAAGCAATTTCGAGAAACTGGGGATCAATGTTATTGAATTCCTCCTTATGCCTTTCATCACAGATACAGAAATACCTGAGAGGTTTACCGTGGAGGGGAGGGAATTCTTTGAGGAAGCCCTTCACAAGGGAAGAGGTGCAATTGCCCTTGGCTTCCATTTCGGCAACTGGGAGGTCACCGGCATTATATCGAAGCTACTGGGACGTGATATTATCGCCCTTGCCCGGCCGCTTAAGAAACGGGCACTCTTGAATAGTTTTCTCAATCATCTCCGGGAAAAAACAGGACTTACCATCATTGTCAATGAAAATACCGGCAAAGAGGTACTGCGACTCCTTAAAAATAACAACATCGTTGCTATACTCGGCGACCAGCGTGAAAAACGTTCCCGGGGAGTATTTGTAGAGCTTTTCGGTACAAAGGTTCCTACATCAAAAGGCGTAGCAGCCATCGGTATGAAAACCGGCGCCATTGTTATTCCTGTGTACTCTGTTAGAAAAGGCTTTTTGCGCTATACCTTCGTATGCGGCAGCCCCATCGAGATGGAACGGAAAGGGAACATCGAAGAACTTATAGAGAAAAACACGAGAAAAATCAATGCATTTCTTGAGGCTATCATCGGGCGATATCCCGACGAATGGTTCTGGGTCCACCGACGGTGGGAAAGACGCAGTAAAAATAATAACCAATAACTGGAAATACTTTACGAAATTGCCGAATCTATTGAAACAAAGATTCTCTGACATGTTAAACACAAATCCTGTAATGCTGGCCATCTATTATGCTTACCAACTCTGAACAGCTCCTCCTTGACACCTTGAGGGTTCTCCCTCCAAGCAGTATTTATGCTGATGCCGGGAAAAAGATCGTTTTCAAGGGTTTTCAACTCTATACCAACAGGGCTGTTGCGGATATTGGGTGGAAGGAAGACCGGAAAACTTTGGTCATCGATGTGGTGGATGGGGAACATAATCCTGTATTGATTTCTCTTGAAGGCCCACGGCTCATCCAGAGGTGTTCCTGCAAAGGCCACGCATCGGAAAAGTGTGAACATATCATTAGCGCCCTTCTCATGATCGTGCATCTTCTGAAACCAAATCTGTTCAAAATAATCACGGAAGATGTACTGTATAGAAACCATCTTCTGGCAGGCCTGTTGAAACAATCAGATGATAACCGGGGACATCTCGCAAATAGCAAAGTAATTCCTCTGGCGTTCTACCGGAATAAAACAGGATCTGTTTCTCCCGCTGCCATTGAGAGAACCGAAGGTGGCCCCCTCTTTCAGATCATCATAGAAAGAGTAGGGAGTGGACTGAAATGTTCCCTGGAGAGAGATGGAGAGAAAATTGTGCCTTCGCTCAAGGGCCCCATTTTGCCCGCCGGACTTGAATACCTCATGAGCTTCGCACGGCGGGAAGATATGTCTAACCCCTTGTCGATATTTCTGAAGGGGTGGGGCAATCAATATCCCATGTTCTATCATTCTTCGAAAGGCGTAAGCCGGGTTAAATGGAGAACTGCCATTCCCTGCACAACATGGACGGAATTTGATACATCGGCGGAGGGAGTTCTTCTGACAAAAGGATGCTCGGTAGGTGAAGATCAGACACCTGCCGTGATTGCGGGTGATTTTGCCTTTAACGAAAAATTCACAACAATGTATTATATAGAGGAAAAGAAGGGATGGGAGCTATGGGATAGGATACGGCAGGCCTGCCTTCGTGAACCCAGAATCGCAGACCGGGTCAGAGAAACAAAGGAGTGGACCATACATATCCCGCAGGAAATCTTCAAAACGTTTCAGCTTATCCTGAGTGGACTCCTTGTTGAAGGAACACTGCCTTCGGTCCGGTTTAAGGTGAACGGCATTGAGACAAAACCCGGCATCGTGACGGCCTCTGATTACAGACTGATAATAACGCGGGAACCGACGCGGAATGCATATTTCCTCATCAGGCCGGAGTGCAGAAACAATGACTACCCATTTTTGCCTTCAAAAAAGATTGCTGCTTTTGCGCAGGCCGTGGAGTGGGGTCACATACCGATAGCGGTGCGAACGCAGAAGAGAAAACCAATCCTCCTCGATACCTTCTTTCACGTCCTTACCCTGAAAGATCGCAAAGCCATTGATGAGGCACTGAAGAACAGCATCAACGAAGAAACCTTCGGCAAACGGGAATTCGTTCATCTGGCACGAAGGATTATCAGAAACTTTATAGCCGGGATAAAGCCAGGGGATATGCAGCTCCATTTCATACAGGGAGAATGGCAGTTATATGCAGCAGACAGGGCACAAGAAGCCCTCCTCTTTCTCATCCCCTTCAGGGTCTTTGGTCCCAGGCTCTTTGAGCGGATCGTTTTGAATGACAACGAAATGATGGTAAGCGAAGAGGAACTTTTAAAGCGCCTCGGCCAACTCCACACTCTGGCAAAAAAAGAAAACATTGGCCTCTATCTTGAGGGCCGCCCCGTTGAAGAGGCAACCTGGGAATTTGAACTCGACGCCACTGGCGGCACCATCGACTGGTTCGAAATCCGCCCCGAAATACGGTGTAACGGGCAGGCTATCGATAAGCGGTTGTGGGAACAGGCGCTTGCCGGGAAAGGGATAATCTATCGCGACGGATCCATCCATATTCTTGACGAGAAGACCCGGAGCACCCTTTCCACTATTGCCCGCATTACAGAAACCAGCGGGGCAGTCGCCAGGGACATCGTGTCAATCCCGCGGCTTAAGATCATCGACCTCTTTTTACTGAGAAAAGAAGGTATTGCCGTAAAGCTGACCACTCATGATGAAGAGATTATTGCCCGTCTGACCCAATTCAACAAAATAGAAGAAAAACTTATCCCCACAGGACTTAAGACAAAGTTGCGCCATTATCAGAAGGAAGGGTACTACTGGCTCTCCTTTCTCTATGAGCACCGGTTTGGGGCCTGTCTTGCCGATGACATGGGACTTGGAAAGACAATACAGGCAATTGCCCTTCTGGGGGCAATCAAAGAAGGTAAGGTGGCCTCACCATTTTCTCCTGCTGCCCCTTCGCTCATTGTGGTGCCACCAAGTCTTATCTTTAACTGGGAACAGGAGATCGAGCGGTTCTATCCTACACTCAAGATCCATGTCTACCAGGGCAAAGACCGCTCGCTTAAACCCGGCGGGTACGATGTAATCCTTACAAGTTATGGTCTTATCCGAAGAGATATTGCGCGTCTGAAGGACCTTCGCTTTCATGTGATTATCTTCGATGAGGCCCAGACAATAAAAAATATCTTTGCCGGAGCCACCGGGGCAGTCCGACAGCTTAAAAGTTTTTTCAAGGTAGTTCTTACGGGGACACCGGTGGAAAATCATATCGGCGAGTATTTTTCTATCGTGGACCTCGTGCTCCCCGGATTGCTCGGTGATTACAGAAAATTTCAGGGCTTGGCAAAAAAGGATCTGTCCGCGCTGCTCCCTGTTGTGACAGAACAAACAAAACCCTTTGTGTTGCGGAGGACAAAGGAGCGCATACTGAAAGAGCTTCCCCCCAAAGTCGAACGCGACGTATATCTTGAACTGACAGAGAAACAGAAAAAGTTCTACAACAGGACTGTGGAAGAGGTACGATCTACCATTGATGCCGCTTATAAACAAAAAACAGCCTCCCAGGCAAAAATCATTGCACTCACAGCCATTATGAAGCTCCGGCAGATTTGTTTAAGCCCCGACCTTCTCGTGCCTGATGTAAAAGAGGTCTCTCCCAAAATAGAATTCCTCAGGGGCAAACTGGAAGAATTACAAACCGAATCTCACAGCGCCCTTGTATTTTCACAGTTCACATCCTTTCTGGATATTGTTGAGAAAGAACTTGTATCCGGTGGTTTCCATATTTTCCGGCTTGATGGCTCCACGCCGGTGGTGAAGAGAAAGGCTATCGTTGAAGGCTTTCAGGATTGTGAAACTGCCGCTGTCTTCCTCTTGAGCCTCAAGGCCGGCGGGCAAGGGTTAAACCTTACACGGGCAACCTATGTCTTCCACCTTGACCCGTGGTGGAACCCGGCTGTGGAAAATCAGGCTTCAGACAGGACACACAGAATCGGTCAGAAAAATAAGGTCATCGTGACACGGCTTCTCATGCGACATACAGTGGAGGAGAAGATGATGGCGCTTAAACAGAGGAAACTAAGCCTCTACCGGGCGCTCATGGATGCTCCGGAAAAAAGTTCAGGTAAGGCTATCACACGGGAGGATTTCAACTTTCTTCTCGGATTGAATGAACATTAACACGCGGCCTGTGAAACTTACTACGACGGTCTCAGCGAATTAAGCCTCCTTTCATAATTATTGCTGCATCACATAAAGACAACCACGATGAGTATCATTCCTCGTTCTTCTGCTTTTATGTTATAATAGACAAGAAAAAGAATGACAAAAAAGAATGTTTTACTTACCATTTTAATGTCCGTATGCTTATTCGTCGCCGGATGTATATTCCTCTTCCTGTCGCCCTTCTTTATCCCTTTCGTAAGCGCTCTCTGCGAGCACACGATGGGGTATACTGTCCAGGCGCAAAGTTTTTCTTTTTCGCCGAAATTTAAAACAGAAATCATACAGCTTGCCGTAGCGAAATCAAAAGACGATAGTTTTCTCTTTACCAGCGCTCAGCTCGGCATAGAGAGTAATATATCAAGGGCAATAAAAGGCGAGGTGGAACGGATTATTCTCAAAGAGCCAAAAATACGCATACGCCTTGGAAATGAGAAAGAAACCGAGACAGACCTTTCCTTTATTCGTAATATTCCACCTGTGGATTTGCTCATTATCGAGAAAGGTGAATTCAAGCTCCTTTTTGCCTCATCAGCACAGGAAATCATTCTGAAAGATATCAATCTTACGATAAAGAATTTTTCATCGGCAACGGGGGGCACACTCACCTTTCGGGGTCTCGTTGATATTGCCCATCCTGATAAGTCACAGTTTAATTCCCATGGTACCTGTAAGGGCGAAATACATTTGACAGGTCTGCTGCCCCGGCTCATCGGGAGCGGATTTTTAGAAATTACTCTCGATTCAGGTGGCATAAAGGGTGCGGCATTCAAAGATGTTGTATTACAGATGGTCCTTACTTTCGAGAAGGAACGTATTCGTATTTCAAAAATGAACATTGCCGCAACTTCGATAGTACTGGAGAAAGAGGGAAAACGTTCGGAGATGAAAGGGGCCGCATTAAAAACAGGTATTATCTATGACCTGAAATCAAAAACAATCTCTACGGAAAACTTCCTCGGTGAAATACCCAAACTGGGCGCTTTCAAGGGGTCCTATTCAGGAACACTTACCGGGGCCATGCCCTGGAAAGCACAGCTTGAGACCTCTCAAATAGATTTTTCCAGCCTCTATACTTCATTGCAGCCGCTTATTGCGGGAGAGGAGGGCAAGAAATGGTCCATTCAGGGAAAAGGGACATTAAAAACCGACATGGAAGGGACTCTCTCCGGTAAAAAACCGACGCTTAGCGGTAAAGCTATATTCCAGTTTCAGAAAGGCGGTTTCAATTCTCAGGACGGCTCCAGGGCTGCCCAGGGCATAGAAGGGTCAATAGTCCTCAAGTTCAGCATCCCTTCAGAGGAAAAGAAGGTCGGCGCCAGTCTTTCTTCGGAACTATCAGGCGGCGAATACCTTTGGGGCAAGTATTACAGGGACTTTACCAAGGAGACAGCAAGACTATCCACGGAAACCGACTTTTCTATTGATAGCAACAATGCTGCTCGTATTTCGGGAACAGCAGATCTTTTTAATACCGGTAAATACAGTTACTCCGGTTTCCTCAACAATGATACGTGGAATGCATCGATAAATGCCAGGGAAGTAGGCGTCAAGAGACTGGTCTCTCTTTTTCTCTATGATTATCTGGTTGAGATACTTCCCTTTTTCAAGGGCCTTGAGACAGATGGAAACCTTTATGCCGATATAACAACCTCTTCTCTTTCAGAAAAGGACCTCCGGTTGAAGGGCATGGTGAAACTCAACAATGCCTATTTCAAAATACCTGATAAATCATTCCGCGTAACCGGTATCGATATTGACCTCCCCTTTAATCTTTCCCGCGCTTCTTTGGAAAAGGAAAGACCCTCAGGGGATGAACAGGAGAGAGGATCAATCAATATTGCCGATATTGAAAAAGATACCATGAAATTTTCCCACATTAAAATACCCCTTATTCTTGCAGGAAGAGGCGCCTTGGTCCCTGAAACTGTAACACTCCCTTTTTATGGGGGACAGATCAGGTTCATAAATGTGGCAATAGGAGATATCCTGTCTCCAAAAAGAAAAGTCTCTCTGACAACGAAAATAGAAAATGTCGACCTTGGAACAGCCCTCAACGAATTAACCGGCATTACCTTTCCCGGCAGCGTTGAAGCGCATTTTCCTCTCATAACCTACCAGGATGACAGGTTGGCAACGGAAGGAAGAACTTCTGTAAAAGCTTTCGGGGGTGAAATAGAGGCTGCTCATGTCTATGCCGAAAACATTTTTTCTGCTTCGAGAAAGATCGGTGGAGATGTGTCGTTCCACAATATCGATCTCGGCAAAATCACCGATACGATTAAAATCGGCAAAATCACCGGCATCGTTGAAGGCTCCCTGAAAAACCTTGCAATTGAATACGGACAGCCATCGCAGTTTGTCTTTGAGCTTGGTACGGTTAAAAAAAGTGGTGTTCCGCGGAAAGTCAGCGTTGACGCCATAGAGAGCATATCCATTCTCGGAACCGGATCAGGCGGCATAGGGGCAATACTGAAAAGCGGCATCAATAAATTTTTCAAGGAGTACCCCTACAGCCGCATAGGTATTAGATGCGGCCTTGAAAATGATCACTTCAATATCCGCGGGACAATACACGAGGGCGGCAAGGAATATCTTATCAGGAAGGCTTTTTTCAGGGGCATTGATGTTGTGAACAAAGACCCTGAAAATGTGGTAAGCTTTAAAGACATGCAGGAAAGAGTAAGCAGGGTATTGAAAAGCAGCGATCAGGAAAAGGTGCCTGCAGTAAAAGTGAATTGAGAAAATATTATAAAAGGAGAATAATTGTATGATCAAAAGTTTGAAACACCTCATGTTTGTTTGTGTTGTGTCCTTTGCAGCATGTGTAACAGTCAATATCTATTTCCCTGCCGCAGCTATCCAGAAAGCAGCAGATGAAATCGTCAATGATGTTCGCGGAACACAGGGCAATCAGGAACAGAAACAGCAGAAGCAGGATAAACAGAGCCTCATTCTTGAAGAACTGCGCACCTTCAGCATAGGTCCAAAAGAAGCAAGTGCCCAGATCAATGTTGATGTCACGACACCGGCCATACGGAATCTGAAACAGGCATTAAAGGATAACTTTTCTTCATTAAAGCCATTTTACGATAAAAGGGCCATTGGCGAGAACAATACAGGCCTTGTGGATACAAAAGATACAGCCGGGCTTAATCTAAAAGAAAAGGCCGACCTGAAACGCGTTGCAGACCAGGAAAATAATAATCGCACGGCCCTCTATAATGAGATTATGAAAGCCAACAAGCTCGGCGCCGATGCACTGCCGAAGATTCAGAAGATTTTTGCCAATAGCTGGCGGGATAAATCAGACGCCGGATGGTTGATACAGAATGATAAGGGTGAGTGGGAAAAGAAAAAATAGTTGAGGTTTTTTCAACATGACAGGGCAAAAACATAAACAATCAATCAGTCTGGGGATTGTTATGGTCCTTGCGTCGCTCATGCTCGTTTCCTGCGCAGGACTTATGATGAGCGGAGAAGCGCAATATGAGTTTGATAAGGGCCTCGCGCTCTTCAATCAGGGCCAGTTCGCTGAGGCTATCCCATACTTTGAAAAAGCTGTTTCATTAGAGCCTGATTTCTATCAGGCATATCTGTATCTTGGAAGATCACAACTGAACCTCCGCAACTACGGCAAGGCCCTCTCCTCGCTTCGTACAGCTTACCGTCTATCGCCGGAAGACTTCAAAAAACAGGTAGCGGATATCCTCATCGATGCCCTCTTAGGCGCCGCATTTTCAGAATTAAAAGAGGGTAATTTTCAGACTTCTTTGAGTTATATCAGAGAGGTCCTCTCAGTGGAGCCAAAATCGCAAAGGATCAAAGATGATCTTTCCCGTGTCCTCGTCGCCGTTGCAACCGAACTGCTCAAAAACGGCAATGTGCGGGAAGCAATAAAAGAATATATGGAAGCAATAAAGGTCAACCCCGACAATTCCGGCGCCTATGTGGGGCTCGCAAAGGCGCTCTTCAAAAGCGGTGATTTTATGAAGGCCCTCGATGCAGCGCAAAAGGCAATATCTCTTGACCCGGACAGCAAAGAAACGTTGGGAGTTATCAAAGAACTTTTAAAGTAGACTTATGTTAAACGCTAAAAAGGGTTTTGCACTGTTTCAGGGTGCAGGACCCTTTGATCTTACCCCTCTGTGCAGTTTCCATTCAAGCCAGATTATGTAGATAATCATGAAAACTGCCGATACTGTCGAAGGAGATGCCACCTCTTTGCCGAAGAGTGCCAGGGCAAGCCCACCGGCGATACCGTAATTCTTGAGCGTTCCGAGAAGGACCAGACTCGTTACTGTCTCGGCTGGTATCCGCAGAAACTTCTTGCATACTATTTCTATAAGCCATCCAAGCATAAAGGTACTGGCAACCACAATGAGTGCAGTCGGGACCAGAGAAAGGGGTCTGTGAATGAACATCTCCTGGTTGAGGCCGACAATGGTATAGGTGATAAGTGAAAAGCTCCAATTAGTAATGGGGCCCTTCATATATTCGAACCTCTTGTCTATGCCGGTCCAATGGAGAACATGGCCAGCCGCCAGGGGAAAGAAAATGAGTTCGGCCATGATGATGATCAGCCTGAGAGGGCTTACAAAACTTGTCCCGAAAAAAGCAATTGCCATAAGGGGCATAATAACAAGGGCCCCCAGGTATCCTCCAAGGGTTCCCAGGAGAGAAAAAGCACTATTTCCGCGTAACAGAAAAGAGAAAGGGATAACGGCTACTGCTGGAGGAACCGCAGCAATGAGGATAAAACCAGCCTGCAGGTTGCTATCTGTTATCAAATATTTGCTGAGTAAAATGATAACACCGCTGAGTACCAGATAGTTCATCACTATGCCGATACAGACAGGACCAAGGATTCCTCGTACCGAGCGCAGAGAGCCGCTTTCGATTCCCATTGTTGCAATTGTCATAACAAGGGCCAGTGCAGGGAATATGAGAGACTCTGTCCAGACAGCGCCCTTACCCCAAACGAGACCGGCCACAACGCCCAGTATCAAAATAACATTTCTGTTCAGGAACAGTAGTTTTAATATCTTCATGAGCATTCTATTCTCATTGAATGTCAGGTTTTTTGCAAGTAAAACCGTGTCCCCGAAACACTTACCAGGGATCCGGTTTCATTATGAATAATATCGCAAGACAGACATAGGGTAAACGCTTTCGGGTGATGGATGAAACACCATAAACGATTTACCATTGCCGATTGACGGATCTACTTTATTTGTGCTGCTTCTACCTTTGCCAGGGTGATCTTCGCCAGGGCAAGCTTCTTATATTCCTTTTTCACCTTTGCCATATTACCTGCGGCGATAGCCTTTAAAAGGTCTCCTTCAAGCTCTGCCACATCAAGGAGCTTATAATAATCAAGGGTCTCTTTAAGGTGTGCGATAACGATCATCCCGGTGACAAGAGGGTGATTATTGGTAATATTGGCATCCTTAAACCTGACACCGTGTTCCAGTTCCACTTCGAGTCCTTTGCGGAATCCTTCAGGATCGATTTTCATCTTTTCGGCGTTGACCTCGGCAAGGATGATCTTTGCCTCTTTGGGCTGTACCTTTGCTTCTTTCAGTTTCGTCCAATCCCTGATCTTGAGGGCCTTGCAGAATTTTCGCACTTCTTCTTTGGTAATGTATTCGGGAAGCTTCATATCTTATCCTCCGTGTAACAATTGGCTTTCTTCAAGAGATTAGCATACTTCAGCTGCTGTAAAAAGTCTTATGATTATCAATCACAATAGATAAAACATTTTTTATGCATTGTATCTCCCACCGGGGTCTGCTACAGCGTAAAACGCCACTTGCAGAAACAGTCCGGCGGATGGTTCGGGGGGGCCAGGAGACATTCTACTTTAATATTTTTATCAATGGCGTGTGCAAATGATTCAAACTCCCGCTGGTGCATGTCGCGACAATGAAATTCAGGCAACCCGTGCTTCACGCGGGCCGCCTGAGTTACACATTCAGGAACGGTAAGGATAACCTCATCGTCTTTTTCTTGTATCCTGTAACCGACTATCATTGTCCAGGGACAAAATTCCATTGCTTTGGCAAAGCCTTTGATCCCCTTCTCTTTGATATGGAACCTTTTCACGATGTCCTTTGCCGACATGCCCGCTATCTTTCCCCAGACTACTTCATCAAGGTGTTCTGCTGAGGGCCGGTCATATTTGTCTTCCACAGAGAGGAACCAGAACCCGTCAACAACACGGTAGTGCCAGAGAAGGAACTGGAGATAGCTTCTCAGTTCCTCTGCGTCAAGATCCTTCAGAATACCCAAATCCATACGTTCTATCATGGCCATAAAATTACCCGAAAGCAGGGTTGGCTGTCAAGGAGTATCATTTCCGGTAGTTCGCCTTCCTTTTTGTGCTAAGTTCTGAATTCTAGGTGCTGTATTCGGGAAATGTCAGAAATAAGCGAACACCAATATCGGGCAGATCGATCATATAACAGCTATGGAGTTGATAAAGCTGGACGAGTCATGCTTTACTAACTGGTTTTTCCGCGAAATAGCCAGACCTTTGTGCCTATTCTTTCCTGAAATTTATCCATGTAGACGTAAACGACCGGAGTGATGTAAAGAGTGATCAACTGTGAAAACAGCAGACCACCCACTACGGCAAGCCCCAAGGGTCGCCGTGATTCCGCTCCGGCCCCAAAACCGAGGGCAATAGGGAGGGTACCCATAAGGGCCGCCATGGTTGTCATCATGATGGGTCGGAAACGGACCAGACACCCCTGATAAATGGCTTCCGCTGGTGCTTTCCCTTCCTTCCGCTGGGCATCCAGGGCAAAGTCAATCATCATTATGGCATTCTTCTTAACGATGCCTATCAGCATAATCAAGCCTACAAATGCGTAGAGGCTGAGGTCTTTCTGAAAGATCACCAGGGTTAACAAGGCCCCGAAACCTGCTGATGGCAGCCCTGACAGGATGGTTACGGGATGAATGAAACTTTCATAGAGAATCCCCAATATAATATAAATGATCACAATCGTCATAATCAGCAGGAACAACAGACCTTTCTGTGAAGACTGAAATGCCTGGGCAGTCCCCTGAAAACTCGTTGCAATGCTGGAGGGCAGGATGCTGCGAGCCAGCTTCTCCACATCGGCCACCGCCTCGCCGAGCGATACAGCGGGTTTCAGATTGAAAGAAATGGTGGCAGCCGGAATCTGCCCCAGATGGTTGACCGACAAAGGACCTGACCCGGGGCTTAGATTCACCAGGGTATTTAATGGAACGAGTTTCCCTTGGGTGGACCTGATATGAAGGAGCGAGAGGGCGGAGGCGTCCTTCTGGTACTGCGGCTCAAGTTCCATGATCACCTTATATTCGTTGTTGGGGGTCAGGATGGTGGAGATCTGTCTGCCGGCATAAGCAGTGGAAAGGGCATCTTCGACTTGCTGGGCGGAGACACCCAGTGCTGACGCCTTGTCTCTATTGATCTCGATATCGATCTGGGGATTTTTCATCTGTAAATCACTCGATACATCCTGGAGGCCTGGCAATTGCCGCATTCTAGCCTCCAGATCGTAGGCGTAGCGATAAAGCTCGCTTGTGTCAGGGCTTTGCAAAGAAAATTGGTACTGGCTCTTGCTCGAATAGCCTCCGATGCGTATGGGAGGGGGATTCTGGAGAAAGACCTTGATTCCGGGTACCGTGGCCAGCTTCGGGCGCAACACCTGAATCACTTCGTCCGGGTTCATCTTGCGTTCTGACCGGGGCTTCAAATAGATGGTGAGAGTTCCGTAATTTCCGGTTCTCGATCCCCCAGCCCCCACATTGGATTGAAAGGAGCGCACGCTTGGATCCTGGCGAAGGATGGCCGCAAGCGCTTGATGGTATTCCACCATAGCCTCAAAGGAAACCCCTTGTTCCGCCTCGGTGATGCCCGTTATTTGACCGATATCTTCACTTGGAAGAAAGCCCTTGGGGATTATCACATAGAGATAAACAGTAGCAAGAAGGAGGAGGCCTGCAACAATCATCGTAGTGCGGGGTCGAGCCAGGACTTGCTTGAGACTTCGATCGTAGGTATTCAGCATCCCTTCGTAAAAGCGTTCAGAAGCGGCATAGAAGCGACCGTGTTTCTCGGAACCCGATGATTTCATGAAACGGCTGCAGAGCATGGGAGTCAAACTGAGGGAAACAAAACCGGATACCAGAACTGCCATGCCGATGGTAACGGCAAATTCATGAAGCAGGCGTCCAACAATTCCTCCCATGAAAAGAACGGGGATGAAGACGCAGACAAGTGAGAGTGTCATAGAAACAATCGTAAAGCTGATCTCTCTGGACCCTTTTCGGGCCGCCTGAAGGACATTTTCCCCCTTTTCCATGTGCCGGACGATATTCTCCAACACGACGATGGCATCGTCAACAACGAATCCCACTGAAAGCGTCAAGGCCAGCAAGGAAAGGTTATCTATGGTGTAACCCAGAAGATACATAACCGTAAAGGTGCCCACAATCGACATGGGGAGCGCTAAACTTGGAATGACAGTGGCGGAAATATTTCTTAAAAAAAGAAAAATCACCAGAACAACGAGGCACAGGGAGATAAAGAGGGTAATCTTCACATCTGTAACCGACTCACGGATTGATACCGAGCGATCGTATGTGATGTCAAGGTTCACCGATGCAGGGATGAGTGCCCGGATCTGAGGGAGGAGCTTCTTGATGGAGTCAACAACCTCAATGGTATTTGTGCCGGGCTGCCGCTGGACGGCAAGAAAAAGCATCCGGGAATCATTGTACCAACTTGCCACCTTATCATTTTCGACACTATTGACGACAGTACCGATGTCCTGAAGACGGACGGGTGATCCGTTGCGGTAAGCCACGATAAGCGGACGATAGGCTTCAGCATTCATAGGCTTGCCGGTGGTCTTTAGCGTGAGTACCCGTTTCGGTCCTTGCAGGGTTCCCGTGGGCATATTTACATTCTGCTTTTGTACGGCCTCGGAGACCTCGTCAATCCCGATGGACCGTGTCGCGAGGGCTTGAGGATCGAGCCGGGCCCGAACTGCATACTTTTGGGCTCCGTGCACGTCTACCTGTGCCACGCCGCTAATCATTGAGATGCGTGGAGCAACAAATGACTCGGCATATTCATCCACGTCGGAAAGGGAGAGGGTCGGGGAGCTTATCGCCAGATAGAGAACTGGCGCGTCAGCAGGGTTGACCTTCCTATAAAAGGGAGGACTGGGCATGTCGGGAGGAAGACTGCGCGAGGCCTGGGAAATGGCAGTCTGCACGTCCTGGGCAGCAGCATCAATATCCCTGTTCAAGGCAAACTGCAATGTGATCCGGGTCGTTCCGAGACCACTCGTGGAGGTCATAGAATCGATACCGGCGATCGTAGCAAACTGCCGCTCAAGAGGGGTTGCAACAGCCGAGGCCATCGTCTCAGGACTTGCGCCGGGGAGACTGGCGCCTACCATGATAGTGGGGAAATCGACATTGGGAAGGTCACTCACGGCCAGGAGTTGATACCCGGTAATCCCGAAGAGGAGAATCCCCAGCATGACCAATGTGGTCATGACAGGGCGCCGGATAAACAGTTCAGTGATATTCATTAGGGTTTTTTCACGCCTGGACTGGCAGGTGGAGAGTTATTAATCTCTATTTTTGTGCCCGGAACGAGCTGGAGTTGGCCCTCAATCACAACTATTTCGCCAGGATTGAGACCCTTGCCAATGATCGATTCCTCATTCACCGTCCGGTCCACCACGATAGCACGGGATTCCACGGTCATATCGGACTTGACGACAAAAACCTGCTGTCCTTGCTGTCCGGTCTGGATCGCTCTGGAGGGAACCACAACCGCATCAGATTGGACTGCAAGAGTAAGGGTCACGTTAATAAATTGCCCAGGCCATAAGCGTTTTGCCTTATTCAAAAACGTTCCTTTTAACTGGATCGTTCCGGTCGAGTTGTCGATAGCATTATCAACGAAGCTTAAGACGCCTTCTTCGGCAGGCTTAGTATCATTGGGTATACGGGCCTCGACCTTTAATGCTCCCTTGGCCATGTAATTCCTGACTTCTGATAGGTTTTTCTCCGGAAGAGAAAACGTGACATATACAGGATTGATCTGATTGACAACCACAAGAGTGAGTGTATCGCTGTCTTTGATGATGTTTCCGGGATGAACGAGGAGGTTGCCTGTCCGACCATCAATGGGAGATCGTATAAAACAGTGTCCAAGCTGGATCCTGGCATTTTCCAGGGCGGCTTTATCCGCAAGCAGAGTTGCTTCAAGGGATTCAGCAGTTGTGCGAACCTGGTCAGCCTCCTCCTGCGAGATAAGCTCTTTCTCGATCAGGGACCTGTAACGCTCGGCCCGTACGCGGCCGTTTTTCGCTTGAGCAGTATCCTTAGCTATGTTGGCCTCGGCTTGTCTTACCGCCTGTTCAAAAGCTCGGGGATCGATTGTAAACAGAAGGTCGCCTTTTCGCACTTCCTGACCTTCCTTAAAGTGAACGCCGACTATTTTGCCTCCCACTAACGATCTCACGGACACGGTTGCAGAGGGCTGTACGTTTCCTATAGCACTAAACTGGACAGGAAGGCTTTTCCGGACCACTGAACCGACTACTACCGGGACAGCTTTTCGTGGGGTGGTCTTTCCCTTGGAATCGGCGGAACACCCCCATCCGGAAGCAAACGTGAAAAGTGCCAGGATGAGAGTATAAGACCATTTAATTGGTCTATGATTGGCTGAACAAGACATGTTTAGCGATTCCTTATGGTATTTGTCCTTTTGTTTCTCACGGTAAGTGTAGTATTTGATAAAGATAGAATCAAGAAGAAAAAAGGGCGGATGGCAAGGAGAAGGCAGACGCCTTCTGAAGAAAATGGGGATGGGAACATCCCGATCCTTTGCTGGGTAAGGTGCCCGCAGTGGGAGAAGTGAGATTCGGATAACCCCCAACATCCTTCATGAAAGGCATATGAGTGCCAATTAAAGTATGGTGTGCTTGAAACAGATAAGAGACGATCTCAATCCTTGAAGAGCTTCAGTCTCAGCGAATTGCTCACAACAGAAATTGAGCTTACTACCATTGCAATGGCTCCGTAAATAGGTTCGAAGCGGATGTGAAAGAGGGGATAGAGGGCGCCGAATGCGATAGGGATTCCCAGAATATTGTAAATAAACGCCCAAAAGAGATTCTGTTTGATGACGCGGAGAGTTTTTTTGGAAAGTTTGATAAGGCTCGCGAGTCTTGATAGCTGACCTTTCATGAGGACCACATCGGCCGATTCTATGGCAATATCCGTTCCCTTTCCCATAGCGACACCGACATCGGCTGCAGCCAAGGACGGCGCGTCATTGATTCCATCACCCACCATAATGGTGACTCCTTTTTTCTTGAAGTCTTCTACTATTTCCGCCTTCTTATCAGGGAGCACACGATAGAAATATTGATCAATGCCGACCCGTTCACTGATTCTCTTTGCGCCTTCCATACTGTCACCGGTAATCATCACCGCCTCGATGCCCATACTCTTAAGCTCGGCCACAACCGCTTGCGATTCTTCACGTACCTTGTCGCTGAAGGCAAGAATCCCCAGTACTCCTTCCGCGCCCCAGACAAGGACAGGAGAAGCGCCGTCACGTTCTTTTCCCTGGTATTTTTCCTTTATGCTCTCATCGAGGGGACCGCTCTGATCTTCGTAAAGCCCCGTGTTACCGATAAAATAGTTTTTTTCACCAATGCTGCCCTTGATGCCTTTTCCTATAATTGCCTCAAAACCCTCAACCGGAAGAGGCTCAAAATTCAATTCAGCGGCCCGTTTTCTGAGGGCATCGGAAAAGGGATGTTCGGATTGTCTCTCAAGATTAAAAGCAATCTCTAAAAGGTCTTTTTCGGAAAAATTATTAAGTGGGATTACATCGGAGAGCACGATAGTACCTTCCGTCAGGGTGCCTGTTTTGTCGAAGAGAACATACCTGGTCTTGTTGGTGAGTTCAAGGGCCTCGGCATTCTTGATGAGGATACCCCTTTTGGCGCCCACGCCGGTAGAGACCATGATTGCCGTTGGTGTGGCAAGGCCCAGTGCGCAGGGACAGGCGATGATGAGAACACTTACAAAGGAGAGCAGGGCATTGGTGATCTTCGGGTCAGGGCCAAAAAAGAACCAGACAAAAAAAGCGCAGATACTGATGAGGATGACGATAGGAACGAAAACCCCGGCCACTTTATCGGCAAGTCTCTGGACCGGCGCTTTTGTAAACTGCGCTTCTTCAACGAGACGTATGACCTTCGCAAGCACCGTGTCCTGCCCTATCCGCGTTGTTTGTATTGTTATGGAACCTTTGCCGTTGATCGTGCCTCCAATTACTTCATGACCAATACCCTTGTGAACCGGCATGCTCTCGCCGGTGATCATGGATTCGTCAACATAGGTATCCCCCTGGCTCACTTCACCGTCGATGGGGACCCTTTCGCCAGGCCTTATGAGGACAAGATCGCCAACTTCAAGGGTGTCTGTGGGGAGCCTCACTTCTTTTCCCTCTTTCAGGACAAGGCACTCTTTCGGTGAGAGTTCGTAGAGCATTTTAATGGCCGTATAGGTCCGCGTCTTTGCCTTTGATTCAAAATAGCGCCCAAGGAGGATCAGCGTGATAATTGTGGCGCTGGAGTCGAAGTACGTCATGGGCATGATGCCTGCGGCGCTGACTATGTGCGGGAAAAAGGTGACAAATACGCTGTAGAAGAATGCTGCCGATGTCCCCACTGATATGAGGGTATTCATGTCAGCGGTAAAATGCTTCAGATTGAGAAGCGCCGACTTATGAAACCGCAAGCCCACATAGAACTGAACAGGAAGGGTAAGAAACAGTAGGACAGCATTATTGTAAGGCAGCACCATCCACATGGAAAAGACCATAATGGGAACACTGAAACAGGCCGCCAAAATAAAATCCTTCTTGAGCTCCGCCTCTTCTTTTTGGGCCCTCATGGTCACATCAGCTTCAATATCCACATCGTAACCGATGTCACGGATAAGGGAGATAATCTTCTTTAAATCGAGGTCATCCCTGGGGAGAATGACGGCCTTCTTGAGGGGGAAATTAACATGCGCTTCTCTGATTCCATCCATTTTATTGAGCTCCCGCTCAATGCGCGCCGAACAGGCAGCACAACTCATACCAGTAATAGGAAGCTCTATTTTATCTGCCATACACTCCTCCTGAAAAACGCCCCAGAAATCAGACTATGGTAAATTATAAGACAGGAATGGCGAAATAACAATTCATACCGCCAAAACATTGACTCCAAGCACGTAACGGTGTACTATACAAACAATTTTGAAGGCGCACAGCCGTTAAAGACTTGCAGAGAGGTAATACCATTTGGAACTGCTAACTACCCTGCTCCAGTTTGCAAAAATAGTGATCGACTTCATCATCCACATCGATGTCCATTTAAGCGAGATCATCCAGTCTTATGGGGTATGGACTTACCTCATTCTCTTCCTTATCATTTTTTGCGAAACAGGTCTCGTTGTGACACCCTTTTTGCCCGGTGATTCACTCCTCTTTGCCGCAGGGGCCTTTGCCGCACGGGGGGATTTAAACGTGTTATGGCTCTTTATTCTTCTCTCAATTGCCGCCATCCTGGGAGATACCGCTAACTATTGGATAGGAAATATCGTGGGGCCAAGGGTCTTCCATCAGGAGCATGTAAAATTCCTTAATAAAGAATATTTAAACAGAACACACCAGTTTTTTGAAAAGTACGGCGGCAAAACAATCATCATCGCCCGTTTTATCCCCATCATCAGGACTTTTGCGCCTTTTGTGGCCGGTATCGGGAGCATGACCTACATACGCTTTATCAGCTATAATGTCATTGGCGGCATTGTCTGGATAGCATCTTTTGCATTCGCCGGTTATTATTTCGGCAATATTCCCCTGGTAAAGAAAAACTTCACCCTTGTCATCTTCGCAATTATCATCATCTCCATCCTGCCCGGGGTCATCGAATTCATGCGCCAGCACAAGCTGCACAAAAAGAAATAGCAATAAAATATTTGTAATCAAAGATACAAAATGTATAGTGTGAATTGACGGCTGATGACTGAGTTTATCTCTCATCGGCTTTTATCAATTATAATCTCAATAAAGGGAGGAAGTTTTCAATGAAAAGAATGAACTTCCCTGTAGCAAGCTGCAGGGAATAATCAAGTTTATTACTCTGTTAGTTGCTGCGCTGTTTGCTTTTGTTGCCACCGGTTCTTTCGCTGCTGAAGGGAAGCCGGAAGCCCAAAAGAATGGAGCAGGTGTTGTGGGTAATCCGACAACGAACCAAAAAGATGCGGGCGGTATAACTGGTGAGCAGAAGAGTCCTGAAAGTAAGAAAATAAACAAGAAAAAACCTGCCAAGAAACAAAAAGGCAAGAGCAGCACGAATGGCAGGGAAGGTCAGGAATAATTCCATTTCGCAATCCAATACCCCACTGTCTGCAGCGAGGTATTGGAGCTCATTCCCTGTAATCCAAATTATTATTGAAAAAAATTAATGTAAATAATCTCCCTTACCGATAATATCTTTGAAAGGATTTGAAAACTGCCCCTAAAAAGGGTTTTGTCCTTGAGGACAAATAATTACGATAGAGCCGCGCACAGGAAGGTGATATGAAAGAAACCATCGGATATTCGAGTATGTCGCGTAAATTAATGTTGGCCCCTGCACTTTGCAGCCTCTTTTTGCTTGTCCTTGCCTTTGTTGTGTATGCCGGCTATCCGCAGATCATTTCTTTCGGACTCATCGCGGCAGCTATTGCATGCTCCCTGGGCGTGAGCATGTTTGCAACAAAAAAAATAATCAGTACTTTAAAAAAGACGCTTGAGGGTGTTGCTGAGATTTCAAAAGGCAACCTCACCAAGCGGATTGATGTTGCCACAGGCGATGAAGTCGGAGAGATGGGCGAAGCATTCAATGGGTTTGTGGATAACCTGCACAGGATTATGATACATGTGGCCGAAGATAGTGACGAAATCTCGACCGCAGCCGACACAATGCAGCATGCTGTAGGACAGACAGTAACAGCCTTTGAAGAAATAGCTAATCAACTCAATTCCATTGCCGCAGCTTCGGAAGAGCTTTCCTCAACTTCCACAGAGATAGCGAAAAATTGTATTGTCGCAGCAGATAGCTCAAAACGATCCAACGATGCTGCCAGGGCCGGCAGTGTCGTCATCGATGAAACGGTCGTCGTAATGAAGGCGATAGCTGAAAAGGTCCAGGAACTTTCCGAATTTGTGCAAACATTAGGGAAAAGGTCTGATCAGGTGGGAGAAGTATTGAGGTTTATCAATGATATTGCCGAACAGACGAATCTTCTGGCCCTCAACGCTGCCATAGAAGCTGCCCGTGCAGGAGAACATGGTAGGGGTTTTGCGGTTGTTGCCGATGAGGTCCGTAAACTCTCGGAGCGAACAACAGACGCTACCAGAGAAATCGCTACAACCATCGAAGCCATGCAGTCAGAAACACAGGGTATTGCGGTTTCAATTCAAAACAGTGTAAGCGAAGTAGAAAAAGGCACAGAAAAGGCTACCAGGTCAAAAGATTTTTTACATGATATATTGGGCCAGATAGATACGGTCAATAACCAGATTAATCAGATAGCCGTTGCTGTGGAACAGGAAAATGCCACAACAGGCGAGACCTCCCGTAACATACAGCAAGTATCCATGGTTATGAACGATGCATCGAAAAAGATCCACAATACTGCACCTGTAGCTGCCCAGATCGCAAAAATTGCAGAGGCATTGGAAACTATGATCAAACAGTTCAGAATAAGTAAGTAGGTTTTTTAGAAAAACCTCTATTGCAGGACACAGGATAAGACTTTGTTTGATAAAGATCGGTTGTATAATCGTATTGTTTCTTGCTTCAAAAATCTTCACTGACCGCCTGGATCTAAAGCCCTGTCAAACCCCTCTTCTCCTGGGTTTTTATGCAAAGAAAGATGCATTTTTTCGATAAGTATGATACTATGCGGTCAGTACAGAAGCGCGCCCATAGCTCAACTGGATAGAGTGTTGGACTTCGAATCCAAAGGTTGGGGGTTCGATCCCCTCTGGGCGCACCATTTACCAGTTGGTCACACAATTCCCTGGATAATATGACGCCCAATGAATTTGCAGTCCGTGGTATAATTCCATTTTTAAATCAAAGATGATATTGAGGCGGCAAGGAGGAGGCGACGAGGCGTATTGTATATACGTTGAGGAAGCCGACGACGCTGCCAACAAAGATAGCGCTTTGATGTAGAAATGGAATAACTCAACTTCTGAACCGATTGGGGGGGGGCAGGTCATTAATATAAAGTTAGATGATTTTGACTACTTCATACATACGATCTCCGCCAGGCGCTTTGAAATTAACCTCATCACCCACAGTCTTACCCATGAGCGCTCTTCCCAGCGGTGACGTTATTGATATGGTTCCTTTTTTAACGTCCGATTCGTAGGGGCCAACAACCCTGTATATGACCTCTTCATCGGTATCGAGATTCGTGAGGGTCACACTGCACCCGAATGCAACGGCATCGCCACTCATTGTCTTTGTATCAACGATCTCGGAATTCTTGATCATCTCTTCTATTTCCGAAACTTTCTTCTGAAGGAACTGAAAGGCTTCTTTGGCCGCATCATACTCGGCATTTTCCGAAAGGTCCCCGTGCTCCCTTGCTTCTTCGATCAAGTTGAGAATCTGGGGCCTCTTCACATTTAGAAGATATTCATGTTCTTTTTTTAGGTTTTCATATCCTTCCCGTGTAATGGGGACTTTCATCATAGTAGCCGCTCCGCACAATTTTAATAGGCTAAAAGCCTACACCTTTATGAGCAGATTATCAATATTTTTCACCAATTGACTTTTACCGGTATGCCATCGAATTTACGTTGATATTACTCCGGCAATGATGCAGACGGACCTTCGCAAAGAGTCTTCATTATCTATGAACAGGAGCGGATAAAATAGATGATACGGAAGTAAATATCTACAGATATTTATCGAAAAACATCCATAAAGGCATTGTAAAGGAGTACCGCATTTAAGACAACAAGGATCCCTACACCGATATATGCAACGATGTTCATCCAGAGCGAGTTTTTATAGTTTCCCATAAGATCATCATCATTTATGAGTTGTATCATGAATATCATGACAGCGGGAAGGAGGAGGCAGTTAATGATCTGACTGAACCACATGACTTTTATGAGGGGAAGATTTGGTATAAGAACAATCGATGCGCCAAGCACAAGAATTATCGTAAAGATCGATTTAAAATGCGGAGCCTCTTTAAACCCTTTACCTATCCCCATTTCCCACCCCATGGCCTCACAGATATAGTATGTCGTCGCAAGCGGAAGAATACATCCCGAAAACAACGATGCATTGGCAAGACCGATTGCAAAGAGGATATAGGCATTTGGTCCTGCAAGCGGTTTTAAAGAGAGGGCTGCCTGTTCAGCCGAGTCAATACCGATACCGCTTACATGTAATGTGGCGCCACAGGCAACAATGATGAAAAATGCCACAACTCCCATCATAACGGAACCGAAGATAACATCAACTCTGGAGGCCCAGAGGTCTTCCTTACGGAGGCCCTTTTCAACAACGGCTGATTGGAGATAGAACTGTTGCCAGGGCGTAATGGATGTCCCGATGATACTGACAACCATAATCAGGTAATTGGCATCCCAATCAATGTGGGGCATCACCGTTTTCCTCGCCACATCACCCCAGTCCGGTTTCGCGAGAAAGGCGGAAATAATATAGGTGCCATAAATAAAACAGATACCAAGAAAGATTTTCTCAAAGATATTGTAATTCCATTTTGTCACAAGAAACCAGACAAAAAATACGCCCACGGGCACCGAGATATATTTACTTATGTTAAAGAGTTCCATGCTTGCGGCCCACCCGGAAAACTCTGCCGCAGTGTTGCCGAGATTGGTGATAAAGAGACATACCATGACCCAGAAGGCGGTCTTTACTCCATAATTTTCCCGTATCAGGTCGGCAAGCCCTTTTCCCGTTATGATGCCTGTCCGCGCCGACATCTCCTGGAGGATAATAAGCATGAAAACCGTTGGAATAAGGGTCCAGAGCATGTTGTACCCGTAGCGGGCGCCGGCCATGGAATAGATGGCAATTCCACCTGCATCATTGTCAATATTGGACGTGATGATTGCCGGCCCGATGAGGGCCAAAAGGAAAAAAAGTCTCTTGAATCGGAACATGCCCACTTATACCACAGAAAATTTAATCCTTTCAATGTAAAAGAGCCAAAAAAACCTTGACAAACTATAATGTTACAAGTATAAATGTCTAAAGTGGTAAAAAGTGTAAAAAGGTGGGAAATTGTTCACAGGACGGTTTGAATACGGAATAGATGATAAAAGCCGGGTGAGCATACCTGCGAAGTTCAGGGAAGTGCTTTCCACGAACCACGATCTGCGGTTGATACTCACCAATCTTGACGGTTGTATTGTTGCTTATCCGTATCAGGAATGGCTCACAATACAGGAGAAGATGTCAAATGCAGGGGCAATAAGCAAAGGAGCACGGGCCTTTCTGCGGTATTTTAACTCAGGAGCCTCTGAATGTCCTCTGGACAAACTGGGCAGGATCCTCATCCCGCAGACCCTCAAGGGAGACGCCCACATTAAAAAGAATGTTGTAATCATCGGGAACGGTAAAAAGATAGAGATCTGGGCGCAAGAGAGATGGGAAGAACTGGTTAAGCAGGTCACTGCCGACCCTGAGCAAATAGCCGATATTGTGTCGGAACTCGGCCTTTGAGTGACGTTACACATATACCCGTTCTTCTTGAAGAAGTACTCCAAAATATGGTTAGCGTTGAAGATGGTCAGTTCGTTGATGCGACACTTGGCGGCGGCGGGCACACATACCGAATCCTTGAGCGGTATAAACAAATACGCGTCATAGGAATTGACGCAGATGAAGTGGCGCTTACTATTGCTGAGGAGGCGCTCAGAGAATTTAAAGACAGGGTAACACTGGTAAGGGGAAATTTTAAAAACTTAAAAGAGATCTTACAGGGGATAGGAGTATCGTCAATTGACGGTATTCTTTTTGACCTTGGTACATCCACTTATCAGATAATGGGGAAGAGGGGTTTTAGTTTCAACGACGACGAGGCTCTCGACATGAGGATGGATATCAGGGAAGAATTAACCGCCTACGATATTGTAAACTGCTACCGTGTTGACGAGCTCGCGACGGTACTCTTTGAATACGGAGAAGAAGAGAAGTCACGAAGGATCGCGCGGGCCATCGTGGAGACAAGGAAGAAGAAACCGATTGAGACCGCCAAGGAACTTGCCGATATCGTCGCAAAGGCAAAATGGCGCAGAGGCAGGATACATCCTGCAACAAAAACATTTCAAGCCATCAGGATTGAAACGAATCATGAACTTGAAAGCCTGAAAAAGGGCGTAGAAAGCGCAGTCGAGGTGCTAAACCCAAAGGGAAGGATCGGTGTTATCTCTTTTCATTCGCTGGAAGACAGGATGATAAAGGAATTCTTTCGAAATTCCCCGGCATTGAAAAGGCTCACAAAGAAGCCGCTTCGACCCGAAAGAAAGGAAATACTCACAAACCCGCGATCAAGGAGCGCAAAACTGCGGGTAGCAGAAAAACAGTAGAGGGGGTTTTATGGCAAGGGGATATGTTTCGGCAAAAAAAGAAATGGCCTATGGGCATACCCATTCAGCTCTTCTTATTATCGGCATCCTCGTTGTCTTCGCCTTCATAGGTTTTTTCATAATGAGCACCCACAATCAGTTAAGAGAAGACCTTATCGAAACATTGAAGAAAGATAAGGAAGTGATGGAAACAAATAGCAGGCTGAAGACAGAGCTGGCGGGCATTACTCAGGCGAGGTTCATGGAGTTAAAAGCAAAAGAGCGGCTGGGGCTCAAGAAACCGAAAGAAGAAGAGGTGCTGGTACTGCGATGAACAAAAAGGCTAATCGAAAGGCCTTTTTTATCCTGGTATGCATAGGACTTATGTATATATCGATGGTGTTTAACCTGACTGAAAAGTTTGCCATGAAAAGGACCCTTGACGGACATGCTGCTGTCCCTCAGAACTTGAATGTCGCCATTCCGGCAATAGGGGAAGCTTCGGGTAATCCCGTCCGAAACCTCCCATCTGAGCGCACTGTCATAGAACCGTCACTCTTCATCGCCATCCCCATAGTCTTATCGGCAATAAAAGAAGGGCTTATCGAAAAAGAAGGACTTATCCTGATTAAGGGAGAAACGAATGCACGGGCAGATTTCAAAAAACCCTTCGATATTCTGAGAGATAAAGACGAAGACGGGCTCGTAAGCATCGCGGGGATCATCGGAAAAAAACAGCTCCTCCACCTGCTCAAAAAAGATGGTATATCCATAAAAGACGACCTCGAACTCAGCGATATCATCCTCGGAAAAGAATACACCATCGAGAAAAAGTCACTTCTTGCCAGTTTTGATAATCACGTTACCGATGAATACAAAGATTTATTCCCTTTTGTGTCTAATGGTTTTGAGATAGCAAAAACGTCAAAAGGCTTCGAGATAGTTGAAACACGCGGACGCGCTAAGATAAATAGCCAGCCTGCGGAGACCGAATGGGTTATGCCGAACCTCATCAATCTCCCCATGAAGGGGGCCCTCGAAAAGGTATCTATGATGACCTCCAAAATAAAGCTCGTGGGGAGCGGTATCGTAACCGACCAGCAGCCGAAACCCTACGAAAAAGTGCGCGGCGACATTGACTGTACGATTTATGGGAGGTCTGGTAAACAGTGAAACTCACTGACCTCATAAAAGATATCTCCGTCGTCAGTATAAAAGGGGACAAAAACCTGGATATCACGGCAATATCAAAAGACTCACGGACCGTACGGGAAGGCTCCCTGTTTTTTGCAACTGCCCGGAGCGATTCATTCATCGATGATGCCCTGAAGGGGGGCGCACGTGTACTCGTCACTGATCATGAAACGGATTATCCTTTCCCCTGCGTCATTGTCGTGAAAGATGTAGCAAAAACCCTTGGCCATATTGCGGCAAAATTCAATGGATTTCCCTCGAAACATATGCACATTGCCGGTATTACCGGTACGAACGGAAAAACAACCATAACATATCTCATTGAATCTATTCTTCGTTCTGTAGGAAAAGAGGCGGGCGTCATCGGGACCATCTCATACCGGTACGACGGCCATGTATTAAGGGCCGAGAACACGACCCCCGGTGCGATTGAGCTCCAGGGCCTCCTGAAAGAGATGTACGCATCAAAAGTAAAATACGTGGCCATGGAGACATCCTCTCACGCCCTCGACCAGAGGCGTGTCGAAGGTATTGAATTCGATGTGGGTATCTTCACCAACCTGACTCATGACCACCTCGACTATCACGGCGACATTGAACATTACAAAGCAGCAAAGAAGCTGCTCTTTGAAGATTATCTCAGGCACAGTCCAAAAGAGAAAAAATATGCTGTTTTGAATATTGACGACCCAAACGTTCGGGAATTTGTTCTCCGCGCCCCTATTGAAACGCTTTCATACAGCATCAAGGGCTATGCCGACGCCCATCTCATTAAATACAGTGAAGATATAACCGGTTTGACGCTCGATGTATCCCTTATGGATAAAAGAATATCCATCGTCTCTCCACTTATTGGTATCTTCAATGCCTCAAATATCCTTGCTTCCGCCCTCTACGGTGTGGCAACGAATATACCTTATGAAAAGATAAAAGAAGGCGTCGAAAAACTGGAAGGCGTCCCGGGCAGGCTGGAGCGGATTAAAAATGACCGCAATATCTCCATTTTTGTCGATTACGCGCACACACCGGACGCACTCAGTAATGTGCTCACCCTCCTCAATGGCCTGAAGAAGGGGAAACTCATCGTCGTATTCGGCTGCGGCGGCGACAGGGACAAGGCAAAAAGGCCTATTATGGGCGGCATTGCGTCGAGCCTCGCTGATGTTGCCATTATCACATCAGACAATCCCAGGAGTGAAAACCCGGCAGACATTATTGCCGATATCAAAAAGGGCTATAACAGCACTTCCTGTAAGGTCATTGAAAACAGAAAAGACGCTATCCTGGAAGGGGTAAGGATGTCCGGGCAAGATGATGTGCTCCTTGTTGCAGGAAAAGGACATGAGAATTACCAGATAATAGGCGGAAATACCTTTCATTTCAGTGACAGAGAGACTATCGAGGAGGCCCTTCATGTGGCGCCTTGATGAGATACTGGAGGCGGTGAAAGGCACGGCTTATCGCGTTGAAAAGGATATCTTCACCAATGTATCCACCGATTCACGGACAATCGATGAGGGAGAGCTTTTTATACCTATAACGGGGCCTTCATTCGACGGCCATCTGTTCATTGGAACTGCATACGAAAAGTCCCGCAGTGGGGCTCTCTGTGAGAGAAAAAGAGAAAACATATGTCCCGGCACACCCGGTACGATTATCCTCGTCGAGGACACCATAGAGGCCCTCTTAAATCTTGCCCGATATAAACGGGAAAGGCTTGACACGACCTGCATCGCCATCACCGGAAGTAACGGCAAAACAACGACAAAAGAGATTCTCGTAAGTATGATGAAAGATAGCGTTACTGTCCATTGCAATGAGAAAAACTATAACAACCTCATCGGCGTATCAAAGAGTATCCTCGCCATTGAAGGCAAACCGGAATTTTGCGTTTTCGAATTGGGCACGAACAGCAAAGGAGAGATACGAAAACTGGCCGAAGCAGCAATGCCGGACATTTCGCTTATCACCAATATCAATCCGTCTCACCTCGAAGGGCTTAAGACAATGGAAGGGATACTGGAAGAAAAACTGGACCTCTTTTACCATACAAAAGAAGGCGGCAGGGTCTTTATCAATGCCGACGACCCGTATATCATGCCCCGTTACAAGGACCTCAAGCGCACACCGCATGCCTATGGCATCACAGGTGAGGCGCTCTTTCATCTCACCATTGATGAAAGTTTCGGGTGGGAGGGATCACAAATCACCATCGCCTTCCCTGGTAACCACCTTACGACAAAAACCTCTCTTCTGGGAACACATAATCTCTACAACATTCTTGCCGCATCCTCTATCGCATACAGCATCGGCATCGACAAAGAGATTATAGGAAAGGCAATTGAGACCTTTACATCATACTCAATGCGATTCAAACCGGTTATGACACAAAAGGGCATTGCCATCATTGACGATACCTATAACGCAAACCCTTCCTCTATGGAATGGGCAATAAGCACCCTACTCGAACTTCCGGCAAAGGGGAAGAAAATCGTCATTCTCGGCGATATGAAAGAACTCGGTGAGAAGAGCAAGGAATATCACCGTCAACTGGGCAGATTCTTAAAGGCAAGCGACATTCCCTTGACAATCCTCATCGGGCAGGAAGTAAAAGAAACCTATGAGGAGCTTGGAAAAGAAAGGGCACAACTCTTTGAAGATAAAAAGTCACTCGTCGAATACCTGGACGGACAGTTGCGCCAGGGCGACACAATACTCGTCAAGGGTTCAAGGTCCTCAAAAATGGAAGAAATTGTGGAGGCACTGACGTAAGATGCTCTATTATATCCTCTATTCTTTCCATTTAAAGCTTTCACCCCTGAATGTATTCCGGTACATCACCTTCCGTACTGTTCTTGCTATTCTTTCGGCCCTTATTATCAGTTTCATCCTGACTCCAGTGGTAATACGCAAGTTCCATGAATGGAAGATAAAGAGCGGCACCAGGGAAGATGTGCCCGAGAGACACGAAGCAAAGAAGGAAACCCCTACTATGGGCGGTTTCGTGATCCTTATCTCTACTATCATTCCAACGCTGCTCTGGTCAGATTTAACGAACTACTACATCTGGGTTGTCACCTTTGCCCTGCTCTCCTTCGGAGCCATCGGTTTTATCGACGACATAACAAAACTCCGGGGCAACGGAAAGAACGAAGGCAACGGCAATAAAGGGATCTCAGGAAAAATGAAATTTACCCTCCAGGTACTTTCAGCTGTTACTATCAGCGCACTCCTATACTTTAAATACGGTTTCAACACACAGCTTTCCCTTCCCTTCTTCAAAAACGTAACCCCTGAAATAGGCTTCTTTTATACACTGCTCTGCATATTCATCATTGTGGGCACCTCAAACAGCGTGAACCTCACCGACGGTCTTGACGGTCTTGCCATAGGCCCTGTGCTTACCGTTTCCGCGACATTTCTGCTCTTTGCGTATCTCGTCGGAAACATCAATTTTGCCAAGTACCTCCAGATATTCTATGTCAAGGGTGCAGGTGAACTGACGATCCTCTGCGGCGCCATGCTTGGTGCAGGGATCGGCTTTCTCTGGTATAACGCCCATCCTGCCGAGCTTTTCATGGGTGATACGGGTTCGCTTTCGCTGGGGGCAGGTCTTGCAACGATTGCAGTCATTATCAAACAGGAATTTCTTCTTGTCATCGCAGGAGGAATCTTTGTGATGGAAACGCTTTCGGTCATCATCCAGGTATATTCATTCAAGCTCAGAGGTAAACGGGTGTTCAAGATGGCGCCCATCCATCACCATTTCGAGCTGAAGGGGTGGAACGAGGGGAAGATTGTCACTCGTTTTTGGATTATATCGATCATACTAGCGCTTATAGCGCTGAGCACATTGAAATTGAGGTAGAAGTGAAAAAAACAGACAACAGACGTTACGGGTTAGCAAGTTGCAGGTTTCGTATCACAGGAAACATGCAATATAATAACCCGCAACAAAGGGTTTGCCCATGACACTGCCCGATAAAATCCTCATCGTTGGGCTTGGGACAACCGGCATTGCAACTGCGAAATTCCTTCACAGCACGGGGAGGCAGATTGCCCTTGCTGATGAAAAGCCGGAAGGGGACCTTGCAGCGGCCATAGATAGACTTAAGGGTATACCCTTTACAGGTCACTTCGGCCCTCACCGGAAAGAAGATTTTCTGGCCTACCCCATGATCGTACTTTCCCCCGGTGTCGACACTGAACTCCCAGTGCTCAAAGAGGCCAGGCAGAAAGGGATACGGGTCATCGGAGAGATTGAGCTTGCGTCTCTCTTCATTAAAGAACCGATCATTGCCATCACAGGAACAAATGGAAAAACTACGACAACAACCCTCATCGGAGAGATCTTTAAAAAGGCATTCGGGAATGTATTTGTGGGGGGAAATATCGGCAATCCCCTTATCAATTACGTCTCCGAGGGAAGACCAGCTCCTCATGTGGTCCTCGAAATAAGCAGCTTTCAGCTTGAAACTATCGAGGCTTTCCGGCCCAATACGGCAATCCTCCTTAATATTACCGAAGACCATCTCGACCGGTATCGCAGCTACAAAGAATATAAGGAAGCAAAATACAGGATATTTGAAAATCAGGGAGAAGAAGACTACGCCCTTATCAATACAAACATACTGCCGGTCATAAAGGGGAAACCGAAGATCCTTCCTTTTTCGACGGTCCAGGAGCTAAGCGAGGGGGCCTTTACGAAAAACGGCAGTCTCTATGTGAGGCTCCGGGGACATGAGTTTATCTACAAACGTGATATTTCTCCTCTTGTCGGCATACATAATACAGAGAATATCCTCACAGCCCTGTTGACAGCACATATATACAATATTGAACAGGCAGTCATTGAGGATGTCCTCAAAGCGTTCAATGGACTTTCCCACAGGGTGGAACATGTAAGGACAATGGGAGGCGTACGGTTCTACAACGATTCAAAAGCAACAAATGTGGGTGCCACGAAAAGGGCCCTTGAGAGTATGGACGGAAAGATTGTCCTTATTGCCGGCGGCAAAGACAAAGGCGGCAGCTATCAATCAATTACGGAAGTTGCCGGGAAGGTAAAGGCCCTCATAGTCATCGGCGAAGCAAAAGAAAAAATCATCAGGGAACTGGGGGGCAGCGTGAAGACATACGCTGAAGATACTATGGAAAAAGCAGTCAGAAAAGCACAGGAGATCACTGAAACCGGTGATATAGTGCTTCTTTCCCCCATGTGCAGCAGCTTTGACATGTTTCAAAGCTATAAAGACAGGGGAAATACTTTCCGAAGGATCGTGGAGTCGCTATGAAAAAGGCCTTAATCGCTCTCACAGCAATGCTTTTACTCTATAGTTTCTTCAGAGAATTCAATCTTGTGAAGATACTTCTCGTCATTGGAGGCGCTGTTTCCATATATGCAATCTACCGCACACCCTCCCGTTATATTGAGGGGATGAAATACCCCTTCATCATTCTGTCCTTACTCGTAACCGCCCTCTTCTTTGTCTACCCTAAAATCCATATCGTATATCCTGCGCAGGTCGCTATCGTATTTCTCTCTTTCTACAGTATCACCTTCTACCTCGTGAGCATGGAAGAGAAACAAAAAGAATTCTTTAAGGAACTTACGGCTCTCTCAATACTCTTTTTCTCATCTTCCTTCAACCTCTTTATAACAGGGAAGCTCCTTTTTATCGTTTCTTTTGCGCTGGCGATCATACTTGTGCTTTTTATTCTCGACAGAATTGCCATGATCCCCTTCATCGCTGGATATACTCTCATCGCCGGTATCATCCTTTACAAACAGAGCGGGAATATCCTCGGGAACGGCTTCGGCAGTCTCGGGAGCATCGATAAGTATATCCTTCTTTCCTCTTCATTCGCCTTTCTCGTTACAAGCTTTGCCATGTTTATGAAGAAAAATACCTTTATAAAAATGCTGCCCTTCTTCGGTTTTTTGTATATTGCTCTCGATTTACTCATGGTCCTTGGCATGAAGCTATCCACGGGGCTTCTCTACCAGCCCGTCATACTCCTTGTTCTTGTAAGCCCCTTGATAGGCGTTATGCTTAAGGGTGAAGGGGAGCGCTCATGAAATTGGCTATCTCTGCAGGCGGAACCGGCGGTCATATCTTTCCCGGTATTGCCGTCGCTGAAGCACTGAAGGCAATGGACACGAAAAATGATGCAGTCTTCATCGGAACCAGACAGGGGCTTGAAGGGAGAATTATTCCCGCAGCTGGCTTCAGACTCCTCTATGTGGAGGCATATCAGTTTCTGGGAAGATCACCGTTTTATAAAGTTCTGACGCTTATACGTCTTTTAAAGGGTATCTTGATGTCCATACGGATTTTAAGAGAAGAAAAACCTGATGCCATTCTCGGCATGGGTGGTTTTACCTCTGTTCCTATCATCATTGCGGGAAGACTTCTCGGGATACCCTGTTTCCTCCACGAACAGAACGTCCAGCCGGGACTTGCAAATAGATTTCTCTCAAAAATCACCAAAGGGACATTTATCAGCTTTGAAGGGACAAAAAAATATCTCACCACGAAAAAAATCCTTCACACCGGCAACCCCCTTCAAGAAAAGCTCGCAAAATATGAAGGGACAAAAAAAGAAGGTGAATTCGGTATCTTTGTCTTTGGCGGAAGCAGAGGAGCGCGAAGTATTAATGACGCGGTGCTTACACTTTTACCTCATCTTGAAAGCTACAAGAACACAGTCGTCTATCACCAGACCGGACCAGAGGACTTCGACCGTGTGAACATGGCCTACAAAGAAACCTCAATCACGCACGAAGTCTTTCCTTTTACCAACGAGATGGCAAAATACTACAGTCTTTCCGATGTTGTCATATCAAGGGCGGGAGCCACAACAATTTTTGAACTGGCTTATTTCAAAAAAGCGGCCATTCTCATTCCCTATCCCTATTCCGCCGGTAATCACCAATGGAAAAATGCCTCCGAAGTAGAAAGCAACGGGGGCGCATATGTGATAGCCAATGAAGAAGCAACGGGGGAAAGGCTTTTCGGTGCTATTAAGCATCTGATGAAAGAACCGGAAATTCTGAAGGAACTGGGGGAAAACATCGGGAAAATTTACCTTGACGATGCGGCGGAGCAGATAATTGGAGGAATTGCACATGGTCTTTCATAAGATAGAACGGGTCCATTTTGTCGGTATCGGCGGTATCGGAATGAGCGGCATTGCTGAGGTCCTTTTAAACCTCGGCTTTAAAATAACCGGCTCTGATATGAGAAAAACGGATATAACCGAACGTCTCGAAAAACTCGGCGCCCAGATATTCTACGGACACAAAGAAGAAAACATCATCGACGCCGATGTGGTCGTTATCTCATCGGCGATCAGGACAGACAACCCGGAAGTGAGAAAGGCAAAGGAGCTTTTCGTCCCCGTTATCCAGAGAGCAGAGATGCTGGCCGAGCTTATGAGGATGAAATACTCCATCGCCGTAGCCGGCGCTCATGGAAAAACAACGACAACGTCTCTCATTTCCACCATTCTCGGTCATGCGGGAATTGACCCTACCTGTGTTATCGGAGGCAAGCTGAACAGTCTCGGCAGTAATGCAAAACTGGGAGGCAGCAAGTTTCTTGTCGCAGAAGCCGATGAAAGCGACGGCACCTTTCTGCTTCTCTTCCCCACTATCGCCGTGGTCACAAACATCGATCTTGAGCATCTTGATTTCTATAAGGACCTGGATGAGATCAAGACCGCCTTTACTGCCTTTCTCAATAAAGTTCCCTTCTACGGTCTTGACATCATCTGCATCGACAATGCCAATCTCCAGAGTCTCATTCCTCTGTTGAAGAGACGATATATGACTTACGGCCTCTCAAAACAGGCCGATCTCCGGGCGGAAAGTATCACCTATGAGGGTTTTACCACAAAATTCAAGGTCATCTACAAAGGATACGAGCTGGGTGAAATCACCCTTGCTCTTCCCGGTGTTCATAACGTTGTCAATACCCTTGCCGCATGCGGTGTCTGCATCGAACTCGACATACCTTTTGCGACAATTAAAGAAGCCCTGCAAAATTTCTCCGGTATCCACAGGAGGCTGGAGGTTAAGTGGGACGGGGACACAAAACTCATTGACGATTACGGCCATCACCCTACAGAGGTAAGGGCAACCCTTTCGGCCATCCGGCAAATGTCGAAGGGCCGCATCGTCGTAGCCTTTCAGCCCCACCGCTACACAAGGACCAAGGCGCTTATGGATGAATTCGTCTCTTCCTTTAATGAAGCGGACATCCTCATTGTCACCGAGATTTACGCTGCCTCGGAAGATAAAATAGAGGGGGTAACGGGAGCAAATCTTGCTAAAAAGATACGGGCAAGCGGTCACAAAAATGTATTATTTGCGGCCACAAAAGAAGAAACAGCAGAGAAGATCCTTGAGATTGCACAAAAAGGTGATGTCATCGTCACGCTCGGCGCCGGCGACATCTACAAAATAGATGAGAGACTGAAAACGGTATGGAGTGGAAAAGCATAAAGGGGACCCTGATGAAGGATGTACCGATGAAACGATACACCTCCATGAAAGTTGGCGGGCAGGCAGCATTCCTTGCCTATCCTACGGACGAAACGGACCTGGCAGATACCCTCCAATTTGCCGGGGATAAGGGGATCGGCTACAGGTTCCTCGGCAACGGAACAAACGTGATTGTAAGCGACAAAGGCATTAATGAAACTCTTATCAGGATTACGAAGATGAAGCATACGCGGTATATAAAGACAAAATGGGGCGCCTTGGCAGATGTATCCGGCGGGGTTTCTCTCCGGGCTTTTATCAAAGACACTGCGCAGAAGGGTTTATCAGGACTTGAAAAGCTCTATTGGATACCGGGCACCGTGGGTGGCGGCATTAAAATGAATGCCGGAAGCTTCGGCCAATCCATCTCCGATACCCTGGAGGAGATACGTCTCATCAATGGTAAGAGCGCTATATCGACTCTTACAAAAGATCAGCTCCAGTTCGGATACCGCAAGTCTCCTGTCCACAGATCGGACTGTGTAATAAGCGCCCGGTTTGCCCTTAAAAACAGGGACAAGAAAGAGATGTTGCGCGACATGGATTATGTCTACAGCGAACGGAAGAAGAGGCACCCCATGGAATATCCTTCTGCCGGTTCAGTCTTTAAAAGCGTGGGGAGTGAACCAGCCTGGAAATTAATTGAAAAGGCAGGCCTCAAAGGGTTTTCCCTCGGAGGCGCTCAGGTTTCGGAAAAGCACACTAATTTCATTGTGAACCTGGGATGGGCAAAAGCACAGGACATAAAAGATCTTATAGAGCGAATAAAAAAAGAGGTTTACGAAAAGCTGGGCGTGACCCTTGTGGAAGAGGTAGAACTCTGGGGGTTTAATGGATAAGAAAACACTGAAAAAGATGAAGATCGGGGTGCTCCTTGGCGGTAAATCTTCCGAGCGTGATATCTCCCTGAAAAGCGGGAGCGCTGTCCTTGAGAGCCTCAAACGATGCGGCTATAATGCGGTTGCCATAGATGCGCAAAACAACCTCGTTGAAAAGCTCAAAAAGGAAAAGGTCGAGGTTGCTTTTATTGCACTCCACGGAAAATGGGGCGAGGACGGGACAGTACAGGGACTTCTCGAAATAATGGGGATCCCTTATACCGGCTCAGGGGTTCTGGGCTCTTCAACAGCCCTGGATAAGGCTGTTATGAAACTTATCTGCATGGCCCAGGGTATTCCCACCCCCCCGTACATGATCTCCTATGACGGAAAAGGTATTAAGTTCCTCACACCCTTTGTAGTAAAACCGGCAAACGAAGGCTCCACAATCGGTATATCAATCGTCCGGACAAGGAAAAACCAGGCCGCCGCAGTGAAAGAGGCCCTGAAATACGACAGAAAACTTGTCATCGAAGAATTCATTAAGGGCCAGGAGATTACTGTCGCTGTCATAAACGGGCTCACGCTTCCTGTTATCGAGGTACGGCCCCTGAAAGGATTCTATGACTTTGAAGCAAAATATACAAAAGGTATGACAGACTACATTGTTCCTGCCGGGATCAGTAAAATGCTCTCCAAAAAGGCCCAGGATATTGCACGGGAGACATACAGAACTTTTGATCTCGCAGGGTGCGCAAGGATCGACATGCTCATCCGGGAAAAGACACCCCTTGTTATCGATATCAATACTTCTCCCGGCATGACAGAAACCTCTCTTGCGCCAAAGGCATGGGCACATACAGGAAGAACATTTGATGACCTTATTGAAGAGATCCTTTCGGAGGCATCACTGAAAACATGAAAAAAATCCTCTACATGCTCTTTCTGATACCGGTCTGCATTCTCTCCATGCTTTCCATTGTCTATCTCTTCTCGAAAAAGGAACCCTTTTTCTTTCTCCAGAATGTGAAGATAAACGGGATCAGCCAGCTAAACGATAAAGAAGTGATGGGGAAAATATCTCCCTTCTTAAAAGAAAGCCTCCTTAAAATCGATGTAGTGAAGATGAAGGATATCATCTCTGAGCACCCATTCGTTAAAGAGGTAAGGATAAAAAGGGTCTATCCCTTTTCTATTGTCATTGATGTGAAGGAAAAAATACCCTCGGCTCTCTGGATCGATCATGGCGGGGACCTTTACGTCCTCGATGAGTACGGCAGCCCATACCGGAAGCTCGCAAAAGAAGAAACAAAGGGACTCTACATCATAAATGCCAGGGAAAAAAGCGACGTTCAGAGCCTTTTTAAAGAAATAAACAGATGGATCGCGGAAGGTGTCATCAAGAAAGAGCGGGTATCGGAAGTTGCCTACAACGAGGGCAACATTACTATCTTCGGGCTTGATGATCCTGTGGAGATCATCCTCGGAAAAGAAGAACAGAAAAAAAGACTGACACGGGCGCTCACTGTCCTCGAAGATGCCAAAAAGAGAGGACTTCTCATAAAATGTATTGATGCCAGGTTTGAAAAAGGCGCCATAATCCAGGAAAGGAAGGGGTAAAATGGTAAAAGATGATGAACTGCTCGTAGGGCTCGATATTGGTACGACCAAGATATGCGTCGTGGTGGGAAAGGGCTCCGAAGGCAAGGTCAGCATCGTCGGTATCGGCTCTCATCCTTCCACAGGCTTAAGAAAAGGCGTTGTGGTCAATATGGACAGCACGGTAAATTCCATAAAGAAGGCTGTTGAAGAGGCCGAGCTTATGGCCGGTATTAAGATCGACTCATGCCTTGCGGGCATCGGCGGCGGGCATATTAAGAGTTTTAACAGTAACGGCGTTGTAGCTATAAAGGATAAAGAGGTTAAAGCCGAAGACATCGCACGGGCAATCGACGCGGCAAAGGCAGTTGCCATTCCCGCAGACAGAGAGCTTATTCATGTAATCCCCCAGGAATTCATTGTCGATGACCAGGACGGGATCAAAGACCCCGTTGGCATAACAGGGGTCCGGCTCGAAGTAAAGGTGCATATTGTAACGGGCAATATTTCATCGGCACAGAACATTATTAAGTGCTGCAAACTCGCGGGCCTCACCGTCGACGATATTATCCTCGGTCAGCTCGCCTCCGCTGAGGCAACACTTACACCGGAAGAAAAGGAGATCGGCGCCGCTCTCGTCGATATTGGCGGCGGAACAAGTGATATCGCCGTATTCTCAAACGGGAGCATTAAATATACATCAGTGCTGCCCTTCGGCGGCAACAGTATTACCAACGACATAGCAATCGGGCTTCGGACACCCATCGACGATGCCGAAAAGATAAAGAAAAAATACGGATGCGCATTTTCAAACATGGTGGGCGCCAACGAAACCATTGAAGTACCCAGCGTCGGGGGACGAAAACCAAGGACCCTCCAGCGAAAAACCCTTGCCGATATTATCGAACCGAGAGTTGAAGAGGTGGCAGGGCTCATTTACGAAGAGATTAAAAAATCAGGTCAGGAAAAACTTCTCGCATCGGGTGTTATCATAACCGGAGGATGCGCCAATCTTGAAGGTATGCCGGAACTTGCAGAGAGTATTTTCAACCTTCCGGCGCGAAGAGGGAGCCCCATGGGGGTGGGCGGTCTTGTGGACGTCGTCAACAACCCGGCATATGCAACGGGGGTAGGACTTCTCATTTATGGTTTTAAAAATACAAAGGGCAGGCGGCGGGGATTCGATGCGGGAAGGTCGATGAAACGCTTATTCAGTGGTCAGAAATTGCTCAATAGAATGGGTGAATGGTTTAAAGAAATTTTTTAGGAGGTGCGGGGTGAGTGCAATGTTCTATATGGATGAGACAAATGGTTTTTCAGCAAAACTCATTGTCGTGGGAGTAGGGGGCGGTGGTTGTAATGCCTTGAACAACATGGTCGATGCAGGTATTCAGGGCGTCGAATTTATCGCCGTCAACACGGATGTAAAATCCCTGAGCACCTGTAAAGCGGCCTTGAAGATCCAGATCGGCACAAAGCTTACCGAGGGTCTTGGCGCAGGGGCAAACCCCGAAGTAGGAAAAAAGTCAGCCCTTGAAGACATCGACAAAATTAAGGATCACCTGAAGGGCGCACACATGGTCTTCATTACCTGTGGGCTCGGAGGCGGCACAGGGACGGGAGCCTCACCGGTCATTGCCGAAATTGCAAAAGAAGTAGGCGCACTCACGGTAGCAATAGCCACAAAACCATTCGCCTTTGAAGGAAAAGATAGAATGAGTCAGGCAGAAAACGGCGTTCTTCAACTGAAGGGCCGTGTAGACTCACTCATCACCATACCAAATCAGCGGCTTCTCTCCATAGGCGGTCGCCACATGACCATTATGGAGGCCTTTCTGAAAGCCGACGAGGTACTCCTTAACGCGGTGCGGAGTATATCCGACCTCATCGTCGGTTCAGGCCATGTTGTCGTCGATTTTGCCGACGTAAAAACAATCATGAGTGAACGGGGTATGGCCATCATGGGTATCGGTGAAGCAGACGGCGAGAACCGCGCACGGGAAGCAGCGCAAAAGGCTATATCAAGCCCGCTCCTTGAAGACATTTCGATCCACGGGGCCCGCGGTGTGCTCATCAACGTTACCGGTAATACAAACATGACCCTTAACGAAGTCAGCGAGGCTTCGACACTCATCCAGGAACAGGCCCACGAACAGGCGAAGATTATCTGGGGACTCGTCTACGATGAAAGCATGGAAGACACAATCAGAATCACTGTTATCGCCACCGGTTTTGAAGAACAGGTACAGACCGACGAAGACAAGTCCGATACCTTTGCCCACGGAAGGCTCTTTGACGAAGAGAATATCCCTTCTTTCATGAAGAAAAAGGTAGCCATCGACTATAAAGTTGATTACAAGGATATTAGAGCAAAGAGCGACAGCGTCGATATCGACGATGACAGATACGATATTCCGACCTTTTTGCGGAAGCAGGCGGATTAATAGAAGAAAGAGATGCCCGGAACAACGGGACTTGTTTTTAAAGTATTAAGGAGGAAACGGAACTAACTCTTCACGGCATGGAGGGGCAATAATAACCATTATTATCTTTTTTAGTAGGGTGGTCTTATCTCGGGATATTGGTATTTTCTTCACTGGCAGTAGCGCGCAGGAAAACTGATAACCAGCCCTTGGCAAGGTTCCCTGTCCTGTAAAATCCTCTTCACTAAGCTAACCAAATAATGAGGGCGTATAGAGTCCACAATTTTCGTCTATGCATTGCACATCATCTATTACAGTTCATAGCCTACAGGCTGTTTTTGTGTTAATGTAGATACATGGCTGTTCAAAAGAAACAATTGAAAGGAAAACTCCGGGAAAGTCAGGGGAATTTTCTTTCCTCTGAGAAAGGCACCATTATAAAAAAATGGGGCAGCAAAATCCCGGTCTGTATTGTCTTTCCCAATTCCTACTACGTCGGGATGTCCAATCTCGCCACACACATGCTCTACAAAAGACTGAACAGCATGGATGATGTTGTCTGCGAGCGGTGTTTCCTCACGGAAAACGGGAAACCGCTCTCCCTTGAAAGCGGACGGCCTCTCTCCTCTTTTGAAATCGTTTTTTTTACCCTCTCCTTTGAACTTGATTATATTAATATTCCGAATATATTGCATGCATCTTCAGTACATGCCCTTGCCGGGGAACGGACAGAAAAAGAACCCATCATCGTTGCAGGCGGTATCTGTGTTATGTCCAACCCTGAGCCAATATACAGCTTTTTTGATCTTTTCATTATGGGCGACATTGAAACAACAATGGGACAATTCATGGAAACTTATCGAGAGGCCCTTGGAGCGAAACGGGAAGTGGTCATCGAAAAACTCAGCGCCTTTCAATGGGTCTATAACCCGCAGGAACCGCATGTATCATATAACGATGACGGCACACTGAAAAGTGTTATGCCGCCGGATTTTAATGTAAAAACATCAAGACACAACAAGAAAGAGCTCGCTACATCGGCAATCATTACAGACAAAACCGAATTCTCCGACATGTTCCTCATCGAAGGCACGCGCGGTTGTCCATCCCGCTGTCCATTCTGTCTCCTCGGCAATATGTATGATTTCATCTGTGAAAAAATCAGTCCTTCCGTGACCGAATTGACCGATATTGGCATACTCGGCGGCGGAGTCTCTTTCTATCCCGGCCTCGTCGAGATGGTCAAAACATTGAAAGAACAGGGAAAGAACATCCACCTCCCTTCCATGAGGGTTGACGAGATACCCATAGAACTCATATCGCTTATGAAGGACGAAGTAAAAACGCTCACATTCGGCATAGAAGCAGCAACGGAACGTCTCAGGCGCTTCATCGGAAAACCCTTTACCAATGAAGAAATTTATGAAAAGCTCGATGCCATTCTTGGAATAAAACCCTTTAACCTGAAACTTTACTTCATGATCGGCCTTTACAACGAGAGCCAAAAAGACATCGAGGACATCGCTGAACTTACAAAGAAAATCAAACACATTATGATAAAAAGAGGTGCACAAAAAGGCTTTGTCGGAAGTATCACCGTCCATGCAAGCCCTTTCGTGCCGAAACCTTTTACACCTTTTCAATGGCTGCCCATGGACAATCTGGACAATCTGAAAAAGAAGATTAACTGGCTAAAATCGGCCATCGGAAAAATAGACAACACCTATTTTACGCACGAGTCGGTGAAATTCAGTTTTCTCCAGGGGGCCTTTGCGCGAGGCGACAGAAAGGTAAACGATACCATTTTGCGGTTTGCCGCTGGAGCAAATTTCTCAAAAGTGATCAACGAAAGTCCCGTTAACCTCAATTTCTATACACTACGGGAAAGAAACAAAACAGAACTCTTCCCCTGGGATTTTATTACGGGAAACATCGACAAAGATAAACTTTGGAAGCGGCTGCAGACAGCCCTCACCCACCTTGGGTAAGAAGTGCTGCCTCGCGATTTTCGCGCCTGACCACGTTGATCTTCACCTTGTTCTACTTCGACGTACCATGAAGGTACGCCTGCGTAGCCCAAGGCTCGCTCGCCTACTCATCCATCAAAAATAGCTTCGACCGGAAATACAACAGATACTGTGTTACAGCCCCCCCCCCAAACTCACTGCTGGGAATATTGCAGGATACGGCATTGTATAGTTTTTTTCTTTAGCGTCGATTAACGAATGGTCAGGGAGCTATTTCTCTGATTTTCTTTTTCAATTCGGGAAGATCGAAAGTTACGATGTGCCAGATCATTTCAAGGTCCAAACCAAAATAGTCATGGACTATCCGGTTGCGTAGCCCTGCTATCTGGTTCCACGTTATATTGTTGTTCTTTTCTTTAAACTCCGAAGGGATTTGACGGACAGCCTCACCAATAATCTCAAGATTGCGCACTACGGCATCAACGGTCTTATCATCGGCCTTAAAACCATCTATAGTCAGACTGTATATATACCGCTCGATTTTTTCGATTGAAACGGTAACGTCTTCAAGAAGCAGCGCCGGGTCACGCTTAGACATCGACACTCTCCGCTTCTATAATCTTGAGAAGCGACGGCTTTATCCCTCTGCGGGATACGAGATCAACCTTACAGCGAAGCATCTCCTGGAGGTTCTCGGCAAGATTCACAAACCTGAGTCCTATTGAAGGATCAACATCGACAAGGATATCGACATCGCTCCGGGCAGTTTGTTCACCGCGCACTACAGAGCCAAACAGGGCAAGTCGTTTGACGGGAAACTGTTTCAGAATTTCACCTTTGTGTTTTCTGAGTGTTTTGAGAATTATTTCGCGTGACAGTTCTTGCTCCATTTCTGTGCCTCTCATTTCTCATTATATCCGATAAACAAAGATAATGAAAATACATTTCTTACTTTCCCGGACTTGGTGCATCCATGTAAAATCTATTTCATCGGCATCGTTCTGGTGGAGCCTGTTAAAAAATCAAAATTGCACTGCAAGAACTGGGGGATCTCCCTGGCCATTGCTTAAATGGTTCCACTTTAGGTGTCAGCACTGCCTCATGTCTGCACATTCTTCATTTTGTCTTGTTTAGTGCCCTTGATAGAGGTTACAGAAGTTACCAACATATCCAAAGTCGTTAGATTTTAGTATGTTACGTAAGCCACAAATTATAATGTAATATTGTAATAAAGTCATGTTGTAGGGGTTAAAATCGAAGAATTGGCAGATGAGGCGGTTGATTTTTACTTCAGGGTAATCGCTTTGGTCAGAAATGCGATCTTTGTAGGTTACGGAAGTTACAAGCGTCCCCGACCTCCCCTCTCATCCATGACCGATTTAAATTCATGCTCGAAACGTGTTTTCATACCATAGCTATTCTTCATTTCCCATCATCATGTTTCTTTTGCAATGCCTTTCTTGTACCCGGAGGGAGATAATTGTCCCCGGTAATAACCTTCTTTCCTGTTTTTGCCTCCAGTTCTCGCCTTGCCCTTTTGGCAATACCTCCACCTTTCTTTCCGGCAATTGCATTCTCATCCATGCCGATGGCCTCTACGCTCTCAGCTATCTGGCGGGTGGAAAGTTCGGCAAGGGCGGTAAAGATCAGTTCAGCCTCGCTCATATGGTCTCTGAGATTTTGTGTTTTCAGACCTTTCATTTCCTTGTGTTTCTTTACGGTAACTCCAGCCCACTCCCGATGAATTATATTTGTCAGGATGGCATATTCCTCTTCTTTTTTTATGTCGTGGTCTTTCCAGTAGTCGGTCAGCTTGTTGCGGGTTTCCTGTCCCATCATCCGCTGTTGAATCCATTTCTCACTTCTGCCATGCTGTTGCCAGTATTCACGTGCCCTGTCCAAAGACCGCGCCGGGTCTGCCATATCCTGCATCCGTTCGTAGCCCACCTTGGCCAGCCAGAGTTTGATCGGCTCTGCTTTAGGGCTGGGAACTGATTGTATAAGGCGGAGGAGCGTTTCAGGATCAGCAGCGTCCGTAAGACGCATTTTGCCGTCATCTGCGACCATCTTCAACCGGTTACATTTTGTAACCGTTTCACTTCCTTCTTTGTTCAAGCGGTTTTTCAGGACCTTCCAGTAATTTCTCGCGGCTTGGTATTCGGGTTGTTGTATCAGCACCTGGATAATATCCACTACAGAGAAATACCATGTTTCTGTGTCTTCGTCATAATAACGGCGTATTTGTTTCCCTTCAAAAACAGCCAATGATGTTTCCTTCATTTTATCCCCCTATGATTTAAAATCTGTATCCCCCATAACAGAGTTTTCATTGTCCTTCGTCCCCCTCCAATTCATTGCCCATGCGGTATTGATGTCATAGTTGATAATGAAATCCAGTACTATGCGATAACGAACCCTCTGCTCTTTTGTCCTTGACATTCTGTGCAAAACCATTAGAATATTGGTGAGCGGTGAGTCCGTTATGGGTTGTTCGAAGTGCTCCCATCCATCGGTTGGCATGAGCTTCGACATAGAAAGCCCGTAAGGCACGCTCTTTTTTATTTATCCGGTAGATATACGGTTTCTTACTAACAAAATCAAAACCAAGATCGCCACTTTCATCGAGATACAGAAATAACATCAGCGCTTCTCGCCTTCGATGATGCGGATTTCGGGGATGTCTTGCATTTTGGTCATGGCGATGGATACCGGATGGGCCGGGTCGGAGAGTTCTTTGTGGACTTTTTCGATGGCGGCAAGCTTCTGTTCGTCGCTCCAGTTGTCTTTGAGTTCCGGGAGATTGGTGACATGTTTGAGGACATTGACATGAGCATCACACCGAAAAGACATATTATCCATTAGCATGCCATCTATACCTCTCCAAAAGTTCTCAACCAATGAAAAGGACAATAATTAACCCCCACAAATCTGCGCTCATAGACACTTCTGTCCCGTTACCATACCGCAGATTCGCTTTGCCCTGTCTATCACGTGATCATACGTGAGAATGCTCAAGTTGTGGTAAAGAGAGTTTTGAATCCGGTAGGATTCATTCTTTTCGTTATCCCAATCATATGACCGCCCAAATATCAGAATACAACGGGGTTTAACAGTCTTAACATGATCGACCCGTTCAAGAAATTTGACACTGTTCGCTTCCCGCTCTATTTCATAAATGTAACTGGATGCTTGAGTTATTGCTCTGACAAGATCAGACGAAGGAACATAATTTTTATGATCTTTCTTGTCCTGCCAAAAATTTAAATCGCCTTCCGGTCGTTTTATTTCAACTATGTCAAGAAAGCCATCGTAAGCCTCGACCAGAAAATCAGCAATGTTCTCGGTATCAATCTCCCTCTCATCTAATACTCGGACAAATTCCGTTCCCAAGACCCATGAATTCTCCTCGAACCATTTTTGCCACTTATGCTCGACCAAATTATTGTCAAGCATTTCTTCAAACTGCTCGATAGCTTTCACTCGTTGCCGGTTTACCAGCCCCAGCACCAAATCACGATGAATGATGTTATGTTCAATGATAAATTCCAGCAATTCTTGTTTTTCAGGGTTGTCAAAAACTGCTTTCAAGTGTTCTATGCTGGTTTGGTCAAAAGTAGAATTAATCGGCACGTATTGACGAACTCCTATTTTGAAAGGCTCATAATTCTCTTGGACAAATTCAACCAATTTGTGGAACTCTTCATCATCAAGCGTCAATTCGCTTTTTGGTTGATTCGTTTCTGGAATTTCAAAATCATATCTTCCTTTAACCTTTCGATATCTGCCCACTTTAAGTGCTATATCCGCATCTCCGCTTGCGTGAAAGATCTTCCAAAAGAAGGCTCTCGTAATAACAGTAGCTCTGTCTCTTAGAATGGCAGAGAGATAATCTTTACCACTTTTTGACGTTTGGATTTCTTGCACGAAGTTACCCTCCTTATCCCAAACAATTACAGTGCAATCCGTTTATCATCATATCGAGTTGTTTCCAGATCGCCGGGTTTTCCTTGCATAGACTTATCGGTAATTCAGAATTCTGTTGCCTGATTCTATCGATTATGGCCCGGAAAGCAGCGACACGTTTCTTTTCCGGATACCGAAGCTTGGTCCCATCGCTTACAAGCCCATCATTAATTTGTAATAAAGCAGATTCCGGGAAGCGCGATCCAATATGGCTCACCAAGCCCCTGGATGGTCTGTATTCTCCTATGGTAATGCGTGTCGGTTGCACATATCGGAAGATGGTATCCACAAGACCGATATAATCCTCCTGCCACCCTTCGTAAATGATAATCGGGTCAATACGCAAACGTATTTCATATCCTGCCTTCTGTAATCGTTGCGCGGCCAACAAACGAGCTTCAGGTGGCGCTGTTCGATGTTCAAGATGACGATAAACCTTATCGGTATTGACGCTGAAAGATATAATGGATTTTCCGCCGTGAGGTAGTTGAAGCAATCCTTTGATGTTGTCACTCTTTGTGAGAAAGAGTAATCTTGTTCGTACGGTGTGTTCCGCTGCAAAAGGTATGAGTTCTTCAGCAAATCCGGTAATATCCTCGACCGCCAGGGGATCGCAGAGTTCTCCAAGATTAAGGACTCGCAAGGTGTCCGGTATATCGCTTTTATCGAAGGCTACTATCTCTTTGAATATCTTTTCATAATTCACGAAATGTGTCGAAATAGGATTCGTGCGAAAAGTTAAATAAAGATAACAATACTCGCACCAGAAATTGCAGTTGTTGTATGCAGTGAGTTTATAGAACTTGGCACACCGTCCGATGGGGTGTTGGAATTGCTCAATAAAAGGACTGGTTCGATTGCGAAGCAGGAGCACTCCCCTTTCTGCCAGGAGCTTTTCGATACCTTTCTCCCCGTTGGGGGACGGCGCTTTATCAATCCATCTGAGAGGAATATGTGACCGTTCGGCAATCTCTTCAGCCCTTTTCTTGTCACATTTGTCACGGAGAGCCCAGAGTTCAGAAACCAAGGGATTTATGTCAGTGTTGTTTAAAAGGCTTTGCTGAGAGTGATTCATCATCATTAATCCTTGGCTTCCCGGAGCGGCTGTAAAGTTTCATTCCTTCGAAACCTTTCAGCAGCTTCTCAACGGTCTTTGAATAATCACTGTTATTATAACAGCAAAAGAACTCCTTCATGGCTACTAATTTCAAATTCCTTCTTGATGTGGGTCCACCTTCTCTGACTATCTCAAAGAGTCTTGTTGCAAACAACGAAATATCCTTGGATTCTGCAAGTGGTCGCTCATCAAAAAGCCGCCCGTCAAAGAACTCCTCCTTCAGAAACTGCTCCCTCGCCTTATACATGGTCTCATTCATCAGCAAAATACCGTCTTCATGTCTGGTCCCATAAATAAGCCTGTACTTAGGCAACCGCCCGTATTTATGTTGCACTGGGTAATTGCGGACTATTCGAAAATAGTCGTTCATTTGTTTCATATAGGATTCAGTAATTTTCTCCTCTTTTTCAAGAAATGTAAGTTCTGGAGCAGACACTATTTCTTTCCAATAGCTACCGCCAGCTATTACATCCATTTGCTCTGTTGACATGCCCTCCGCACCACAAAAACTCTCTTCGTCGTCACCTTCCTCGGAATCAAAGCCTTGCCTGTCCATTTTGAGGGCCACCAGGGCACATCTGACGAATGCAGCACTATTAAAATTCAGTAAAACCTCGACGCTCGAATTGTGTTCGATGATTGTTCTATAAATCTCAGAAAGTTCAGAAAACGGCAGTTCCTTTATTCCATAGGGGTCTACGTAGAGGAAGACCGTGCTTGATCTTGCCATTGATCTGATATCGTCCAGATAATTCCTGAAATCAACGTGTTTTGCTTCCACAAAGGCGCTGTACGGTTCAAGATTCTTCTGAAGTCTGGAGAAAAGCCTCTTTTGCTTTTCCAAGAACAGACCTTTTATATTAACGTGCCTGTTGTACAAGCCCTGGATGTGTTTGGCAATGATCAAAGGCGATCCGTCAGACCCATCTTCGAAACTCCCCGGTCCGGCACAGCAGTCTATAATACAAATCGGCTTTTGTAAGTACTTGACCTTTTCAAGATATGGTGTCAAATAGTAATCAAGGATAAAGTCTTTGTATTTTGACCATACTCGTTTTTGTTTAAAAAAATCATCTGACATTACTTGCCTCCTTCAACGATGGCGATTTCGTCGGGGGTGAGGTTGTAGAGGTCGTAGACGAGGCGGTTGATTTCGGCTTCGAGGCGACGGATATCGGGGGAATCGCGGTCCGCAAGGATGCGCTCAACAAGGGTGATGATGGGGGCTCGCTGAGTGTCGGTGGCTGAGGGCACTGGAAAGTCCTTCATAAATATGGCACTTGGCTCGAAGAATCCGCCACGCAATAGCGGCAAGGCCTTAGTGAACCATTGCAGACCCACTTTTGAATTAAGGACGGAAAGTAGGCAGAGATCACTGGTGGGGATTATGAAACACTTCTGATTTGTAAACCATCCGGTCGTATCAAAAGCAAATACGTTTTTCTTTGTGATGTTCGGATAAATGATCTTCGGTCCATCAAACTCCTCATAATAGGCGCACGACCTCAGCTCCCACCAGTATTGTCCTTGATCGTCACGCTTTTTGAGTTTATCTTCCCATTGTGAGAGGTGGCAATGGATAGCCGGATATGTTTTTTCAAAGATAGTGCGAGCTGTTTGTTCTGTTTTAGAATTTGACCAGGGCCATTTTCTGTTTGCGCTGCTGGGAATGGTAATGAGGTATAGTCCCGCCCACTGAGCTTTCCATCTCTTAATGTCCCGGCCACGCAGCCAGGGCTTGATAAGCTCGGCGCTTTTGGGGTCTTCGGCGATAAGGCATTCTTTCGTTACCTCGTCGATGACGAATGCTTCATTGAGAGCAGTCTTGATACCATAGTAAAACCTGCCCTTCACATATTCGCCGAGAGGTGTTCCTGCCTTACGGAGCTTTTCCATGAGGGCCAGAACTTGCGGAGGCTCAAGGGTCCAGCCTTCCTTTCTGAGGGCAGTAAGGGGCATGGGGAAACCCACGGCATCAAGGGTCTCTTCTATCCGCTCCAGTTGGGCCGCATCGGTAAAGGTGGCCGCCAGTGTCGTTTGCTCTTTAACCGGAAGCCGGTTCTCCACGAGAAGGATTGAGGGATAGGTGGTGGCATCAAAAATGGGCAGGTCGCAGAAGTCGATGACTGCTTTCAATGTTGCCTTTTGCGCCAACAGCTCACGGGTGTTCTTTCCGTATCCTGCCCGCATGAACTTGTTGGGTGCGATAAAACAGAGGTGGCCGCCGGTCCTCAAGTTTTGAAGGCCCCGCTTGTAAAAATAGGTGTAGAGGTCAGCGGTGCCGCAATAGAATTCCCTGAACTCTTTCGCAAGCATGGGCTTCAATGCTTTTATGGCTTCCTGCCGCACATAGGGCGGGTTTGCAATGACGACATCAAAACCATTGCCGTGGTCAAATACTTCACTGAAGAAGATTTTATAATCGAATTGTTGCTCGTTATGGGTAATGCGCTGGATCAGCTCATCGATACGGGCCTTCTCCTCTTTTTTCCGTCCCGGACTCGTTTCGTCGAAGTACCGCATCTTCAGAGATTCCAGTTCCTTGAAAAGCTTATTGTCCCATACATCCCAACTGGCGCTTCCCAGTGAATTGCCACAGACGATTTTATAATCAAGGTTCGGCAGGGGTTTGATCTCGCGGATATCGTCCTCATCGACAACAAGGGAGAGCCAGAGACGCAGTTTCGCGATCTCCACTGCGCCGGGATCTATGTCCACACCATAAAGCGATTTTTCGATACATTCACGCTTGAAGTGATAGGAGGTCCGGTTTGGTTCTTTGATAAAGATGGAAAGGACATTGCGTGTCTTGACGATCTCACCCATCATACCCACAGGGAATGCACCGCTTCCGATAGCAGGATCGCAAACCTTTATGGCGGCGAGTTTGTCATCGATCAGTTTCGCCTGTTCTCTGATGCTGTCGGGGAGCATGGTTTTTTTCGTGGAGGTTTTCTGTCTCCCTTCAATAATTCTCTGTTCCTTCTCAAGGGCAATTGCATCGTTCTCGCCAAACTGCTCGCCTGTTTGAATGAGCTTCTCTATGTCTTCTTTCGGGATGGCAGGGGCTGATCTGTGCTCTATCGTCAAATCGAGTTGGCCTGTTTTCGCATCGTTGCCGAACATGTCCAGTTGCTCATTGCCCATCATCTCATAAGCAACAACAGGGCCGTTCAATTGGGTTTCAAGGTAATTGATGAGGCTCTGCCTGCACATGTAGTGGACAATTTCGCGGGGCGTATAGTAAGTGCCCTTTGACTTGCGGTCTTTTACCTCCAACAGGTTTTCAAAGACCTTGCCGAGCATTTCAGGGTCAACAGCAACCTCTTTTTCGAGGGGCTCATCCTCCTTGACGGTAAAATTGTAACGGTCAAAGATGTCGAGAATGCCCTTTCCCGTATCTCCCTCTTTTGTTTTATGACTATTGGAGAATAGTTCGTCAGGCAGAAAAATATCCGTATGCACCCAGTCATAACCTCCTATGGGATCGAAGAGACCGCCGTTGAGAAAGGGGATTTTGCAGTTGAAGCGACTGTAAAAATCACCGTCCCGTTCACGGGCCAGGGCCTCGTAGAAGAGGGGTTCCAGTATGTCGTTAAAAAAATTGGCGTATGTTCCATGTTTGCCTGCAAAAAGCTCGCGGAGGAAGCTTTTCGGACCTGTGCCCCAGTCCGCATCACGGCCAACGCCGAACCAGCCTTTTTTCTGGAGAAAATAGAGGAAGACAATCTGACCGAGGAGCTTCTTCGCGAAATCTATGGTGTTTACGCCTTTAGCGGCAAAGTCGGTCTCTACCATTTTGTTTTCAGAAATAATACTGTCGAGGATTTCCTTTGTCCAGAGAAAGAGTTCCCGGTATTTCTCAAAAAATTCCTTCGTGACTGTTTCAATGTTAAAGGCTGCTTCAAGGCGGGAAAGCGTGGGGTTATACTCGTCATCGGCCATGATAGGAACAAGGCGGCTCTGAGCGGTATGGCTGGTTTCATTTGCGCCGACGAGAAAAGACCACCTGCGGGCAAGGGTAAATTCCTCTTTGGCCTTTATCTTGCCGTTTTTACCTTCTTCGAAGCGGTAGTCCATCCTGACAAGAGAAAAACGCCAGTCTTCCTGATCGGGTGAAACAAAGGCAACGAGTGCCGCATCCTTCTGTTCCCCGCCACGGCTGCCATTCAGATACCAGGCGATGAAATTTCTCTGCATAGTGCGGGCACGGTCGATGGAAGTCTCTTTTTTGAGCTTCACTACAAGGATGTCAATCTTGTGTTCACCATTGGAATATTTACCGATACGTTCAAGGGTGCTTATGTATTGGTCGTAAGCATCGGGAAGTAAGTTGCCCTTATAGGAAAAAGGGGCGTCTTCGATTGAGTTGAGGAGGTTCTTGACGAAAAGGGTAAACCTGCCTTTCTCGAAAGGACCCTCAAGGGTCTCCCTGACATTGCGTTGCGCCTGGTCTCTGTCCACGTGTCAGCCTTTTAAATTCATTGACTTTTTTATCGTATCCTATTACACTTTTTGCATAATCACGATAGGAGGCAAACCAAAGGGTTCCGTCCCGCGGCAATGCCTTCTTTTTTTATTCTCTTTTTAGCGCCCTGTAGGGTTATTCTTCTTTTTTTCAGGCAGTTTTTTTTGTTCCTCTGGTTTTCTCAAATAGTTAGTCTTGGAAACAATGGGTCTGCCGAGTCTCTTTTCTAACTGTTTTCGGGCATTTCCTGCGATATTGCCGCCCGCTTTCGCATCTTCTTTCAGCTTCTTGATGCCCTGCGAATCTTCAGTACGGTGGATCTCTGTTGTGGAACGTTCACTGAGCATGTTAAAGATAAGTTCAAAATCATCCATGTGATCACGGAGGTTCTCGCGCTTTAAACCCTTATGTTTCTTGTATTCCGTGGGTGTCAGCCCAAAGGCGGCCTTGGATATTTCAGCGGTAAGAATCTCATAGTCCTTCTTTTCCTGCGCTCCACGGTTCTGCCATTCATCGGTAAGTTCTTCACGGATTGCAATGCCCCGCATTCTCTTTTCTATCCAGTCATCAGAATACCCTTTGAGCTTGTAGAGGAGCCGGGTCCTTCTTGTTGCCAATTCTGGGTCTTCTATCTCCTGAACGCGCTCATAGCCAACTTTAGCCAGCCAGCGCTTGAAGGGTTCAGCTTTTGGAGAAGGGATTGACTGGATGATCCGAAAAATTCCTTCGGCGTTGACGCAGTCTGTTTCTCTGAACTTGCCGTCCGGGGCAAGCAACTTCAACCCGTGACAAAATGTCACGACTTCGCCCCCTTCTTCGTTGAGTCTCTGTTTCAACTTCCGCCAGTATGCTCCCGCATCCGCACTGTCGGTCAACACAGCACATACATCGACGATTGAGAACCACCAATCATTTTCATAAAGAACTTTACGAATCTCTTTGCCTTTGAATAGTGCGATTTTGGTTTCTTCCATACTTATCCCCCTATGTTTCAGCCAGATAAAGCGACAGGACCACTTCCCGTCTGCCCGTGCGCGCACCCACCTGCCCGGCTCGATGTCCTTCCAGGAGCCCTGCCGGGATAGATGATTGCAAAGCGCCAAGTATCTTAAGCGAATTGGTCATGGCTTCGCCTTTCAGATCATTGACTACCTTAAGCGCTTCTTTTGCGGTCTGTTTGGGGAGCGCCCCCTCATCAAGCCTGAACATCACCCTTTTGATGTATGCTTCCTGGTCTTCCGTGAGCCGACGGCTATCCTTCATTACCACCTTCAGAATACGGTAAAGCTGTGTTGCGCTGTCTCGACCACCACGAGATGCCGATTCAAGAATGCCTTCGGTGGTGGTAAAGATGAAAGCCTCCTTGTTTTTGTCGAGCAGATCATAATAATCAGGGCTAGTCTTACTGCGGGCGATCTCGGGCGTTGTTTCAAGAAGCTTTGCGGCAGAAAGAAAATCAAGTTCTTGAGCGTCTTCGTCCAGATCGACAGCAATAAAAAATTTCTGGAGTTTGTCGCGCCGGAAATAGGTCAGGAGTTGCTTTTGATGTTCCTGGCTTTCGCGTGCGCTGCGGGCCTTCTTCGGCAAACGTTTAATCGCCGCAAATAGATTGGGGTCTTTATCACGGATCGTTTTGATGAGGTGCAGGTACTTCAACTCACTCTCTTCGCCGTTATCTTCACCGGTAATTGATTGCACGCTCAAAAGGCGGTTGAAAAGCTCGTGAGAGCCGATGGGTTCTCCCTCTGTAAGAAGCGCTGCATCCCCGCCAAGAAGGGTCAGGAAGGCATTGATCTTAGCCTCTGCTGCCTCTTTGAGCTTGATCTGATCATTGGATTGTTTCGTGGGGAAAAAGTTGAAGGTATATATCTTGTCAAAAGCCGTATCGACACGGTTTATCCGTCCCACGCGCTGCATCATGCGTGTCGGATTCCATGGGATGTCATAGTTGATAACCACATTGGCACGGTGAAGGTTGACGCCTTCGGAGAGCACCTCAGTAGAGACCAGTATACGGTAATCGTCTTTTTTATGCCGCACCTTTGCGTCGAAGTTATCGATCACCTTGTCTCTCACGTCTTCGCCGGAAGAACCATGATAGGAAAGAACAGAGCCTTTCAGGTGTGAATCAATATTGTTCGCGAGGTACGTGGCTGTCTCTTTTGATTCTGTGAAGATAATAAGTTTATTCTTTTTGAGGATCGGGTTTTCTTGAAGCTCTTTCAGAAAGGTCAGCAGCTTGGGGTCTCTTGTAATCGACGACCACATTTCACGGACTTCTTTAAGGATATCAAGATCATTCTGCAGGGCCGGTCGGAAATCATCTTTAAAGTCAGAGGCTTTGTATTCCTGTGCTTTGCCTTCATCGATGAGCAGTTGTATGGCCTCATCATCGTCGTTTTCCAGCAGATCGAATATCTTATTTGCATGTTTCTTGCTGAGATATACCCTGCCTTTGTCGTATTCCTGGATGAATCTCTCATAGGAGCCGATGAAGCGGTCAATTGAGTTTCTGAAGGCATGAAAACTGCTTTCAAGGCGCTTTACAAGAAGAATTCTCATAAAACTCATCATGTTGATCTGGGACTGTTTTTCGAGTTGGTCAACCTTTTCTTTGAGATAGAGCATCGGCGTGTAACGGATATACTTGAAACGCTGAGCAATAAGCTCTATGGTCCGGCTGAAGATCGCATCTTCATGAGCATCAAGCTCATAAAAAAGAGGTGATGGGGCTTCCACATCGGGGAATCTTAGTTTCTGTCGTTCGAGGTCCCCTGGAAAATAGTTCAATATCTCCGTCCTTGTGCGGCGGACCATAAGGTACTTCAATACCCTTTCCCGTATTTCTTTGGCATTTGTCTTGACTGTTGCAATAAATTCCTCGCGGTCCTTCTGCCGGTCAAGTTTCTTCAGTTTCTTTTCCAGTCCGGCAAAAAAGGCTTCAAGGTTGGGGAGGTTTGGGATCATGCTTTTTTTGGCATTTTGAAAGAGCTTGATCTGACTCAGAATATCTCGCGGTGAATTGTTATAGGGCGTTGCAGTGACGAGAATCACTCGTTTCCCCCGGCATATCTCAGCCAACTTCTCGTATGTTACATTTGACTCCGTACGGAAACGATGGGCTTCATCAATAATGATGTTGGTATACTTCTCAACGCCTTTCTTCAGCAGATCGTCGAGCCGGCCGATTGATTCGCTATCGAAGGAGACGCGAAAATCTGACATGACATTGTACCACGAGCCGGGATTATTCTTGTCGAGCAAAACTGGCGGGGCAATCACAAGGGTCCTGCCCTCAAGCTGACCGGCAAGCATGGCCGCAATGTACGTTTTCCCGAGACCAACAACATCGGAGATGAAGACACCCCAATATTCCATAAGAATCTTCTTTGCGTTAAGAACGGCTTGTTCCTGATATTCCAATTGCTTGAAGTCTTCGGGCAGGTAGCGGGTAGAAGTCTCACCTGTGAGGTTGAGTTCGTCCTTGAAATACTCATAAAGGAATTTCAGGTATAGTTCATAGGGGGTAACATTCTGATTGAGCCATGTTTTTGTCTTGATGGTCTCGATGTATTTTTCGCCGACATCGACGGAATCGGCCCACAGTTCATTGAACTTGTCGAGTGCAAAGTTGTAGTCGGCCCGGTTTTTTAACTCCACGTTAAATTCCAGATTGTCGACAAACCCTGCTTGAGTGAAATTGCTGGAACCGGTAATCACACGGCCCGCATCGCGGTCATCTTCTGCAAAAGTCATAATATAGACCTTTGCGTGGATTTTATCTGAAGGATAAGCCCTTATCTGGAGCTTTTTGTCACGTATCCATTCTATAAATTTCTCTACCCCTTCCTCGATGTTTTGGTTATCCTCGGAATACTCAAACTCCTGTTCTATTTCGCCTTCGAGTTTCTCCTTGGCTTCAGCATGAGAAAGCTTAAGTTCCGCCTGATAGGGCTCTTTCGCTTTTTCAATTAAATCAAAGGTGCGCCGATCTGTACTGATACCGATCAACACCCTTATTCGTTCTGTGCTTTCGAGAGGTTTATAGATATTAAAAAAACCGCTGGTGTAGAAATAACCGACGAGACAATCGAAAAAACGAGTGTCTTTTATGAGCGTTTCAAAGCGACTCTTGAGGTTTTGTCCTTTTTCGTTCGTGATAAAAGTCAGATCAGTATTCACGACACCTCATGGCAGTATTGGGCTATGGTTTTGAAGTACAGGCTTCGCCCATCTTTCCCATCTCAAAAAACATTGTTTTCAACATGCTATCAAAGGCCGGCTGTAAATGCAAGGGAATATGGAATGTCCATGACGGTTGGTTCCTTCACTCCTGTACCTTTTTCATCTGCTCCGCGACAAACCGCTCCATTTCCTCTTTCTTCGGCAATTCCAACTGGTATTTGGAAACGAAAAGTTTGTTCGTCATTTTCCTCTACCCCTACTCACCAACCATCCCTTCCAGTCTCTCCAGAAGCTTGAAGACATCCTTATCGAAGCGGGAAAAGGCGAACCATTTCTTGCCCAGGTCTTTCAAAGATGCGCCGAAATGATACACGGTTTTGTCGTCGATAATGAAGAACCTGTCATGAGAGTTACGGAATTCTTTTATCGTGATTGCCGGGTATTGATCATTATATTTCTTTACATCAAGGGCGAGCTGTTTGGAAACGGTCTTTGTGAGAATGGTGATTGCTACCTTCTTATCGGCCTTGGAAAGAAGCGTCAATACCGTATCGTCGATGTAATTATCGATTACAATAATTGATTTCCTGGCGGTGCGAATCAAGTCGGAGATAAACTGATGAGCATCAAAAACCTGCCCTTCAAAAAAGATACCCTGTTTTGGCTTTATGCTCTGTTCCTCTATGGCATTGAATATCTGCTCAAACTTATGATCAGCATCTACCTTGTCCTCAATCTGTCTCCTTTCAACAGCGTCGAGGCGTTGAAACACTTCAGCGTTAACGGCGATAAACCGGCGCATGGCTACAAAGGCCCGCATGATCTGGATGTTGACTATAATGGCCCTCTCGCTCGTAAGCACCGCAGAAATAGCTGCTACCCCCTGTTCCGTGAAAGCGTAAGGCATGGAACCGCCCAGGGATTGCTTTGATGGTATCGCATTTTGCGATACCATAAGTTCGGCCTCTTTCTCCGTAAGCTGAAACATAAAATCAACAGGGAAACGTTTGATATTTCTTTTAACCTGCTCTCGCAATCTGATGGGTTTTACGCCATAGAAAACGGCCAAATCCTTATCCAACATGACTTGAACGCCACGAATGGTGTGAATCCTGTTCCGGATTTCTTCGCTTCTTACCAGTGTATTACCGCCCATACTTTTTTTCCTTACGATTTGAAGTCACAATTTGTGACTTCAAAATTTCATCACATCTCCGCTTCGGCTCTACCATCCCATTACCCCTGCACCTCTTTCATCTGCTCCGCGATAAACAGCTCCATCTCCTCTTTCTTCGGCAATTCCAACTGGTACTTTGAAACAAAGAGTTTATTGGTCATGCCTGCAAGGGCGTATTCGACGAAGGTATGGTCTTTTGCGGTGCAAAGGAGGATTCCTACGGGAGGATTGTCGCCTTTAGCCATCATGTTTTCCTTGAACCAGCTTACGTAAGTATTGAGCTGGCCTATGTGCTCGTGGTTGAACTCATCGATCTTCAACTCGATCAATACGTGGCATTTGAGAATTCTGTGATAGAAAACCAAATCGACAAAGCAGTTCTTGGAACCGATGAGAATGCGTTTCTGACGGGCCTCAAAACAGAAGCCGTGGCCCAGTTCAAGGAGAAAGTCCTGCAACTTGTCCAGCAGTGCATCTTCAAGGTGCGATTCACCCATAACCTCTTTTGCCTTGAGACCTAGGAACTCGAAAATGTATGGGTCACGGATGGTCAGCTTCGGCTCCGCCGATTCGACGTTTGATTGAACAAGTTCGGCAAGCTTCTTTTTGTTTGTGGAAAGGCCGGACCGCTCATAGTAAAGCGTTGCTATCTGGCGTTTCAATTCCCGCACCGACCAGTTACCCCGGATACATTCGACTTCGTAGAAGACGCGCTTGAGCGGATCATCGCATTTCAGAAGTTCTGCGATGTGGGTGAAGGTGAGTCTGTTGATCAACTCCTTGCCGGAAATAGCGGTTTCGGGAGTCGCTGACTCCCGCTTTTCACGGGTAGCAATCCCGAAAGGGCTCGCTAATTTCTGTCTTAATTCGGGAGTCAGCGACTCCCGAATTTGTGGATAGGTCTGGTAAAACTGACGGTACCGCCTCAGTTCCCGTTCTTCGACTCTGCTCAAACCATAGTTAAACAGCGTGGAAGAGAGATTCTCGAGCAACTTATCTCCGTAGGAAGCACGGTCTTTGCCGTTCTGTTCATACTCCGCGATATACATGCCGATCAGCCAGTTTCTCAGGGTCAAACTGATGTTGATGGCCTTGCTCGCCTGCTGCGCCAGTTGCGTATCAACCGCCTTGATGGAATCGACAAGCCCGGCAAAGGTGAGCTTCGACTTACTCAATATTTCCTCGTTGCACCGCTTTCCCCATATATCCCCCATCCCAAATGTTGCTTTTTCTAATGCTATCAAAGGGGGAGGGTAAATGCAAGGGAATTGAGCGGCCGTAGTACTCTTGTGTCTTCTCTGTGAAAGGATACCTGTGCCCCGAAGGGGTATAATACCAATTCTAAGTCAAAAATAGAATGAAGATGCCGAAGAGAAGGAAACCGGAGCGTACTTTTAGTACGTGAGGATTTCCGACGATGAGAAAGCTTTATTATATGCATGAATTAGAATTGGTATGACGCGTAAAAGGATACGTTAAGGAGCGCTGCTTCTCAGTCCAACGGTTTGGAGGGGGCCTGCCCTGTCGGGATTTTGTGCAGGGTCCTTCCGCCTTTCGGCAGGTTCGAAGGGGCCGCTTTTATTGTGAAGGTTACATCCTTTATGTTGTTGTTCATGTTGGTTTCCTGTTTCGGATCGGAAGGCAGCACAGCCCATGGTTTCGCGGGCCAGATCTTTGCCTGTATCGTATATGTGCCCGCGGCAAGGGTAGATTGCTTATCGAAGGTAAACTGCGCGCTCTGATCTACGTCCAGAGCCGGGATTTGAACACCATGTTCGCCGCTGTTGTGCATGGGAATATTGAAGGCCGTGAGGACCTTTTCATCTCCACCGAAGAAAAGGGTGACTATCTTGTGCGGCCCGGTGCCGACGTTCTTCACAACCACGGTGAGCGTGGCCCCGGCGGTCGATATGAGACTGGCTGGTGTGACCTGGATGGATTCCAGCGACAGATCAGGGCCGGCGGCAAAAGCAGTATGTGTACCTGAGAAAATCATGAGAAATGCGAAAAACAACACAGCGGTATGTTTCATTGTACACCTCCTGATAGGGGAATTGTATAGGGAGACGCTTGCCCCTGTCAACATTAAACCCATTTGTTACAGGACCAGGAAATAATCTATCCCTTGACAGAATAGTCCCCGGCAATTACTCTATAATAGAGGAGAAATATAATGACAACAGTATCCGGAAAGAGAGGAAAAAATACAATGGGAATGCTCGCGCTTCTGTCGGTTGCATGTATATGCACGGTCCTTGTCTGCGGGTGTCCTCAACAGAAACTTACCAGACAGGAGGCCATGTCAGGAGATGGTAGACAGATTGTTGTCGATCTCCTCACACCACAAAACGCTTTTGAATACATTAAAAAGAACAAGGACAATAATAATTTTGTTATCCTTGACATACGAACTCCCGAGGAATTTGCAGACGGTCATATCGAGGGCGCTGTTAATATCAATTTCCGGGCCGATAATTTTACCAGCGAGATGAGCAAACTCGACAGGAACAAAACATATTTTGTTTATTGCAGGACAGGCAATCGAAGCTACGAGGCCGTAAACATCATGGCCGGCCTCAATTTTCGCTCCATACTACGGCTGTCAGACGATATT
>PNOF01000003.1 GCA_013824645.1 Syntrophus sp. (in: bacteria) | reverse complement strand
TTAAATTGGGATGTCCTGGTTCAATTGACAATCTCCTCCCCCTGATGTAGAGGTCCTCATAGCCTCCTCTCAACCCCTCTCACTCTCAAAATAAAGTAAATTAAGGAAGAAACGTTAATCATGCAACAAGCGACGAAGGTTTTGTTGACAGATATATAGAAATATGTATAATTATATAGTGGATGAGATCAAACCTAAGAGTCTTGAATGGATTGGGACAAGTCGGAAAGACTTGAAGGATTTACCGCTTTCAGTCCGTAGAGCCTTCGGTTATGCGCTTTATGCTGCACAATTAGGTGAAAAGTCGCCGGAGGCAAAACCTCTTAAAGGTTTTGGCGGGGCCGGTGTATTGGAAGTGATCGAAGACTACAGGGGCGATACATATCGCGCCGTTTACACCGTCCAGCTTGCAGGTATGATTTATGTGCTACACGTGTTTCAGAAAAAAGCAAAACGCGGCATCGGAACGCCGAAACAAGAACTTGATCTGATCAAGGAACGATTGAAGTGGGCCGAGAGTCTTTACGCCTCTAGAAGTAAAGGAGTTTGGATATGATAAAAGACCATGAAAAAAGCAGTGGAAATGTTTTTGCCGACCTTGGGTTTCCAAATTCAGAACAAGAGCTTGTTAAAGCCAAACTCACCGTGCAGATTTACAAGCTTCTGAAAGAACGGAGCTTAACTCAGGGTGAAGCAGCAAAATTGTTAGGCACGACACAAGCACAGATATCAACGCTTATGCGTTGCCGCCCGGTGTCGGTATCAGTAGGGCGTTTAATGGAGTTTCTCACAATACTCGGACAGGATGTAGAATTGACAGTTAAACCAGCGGTTCTTCGTAAGGGACAACACGGGCACATGTCGGTTACAGTGGAATAAGGATGTCCCCTATCTGCTAATTTAGGCTTAATACGGGGGGAAATGGGGTCAAACCTTTACGGCCTGTTGCCCAAATCCAAATAACGGATACTTTGTGAACACACCCTAAATAGGCCACAGCGAACGTGTTGAAATTACACATGTTATTTTCTGTGATAATTTACAATCTCTGGTTTTCTGGTTTGGGCAACAGGCCGTTGACACGAAACGGAAACGGGGAAGCCCAAAGCGACCAATATGGTGATTAGAGCTGTAGAGTTGTGTGACGTCAATATTCCAGTTGGCAAACTCTTCAAAATAAGAATCTGCCGTTCAGTGAGGTTTTTGACCCAAGACATTACCAGGAGGGTCATAATTACAGACTATGATTACGTTACCACCGCACTCCACCCTGGCACAACCAAGCTGTTTGGTATTTTTCCAGACGATTTGGGTGTAGTGTCCGTAGGCATTCAGGGTGGACATGGCGATAGGTTTACCATGGTAGGCTGATTTTTCTTTCACCCACATGGTTACAGCATCAGCCACCCCGTAGTATCCTGCTGTTCCCATGAAAAGGTTTTCTCCATGCTCCTGTTTCCATGTGCCTGAACGTGGACGGTGTTCCATACGACGGTTGGTAGATGCAAGATGATCAGCCCATTCCTGAGCATATATGGCAAGCTTCTCTGACCACACCAGGGGGCCTGCGCCAACCTGTGCCCGCGCTCTATTATGGGCCGTGAGCAACTGCCGGACTTCCTGCGCTGTCAAGCGGGAACCAACGGGCCCATCCTTTGTCTCAGGCGCCACAGGGTTGTTTCCCTTGGTGTTTCGGGCCACAACAATCTTGTCTGGAGCGGCCTGTGATTCTGTCAACCGCAGAATGGTTCCGCCCGGGCCTTGATCAAGTTCAACAGGGCCGAGGATCAATGCCGTGAGCACTACAAAAAATATAAGTTTGTATGTTTTCATGTCTGACTCATCCTTTTTATCAATTTTATCAATCCTGTTTGACATCGAATCCCTGAATTTCTTATAAGCTGTTTTTCCAACGCAGTCAAGCATTTGTGCTGAAAAGTCAGGTCCAGCATCTTCAAACTGAACCGTTACACGGCAATGGGCTTTGTTGACTTTTGTCCCTTTTATAGGCAAAATAAGGCTATGATCGGTATATCAAAACTCTATTGCGGCGCCGTTGAGGCTTCTGATCCGCTCCGGTATGGGCGGGAATCAGGCAGGCTTCCATCCCATCTTCTTCAGTTTTCAAAAGACAAAAAGCCTGTTGTCGTCTGGAATACAACGAAACGGTGCAACCTCAAATGTGTGCACTGCTACGCCTTTGCAGAGGGTGAAGGTCTCAGGAAAAACGAACTAACAACCGATGAAGGCAAAAGGCTCATTGATGACCTTGCCCTCTTCGGCGTGCCCGTTATACTCTTTTCCGGTGGTGAGCCCGTACTCCGGGATGACCTGCCGGTACTCATCGATTATGCCGTGAAAAAGGGCATGCGGGCTGTCATCTCTACCAACGGCACCCTCATTACCGAAGAAAAGGCCCGTACGTTTGCGCAGTTTTCCCTCTCCTATATCGGGGTCAGCCTTGACGGCATTGCCGATGTCAATGACGCCTTCCGGGGTGTCAATGGCGCTTACGGGAAGGCTATAGCGGGTATCAGGAATGCGAAAAAGACAGGTATCAAGGTCGGTCTTCGCTTTACCATCAATAAAAGAAATTTTGAAGAGATTCCGAAGATATTCGATCTCATTGAAGAAGAACAGATTCAGCGGGTCTGTTTCTACCATCTCGTCTATGCGGGAAGAGGGTCAAAGCTCGTAGAGGAAGATTTGACCCATGCAGAAACCAGGCAGGTTGTTGATTACATCATGGACAGGACAAAGGACTTTTTCAATAAAGGAAGGGAGATTGAGGTGCTCACTGTCGATAACCACGCAGATGGCCCCTATGTCTATTTGAGGCTTCTCAAGGAAGATACCGCAAGGGCGCAGGAAGTCTATGAACTCCTCATGATGAACGAAGGGAATGCCTCAGGTGTGGGTATTGCCTGCATCGACGAAGAAGGCAATGTACATGCCGACCAGTTCTGGAGGCACTACAGTTTCGGCAATGTTCGGGAAAGATCCTTCGGTGAGATCTGGATGGATACGACCAATGAACTGATGGCAAAGCTCAAAGAAAAGAAGAAATTTGTGAAAGGACGCTGTGCAAAGTGCAAGTGGCTCGATATCTGCGGGGGGAATTTCCGGGTCAGGGCCGAAGCGGTCAGCGGTGACATCTGGGGCGACGACCCGCAGTGTTATCTGAGCGATCAGGAGATCGGGCTGTAGAAAATTGGCTATGGGCAATTGGGATTTTTTTCCTGAAAATTGAAGGTAAAACCTTACTAATGTACCATGATAATTCGTATTGACATTCCGATATTTCATGTTAATATCTTTATATGATTGTACGTGACCTCTATCTTAAGATGCTATTGACGGCGACACGCCGGTCACCGGTAACCGCGCTCCTCGGACCACGACAATGCGGGAAGACAACTTTGGCACGTCTTTTTGGTCAGGACAGACAGGCTTTATATTTCGATCTCGAATCATTACCGGACCGGCGGCGGCTGGAAAATCCGGAACTTGTCCTCGGAGCCTTTTCGGGTATAGTAATTCTTGATGAGATTCAGACTATGCCCGCGCTATTCAGCGTCCTCAGGGTCCTTGTCGATCGGCCCGAGAATAAGGCCAGGTTTCTCGTTCTCGGAAGCGCGTCACCTGCGATCATAAAGCATGTTTCGGAAACATTGGCAGGCAGGATTGAATTCGTAGAACTTTCCGGTTTTGATCTTCAGGAAACAGGGGGAGAATCGTGGCAAACTCTCTGGCTCAGAGGTGGTTTTCCGCGCTCCTTCATCGCCGATTCCGATGAGGATAGCCATGCATGGCGGGAAGGTTTCATACGAACATTTTTAGAGCGTGATATACCCCAGCTTGGGCTTACAATCCCCGCTGCTTCAATGAGGCGTTTCTGGACAATGTTAGCCCATTATCACGGTCAGATATGGAACGCCTCGGAATTAGGTCGATCTATGGGGCTATCAGACAAGACCGTGCGCTCATACCTCGACATACTCACGGGCACATTTGTCGTGCGGCAGCTCCAGCCATGGCATGAGAATATCGGAAAACGACAGGTTAAGGCGCCAAAAATATACATTCGTGATTCAGGGTTGCTCCATACACTCTTTGGACTACCGGATTTCCAGAGTTTACTGGCACACCCTAAGGCCGGAGCATCATGGGAGGGATTTGTATTAGAGCAGTTCCTGAGCTTTGCGAGACCTCCCGAAGCGTTCTTCTGGGCCACGCATAACCGGGCCGAAATTGATTTATTGTTCATGGCACGGGGCCGCCGATATGGCGTTGAGGTCAAATTCAGCGAGGCTCCGCTTTTTACAAAATCGATGCGCACTGCCCTTGTCGACCTTGGACTTGACCATCTCTGGATCATTTATCCGGGCAAAGAAATCTATCCTGTTCACGACAAGGTTACTGTCTGGCCACTCAAGGAGATTGCGAAACTATCGGATCAATTTGGCTGAGTATTGATAATAGTGTACAATGGATCCTAAAGGGAAAGGGGGTATTATGAAATTTCCGGTATACAGGCCGAGGAGGCTCCGAAAAAATGAGAAGCTGCGGGGTATGATACGGGAGACGGACCTTTCCGTCAATCACCTTGTCTATCCTGTCTTTGTGAAAGAGATGTCGGAAAAGAAAGTGGCCATTCCTTCAATGCCCGGCATCCATCAGTTCTCTGTCGATGGGGTATTAAAAGAAATCGATGAAGCAATCAAACTTTCCATCCCGGCTATCCTCCTCTTCGGCATACCCGCCAAAAAGGATGAAATGGGAAGCGGTGCATACGATAAAAACGGTATTATCCAGAAGGCGGTCCGCGCTATCAAAAAACGCTTCGGCGACAAGATCCTCCTTATTACCGATGTATGTTTGTGCGAATACACGAGCCACGGCCACTGCGGCGTCTTGAAGGGGGACACCGTAGACAATGATGAAACATTGAATCTCCTCGCAAAGAGCGCGCTGACACATGTCATGGCCGGCGCCGATATGGTTGCCCCTTCCGATATGATGGATGGCAGGGTAAAAGCGATACGGGAAATGCTCGACCTCCACGGTGATTATAATGTCCCCATTATGAGCTATGCTGCCAAATATGCCTCCTGTCTTTATAGCCCTTTCAGGGATGCCGCAGAATCAGCGCCGCAGGTGGGTGACAGAAAGGCCTACCAGATGGACCCGCCCAATGAACGGGAGGCACTTCGTGAGATCGCCCTCGACATTGAGGAAGGGGCTGATATCATCATGGTAAAACCGGCCCTTTTTTACCTTGATGTGCTTGCCCGCGCCAGGCAAACATTCAATATCCCCCTTGCCGCTTATTCGGTAAGCGGTGAATATGCCATGATACATGCTGCTGCTGCGAAGGGACACCTTGATTTTAAACGGACTGTTCTGGAATCGACGATGAGTATAAGAAGGGCAGGCGCAGACATCATTATTACTTACTTTGCGAAGGATATAGGGAAATGGGCGAAAGAGAATTCCCTCTGAGGATGGTCGCATGGGAACTGACGCGAAATTGTAACCTCAGTTGTATCCACTGCAGGGCATCTGCCGCGTCCGGCCCCCACGAAGATGAACTCACGACTGATGAATGCAAAGGTATTATAGACGAAATTCTTGCCTTTTCTTCCCCGACAGTCATCCTCACCGGAGGCGAGCCCCTTTTGCGGGAAGACATCTTCGACATTATCGAGTACGGGAACGCAAAGGGCTTGAGACTTGTCATTGCCGTAAACGGGACCCTTCTTGATCACGCGCGCGCCCTCAAGTTGAAAGAAGGCGGAATAAAGCGGGTAAGCATGAGTATTGACGGAAAAGACAGCGTTACTCATGATGCCTTCCGGGGCGTCGAGGGATCATTTGATGCTGTCATGAATGGAGCGAAAATCCTTTCCGAAACCGGACTTCCTTTTCAGATCAATACAACGGTGACGCGCTTAAATGCTGATGATCTTGAATCTGTGTATGAACTTTCCAAATCAATTGGCGCTGTCGCCTGGCATATCTTTCTGCTTGTGCCTGTGGGAAGGGGTGAGGGGTTAAAAGGCGAAGAGTTGAGCGCGAAAATGTACGAAAATGTCCTTGAATGGCTCTACACCATGGAGAAGAAAAATGAAATCGAGATGAAGGTCACCTGCGCGCCACATTACTACCGGATCGTGAAAGAAAAAGGCGATACGCCGAAAAGCGCAGGCTGTCTCGCAGGAAAAAGCTTCATGTTTATCTCCCATAAGGGTATTGTCCAGCCATGCGGTTATCTGGAAGTCCCGGCAGGAGATGTAAGGGTATCCGGTGTACAGAAGGTCTGGGAAGAATCACCGGTTTTCAGGAACCTCCGCGACCTTGGATCTTATAAGGGCAAATGTGGCGGCTGCAAATTCCTCAGTATCTGCGGCGGCTGCCGGGCACGGGCCTACGAACTGACCGGAGATATTCTTGAGGAAGAACCGCTCTGCTCATACAAAACACAATGATGCAGGCAGATTGACATATGCCTGATCTGTATTATTATCTTTCTTATCTATGAAGAGTATTTTTACAGCGGGGATTTTTCTGTACCCGAAGACGACGGAGCATATACTATATAACGCTGCCAACAAAGGTAGCACTTTGATTGAGAAATGGAATTAAATAATAAATATCTCTCTGTGGAAGACCCGCAGGGATAGAACGTGAGGAAAGATGAACAGACTTGAACAGGAAAAATCTGCCTATTTACGGCATGCCGCATCACAGAAAGTAAACTGGTATCCCTGGTCGGAAGAGGCGTTTGAAAAAGCCAGGCAGGAAGATAAACCTGTTTTTTTGAGTTCCGGCGCTGTCTGGTGCCACTGGTGTCATGTCATGGCAAAGGAATCATTTGAAGACGATGATGTTGCCGCACTCCTCAATGAGCGCTTTATTGCTGTCAAACTTGACAGGGATGAACACCCCGACATCGACAAACGGTATCAGCAGGCAATAGCAGCCATGGGTTTGAGCGGCGGATGGCCCCTCAGTATGTTTTTGACACCGGAAAAAAAGCCCTTCTACGGGGGCACATACTTTCCCGTTGAGGAAAGCTATGGCAGGCCCGGATTTAAGGCCCTTCTTCATGCCATGAGCGAATTTTACAGGACGAAGAAAGCTGAGGTCTATGAGCACAGCCGGAAACTCCACGATTTACTCAAAGAAATCTCGCCGAAGAAAGGAAAAGTAAGCGAAGTCCTGGTAGACGAGGCAACAAAGAGCATTATGAAAGGTTTTGACAAACGCTACGGGGGATTCGGGACGTCCCCGAAATTCCCCATGTCGGGAGCAATAGAATTTCTCCTCAGCCAATATTTCTTTCACAGAGACCAAACTGTCGAATATGCCCTGAAAAATACGCTGACCGCTATGGCAAGCGGCGGTTTCCATGACCAGCTTGGCGGCGGTTTCCACCGTTATTCCACTGATGAGGCCTGGATAATACCTCACTTTGAAAAGATGACCGAGGATAACGCCTGGCTGCTCCGAAATTACGCCGACGCTTACAGTCTTTTCGGTGATGAATTCTTTAAGAAGATTGTGGAAAATATTATCTTTTTTATCCGAAAAGAGCTCTCCCATCCTGACGGCGGTTTCTATACCAGTATGGATGCAGATGTGACTCCCGATGATGAAGGAGGTTACTTTACCTGGACCGATGAGGAACTGCGGCGTATTCTCGCAACCGATGAATATGCTGTCTTTGCCCTCTATTTTCTGAACAAACGGAATGCGGTCCATCACGATGAGAAAAAATTTGTCCTTTCCATCTGCATGGGTGTCAATGATATTGCCGAACAGATCCCGATGAGCCCGGAAAAGGTAAAAACACTCCTTGAAAGCGGAAGGCTCAAGCTGTTAACAGAACGCGATAAGCGTCCGAAACCCTTTGTTGATGACGCGCTCTATACATCCCTCAACGGGATGATGATATCGGCGTATCTGAAAGCATTCAGGGCATTGGGCAACACCGCAATAAAAGATTTTGCCGTGAGCAGCCTTGAGAGGATACTTCAGGTAAATATTGAAGACGGCAGACTCCTTCATTCACGGGGAGTAAAAGCGCTTCTCGACGATTATATGTACCTTATCGATGCCCTCATCTCTGCCTACGAAGTAAGCGCCAATAAGAAATATCTCACCATTGCGGAAGAATTTATCAAGACCTGTATTGAGAAATTCTGGGATAGCGAGGAAGGCGGCTTTTTTGACACAGAAGAAGAGGTCATCGGCATGAGGCTCAAAGGCATAGAAGATGTTCCCCGGCCATCGGCTAATGCCCTTGCTGTTATCGTTCTTTTGAAGCTTGCCTATATACTCGATAAAGATGAGTATCGTCAATACGCGGAAAAATTACTCAACACCTTTTCTACTGACGCGCAGCTCATGGAGATACACGGCGCATACTTTTTCTGTGGCCTCGACGCCTTTTATCGTATGCTCAAACTTGGTATCCACGTCCCCAGTGACACGGCACTCGCAAAATCGGTTCTTTCGATCTGGCACCCCTATTCGTGTATTGTCTATGGCGACGATAAAGGCTCGGTGGTCCCCTGCATAAAGGACACCTGTTACGAACCAATCAACAGTCCTGACACATTAAAAACATTTGTAAATGCTTTAGTCACAGACAAAACAGATAAGAACAGCTAAATTTTTGTCCCTTCTGCGCTGTTATTGCTACGCTATCAGGATAGAACACACATGTAAGCTGGCAGGAAGGATGGGCATCACATGGGTGCCTGAAAAGATTGTTTTCCGAGCAGGGCCGGTTTCCCAAGTGTCATTTTGATATACTCCTGCATAAGTTCTTCAACCATCTGCTCTTTTGGTATGTTGACAACGGATATCTTTTCTTCTCCTTCAGATTTGCTGATTTTTCCGGTCTGGATGGCCAAAGACCGTTGCGCCTGCTGCAAGGCTGCGTATTTCTTCAACAAGTCTTCTGACGGTATGTTTAAAAGCCAATGGTAAACAGAGCTTATCTGTTGGGGTGCGGGTAGCCGGGGAGATTCCAGAATCATTTTGCAATCGCGGGCAAAGCGCTTCATTCCGTTAAGAATATGACTTGATTTGACAAAATTTATTCCTGACCAGCCGGCGCGAAGCCATTGAAAAACACCTGATCTGATAGTGGCTGATGTAGCGCTTGGCTCCGCATAGATGCCAATGGAGAAAAACTCGTAGATGTAAGACTTGACCCATCCAAGGCCGGCCCTGGTAGTTCCTGGTTCTCCCGAGTAATAGTAGTTCCAGTCGCTGTCATTACCGAGAATAGCCCCTTTTTTCCCGACATTTGATTGTCCGATCTGTTTTGATATGGAAACCAGTACCTGTTGTCCTTTATGATTGAGCAGAATGAGTGTTCTTTTCAGATCATATTCATGATAGACGCCGGTATTGAGGTCGGGGGTATCGGATTCTCGCTGTATACCGTGGATGATGACGGGAGCACCGGCAGGAGGAACCTGTTTCCAGCCATCGGGGAATTTTTGTGTTTCACCCTTGGGACCAGTCCAAACAGAGTAGCGCAGCGAAGACGGTCTCGTAATTGTAGGCGGGATGAGAGCGCTGTACGAGTACTCCATGAATCGAGGGAAGGTGGTCCTGGCGTCAAATTCATAATAAGCCCCGGTACTTCCAAGGGATTTCGGGAGGCCGTATTCCCTGTTTTGCTTTGAACTCAGGACATAATCCACGAGGGTAGCCACAGCCTGTTCGTCAAGACCAACTTTTGGTTCTGTGCAAAATCGCACTAATTTCATCGCAGCATCATTGATTGTGGCAGGACTGTAAGCGTCTGCGGGGGAAATAGCCGCAACAGGTTGATACGTGAGGACCAACAACAGTACGAAAACAATAGAGCCGATTATGGAGCGGAAATAAACGTGTCCTTTCATATTGAGGATACTACAGGCCGCCCTCCTTTCAGGGTAGTATTCATTCATTTTTGTGCGTTTCCATATAACAAAGAAGGATGTCATCAGTCAGTTTGAGTCTCCGTGCAAGCTCTCGTGCGGTATTCATCATCAGAAGAGCGAACAATCTAATGTCTTCAACCTGAAGCTCAAGGAGCGACTGCCTTGATAGGACCATGACCTCGCTATCTTCAACAGCAACAGCGTTATTCGTGTGTTTCTGCATTGCCATTAAAGAAGCCACACCAAAACACTCTCCCACGGATAGCGTCATCTTTTCAACATCGACTTCCGGGGTGCTGATGCGAAGTTCGATCCTCCCTTTTTTGACGATATAGATATACGTTGGCTCATCGCCTCTCCGGAAGACATACTCGCCCTCTTTGAATACGCCTGTTTCCAACCGTTTAAAGATTGCCTTGCGCTGCTCATCTGACACGCCGCCCCATATTGCGATCTTTGAAAGGATGGGAAGTACGGATTCGATATCTTTGAGCGGTACATATGTCTTCATGGGGGCCTGGGTCATGATGGTAATTATACCGTAGAAAAGACCTCTTAGACAAGAGATCTTCCAATAAAGGCACCGAGGATTATGACGTCACCTCAATGGCCACGGTGTCGATACTAAGGGAGTAACCCAATTTCCTTGACATGATTTATGATTTGAGCCCCCATGAAAACCCTTGCGCATATTGTAAACCGGCTGTAAAATGCTTTAATGATGTACTATTACACTATCTTTGACTTTATATTGCGGTGTATTTGATAAAATGAAAAATGAGGTAAATAAAATATGAAAAAAGTACTCATCGCTTATTACAGCCGGACAGGAAACACAAAAGCAATGGCCGAATATATAGCAGAGGGGGTCCGTATCAGCGGCCACGAAGCAGAAGTGAAGAGTATCGATGAAATGAAAAACGACAAAGACCTGGTTGGCTATGATGCCTATATATTTGGGTGTCCCACGTACCACAGGGATATCACAAACAATATGAAGACTTTTCTTTTTCTTGCCCAAAATGCGGGTCTAAAGGGCAAGGAAGGCGGAGCTTTCGGTTCTTACACCCACAGTGGTGATTCGGCAGGCATCATATTCAATACCATGGAGTTCGTCTACAAAATGAAGATGGTCAACCTTGGGGCCTTTATGTTGAAGGAAGACCTGATCGATACAACAGAAGGCCTCCGCGCATGCCAACAATACGGCAAGGCCGTGGCAGAATTATAAACTGCAAAAACCGCGCGTCATCAATTGATTTGACATTCACCCGCTTCGATTATACTATTACGTAAAATGGGCGTCGCAAAACATGTAAAAAGCAAATTTTTCACCGGTCTTTTCATACTCATTCCCCTTATTGTCACTGCGTATATCGTCTATGCCATTATTTCTTTCTTCGAACCTCTCGTCGCCCCTCTCATTAAAAATAGCCTCGCTCGCATTGCCGGTCGGGATATATATATTCCCGGCATAGGCTTCATTCTTTTTGTGATCATCACCTATGTGACGGGAATACTCGCTTCCAATTACTTCGGAAAGATGGCCATTGCGTGCGGCGAGAAACTGCTCAAGAGAATACCTTTCGTCAAAAGCATTTACGGGTCTGTAAAGGATATGACGGATGCTTTCTCGTCTGAAAAGATAAAATCCTTTAAAGAGACTGTTCTCGTTGAGTTCCCCTTTCCGGGAAGATATGCCATCGGTTTCGTGACAAAAAGGATTGAAATAGAGGAAAAGCGGTTCTGTTCGGTTTTTATCCCCCCGACACCAATCCCGACTGCCGGTTTCCTGATTATGGTCAGGGAAGAGGAGCTGAAATTTCTTGATATCTCCATTGATGATGCCCTGAAATACATTATTTCTCTCGGTACATCCCGGATTGAATTCTCATGGAAAGAGAAAACATCATTGCCTTCTTGACAGGGCTCAGGAGTGTTCTTCTCAAATCCCTGGTTGCAGTCGTTATATCGGGCATTGTCAGTTTCATTTTTGCAAAAAACATCATAAAATTTCTCCTGAAAACAACCGATTTGAAGGTCTACTATCTGAGCCTGCCGGAGGTCTTTCTCACGACTGTTGAGCTTGCTTTTTATGGAGGTATATTTTTCGCGCTGCCGCTCATCATCTATTTAGCCTGGCGTGAATTAAAAGGCATCCTCAATATCAAACCTCTCTACGGCTGTCTCTTTATCATCTCTGCAATTGTGCTTTTCTATGGAGGAAGCCTATTCTGCTATTCGTTTGTTCTGCCATCGGGGATCAAATTTCTTATCGGCTATGAAGGTGGAGCCATAAAGGCAATGATATCAGTCGAGCGGTTTGTTTCGTTCTGCATCGCCATGATTTTTGCCTTTGCCGTTACCTTTGAAATCCCCATAATAATGCTGGCCCTCGCCAAAACAGGGATCGTAAAATCTCGAACCCTCTCGAAAACACGGAGGTATGCTATCCTTTTTATTGCCATCGCTGCCGCTCTTATTACCCCGACACCCGACATCTACAATATGATGCTCCTTGGTGTGCCTATGTATATCCTCTACGAAGCAGGCATACTTCTCATGAAGATGGTAGAAAAAAGGGATACAGTTTAAAGACGAAGAGTGGGCAATGCAATAGGCCATGCACCAGCATCAAGATAATTGTAAATATTGTTGACCTCTGTCTGTGAATCTATATACAATAATTCACCAAAAGAAAGGAGCATGTGGAAAGTTACATAGCAAAATACGGCTACATTGGTGTCTTTATCGGGACCTTTCTCGAAGGAGAAACAACGGTTTTACTCGGCGGGATATTTTCCAAGCTTGGCTATATGAGCATATGGACAGTAATGCTTTACGCCTTTGCGGGGACCTTTGCGGGAGATTGTACTTTTTTCGCGATCGGGCGATTCTTCGGAAAAAATATCATCGAACGCTTCGATTTCATCCGCAAAAGGGTTCCCCTGGCCAATAAAGTAATCCGGAAGTACGGCAATTTCATTATATTTATTATACGGTTTCTCGTTGGCATCAGGGCTGTTATATTAATTCTTCTTGGCTGTACCAATCTGAAGATGAGTAAATTCCTCACCTTCAGTATCCTCAACTCCATCACATGGAGTATTCTTATATCCTTTATCGGATTCGCTTTCGGTCAGGTTGTCCTTGTTTTTGTCAGTGATATTAAAAGATACGAATCTATCATTGTTCCTGCGGTACTGGTTCTTGTAATAGTACTGATTCTTATTTACAGGCACATTGTAAAAGAGAAGGAGAAAAAAGCCTATGGAAATGAATGAAAAGCTCTTACGTGAGTTGAAAAAAAAGTTTGAAACTGAAATGAATAAAAAAGAGATCGAGATTGTTGAATACTGGAAAAATGAACTTGAGTTGCTCTACAAAAAGAAATATGAAAATCTCAGTTCAGTACAGGTCGATATGAAAAATCTCATGGAACGCATGAAAAACAGGGCCATGATATTAAGCAGGATGGTGAAGGAAGAATCGCGATGACCCATTCAGAGTTCAGAGTTCAGAGTTCAGAAAAGATATGCCGCAAGTCCTGCGGAAAGTTGCTCCAAAGAACCTTGTTTGCAGGGCTCTTTGTGTTGTCTGCGGTGCTGGTCCTGTTTTGTCCTCAGGCAGAAGCTCAGACATTTAAAAAAACCCCTCCTCAATCAACCGAGAAAAGGATCGCCGATCTCGAAAAAGATGTGCTCAAGCTTGAGCGGCAGGTTAACCTTTACAACCTCGACGCGCTTCCAGACTATCTCATGCTCTGCGATAAAAAGATACCTATTTTCAGGGAGGATGTGCGGGAACGTTTGGAACGGGAACTTTTTCAAATGCTTGAAAATAAAGGGCTTATGACAATTATCGTAAAACGCTACTTTAAGTATCTCCCCATGATTAATGAAGAGCTGCAGAAAATGTCCCTTCCTTCCGATCTTGTTTTTCTTGCAGTAACGGAAAGCTACCTAAACCCCCGTTCTGTTTCATCTGCGAGCGCGGGCGGAATGTGGCAGTTCATAAAGGAAACCGGAAAAAAAGAGGGACTGCACATTAACGATACTGTTGATGAACGGTTCAATGTGAAAAAATCTACCCGGTCTGCGCTGACACACCTCAAGAGGCTCAATGGAATATTCGATAACTGGCTCATTGCAATGGCAGCGTATAATGCCGGAGCCGGGAGACTCAAAGAGGCCATTGAAAATCAGAATTCAAAAGATTTCCTTGATCTCTATCTTCCCGAGGAAACAGAACGATATGTTTTCAGGGTCATGGCCCTGAAGGAGATTATCTCCAACAAAGAGCGCTATGGAGTGAGGATTGATGACAAGGAACTCTATAAGCCGATTATGCTTGCGGAAATAACATTAGAAACAGAGCAGGAGATCCACAGCAACATCCTGGCGAAAGCAATGGAGGTCTCATACAGGACCTTCAGGACATATAACCTCCAAATCAGGAAATATAGGATTCCCAAGGGATCATACCGGATAAACGTGCCTGTTGAGAAAAAAGACCTTTTTATTAAAAACCTGAAAAATTACAATTACATCGCGATACTTTAACGAACCGTAAGATCTTATGGATTGGACGGTACGTGAACTTTATGTGATGGAACCCATTTATCGCCAATCTGTTGTCCGGGAACGGTAATCCATTCGCCTGACGGGTTCTTCTTGTTGTATTGAGCAACAAAAGCAGGATCAGGGGCGGCATAAGGTTGATTTACCGGCGGATAATAAGCAACCGGCGCGGGATTCACATAGACTACCTGTTGCGGATAATAAGGTTGAGCGCTCTGATTAATGGCGCTTACAATAAGTGCACCGGTAATAACACTGCCTGCTATAATTGCCGCCGTACCCCAGCCATTATAATAACCGTGGTGGTAATACCTGTGGTGGCCATAATGACGCCATGAATAGCCGGCAGATGGCAATGCAACCAAGAGCCCCAATGCAAGAATCAATACTATAGAAATTTTTTGTTTCATACCGCTGATATTATATCACCTTTTAAGTCTTATGTGAATCACCTTATAGTATCTTTTCCAGTATCTTTACAGCGCTTTCGACATATTTCGGACAAAGAGTCCGGAAGAGTTTCTGTTCCTGGGCGAGCTTCAAACCTTCCGGCGTGTTGATGTCACAGGAGAGAAGTTCACGACATTCAACTGAGCCGTGGTCCTCTGAAAAAAGGTCGGTAAATTCCCGGACAAGAGCATACGTTTTCTCTTTCGATTCTATGTCACCGCCTTTTGTGTGACCGTACTTCAATCCGATAACCATGAAACCCCCTGTTACTGCGCCGCATGTTTTTGCCATCTTTCCCATGCCGGCACCGAAACCGCAGGCGATTTTCAGGGCCACTTCACTATTGATCTCTAATATATCGCAGAACGATGTCAGCACCGCCTGAGCGCAGTTAAAACCGCTATCGAATGTTAAAAGAGCTTTGGTTGTGTTGCTCATTTTGTGTCTCCTCCATGTGGATTTTTCCTGTTATTGATATAATTTTACACAGATGGAGCGGTTATTCAATTGAAATGATCTGCCCGAAAAATATGAGTGGAGGATGGGAAGGAAGCCTTGTTTTCACGGCAGTCTACAGGGTATACTAAGAAGACCGCAAACTTGCACCCGGAGATTATGATGAGAACCTTTTTCTATCCTGAAAGCATTGCTGTATTTGGTGTATCCGATGCCCCGAAAAACCTTGCCCGGACCATTATTGAGAACCTTCAACGCTTTGGTTTTGGCGGAGCATTCTTTGCAATAGGGACAAGCGGGGGCACTATTGCAGGTAAACCGGTCCTGAACAGCCTTGATGAACTGGAAGAAACACCGGAGCTTGCCGTTCTCCTTGTTCCCGCCCTCCATATCCCTTCTATCCTTGAGGCCTGCGGGAAGAAAGGGATCCGGTCTGTTATCATCGAATCAGGCGGTTTTTCGGAGCTTACTGAAAAGAGAAGTTCGCTGGAGGAAGAGGTAAAAGAAATAGCCGCCCGTTACGGGATGAAGATCGTCGGCCCTAACTGTTTCGGGGCCATAAACCTGGAAATAGGTCTCGTACTTCCCTTTTTTATTCTGAATCCCCAATACATGAGACCCGGTTCAGTATCGCTCATATCTCAGAGCGGCGGTATTTTTTATGATACCTGTATGCTCTGCTCTGTTGAAAATGTGGGTCTGAGAAAACTGGTGAGTATAGGCAATAAGCTTATCACAAATGAAAACGATGTTCTGGAATACATTTCAGGTGATCCTGACACCCGTGTTATTGGTCTCTATCTCGAAAATTTCAGCAACGGAAGAAGGTTCATGGATATTGCCGCGCAAAGCGATAAACCTATTGTGCTGCTTAAGGCAAATCGAAGTCTTGCCAGCCAAGAGATTGCCCGGTTTCATACAACGGCCATTGCCGGTGACGATGACATAGCAGGTGCAGCTATGAGACAGGCCGGTATCCACCGTGTGCAAAGTTTCCAGGAGATGGTCGATTGTTTTAAAATATTTTCTCTTCCCCTGCTCAAGGGTCCGCGGCTTGCACTCATCTCACGTTCCGGAGGACATGGCGTTGTCTCGGCAGATGCAGCATATCATTACGGATTTGAGCTTGCCCGTTTTTCTGAAGGATTTTTCCACACCGTAAGAGAGAAAAAGCTCAACGTTATTGAGGCCACAAACCCCCTCGACATCGGCGACGTCTATGATCTCGACGAGTATAAGGCCATTCTCGATATGGCCCTTCAGGAACGGGGTGTTGACGGGGTCCTTTTTGTTGTCACCTATAGCTCGGAAAGTGACGGTAAAAAGATACGCAGGTTTATCGAACATGCCGCCCAAATAACACCCATACACGATAAGCCTGTTGCCATCTGCATTGCCACCAATAAGGGTGAATGGTTTGCCGTGAAGGAAGCGGCAGACTTTCCCCTCTTCACTGATGTTGACACGGCTATTCGCATGTTGAAAATGTCTTATGAAGATTACCGCTTTCCGGGGCACAGAAGAAAAACATACTACGGCGTTCAGGCACCTGAAAAAAACATCCCTTCAGGCCATAACGAACCCCCGGTTATGGTAAGACCCGATGAAGCCTTCGGATTGCTCGAAACCTATGGACTTCCCGTGGCACACCATGCTGTTGTTGCAAGCCTTGATGAGGCCCTCAAGGCAGCGGATCGCATCGGCTACCCTGTAGCGGTGAAAACGGCGTCCCCTGAAGTCCTCCACAAATCGGATACAGGGGGAGTAAAACTCAATATCTCGGGCCCGCAGGAGCTTGAAGAAACCCTGAAGCACATGAAAGCCCGGATATGTATGATCCAGAAGATGGTATCACCGGGGGTTGAAGTGATCGTCGGCGGGAGACAGGACCGGGAATTTGGTCCTGTTATCGTTCTGGGACTTGGCGGCATCTTTGTGGAGATTATGAAAGACATGGCAATACGGGTCCTTCCCATTGATGACGAAATAGCCGGTGAGATGGTTGATGAACTCAAGGGCTCTGCAATCCTGAGAGGAGTTCGCGGCAGGTTTCCCGCCGATATTGGAGCCCTGAAAACCGTTCTTGTAAATACTTCAAAACTGCTCATTGAACATCCTGAGATCAAAAACCTTGATATTAACCCTGTCATTGTGCTGGAAGAAGGGTTGGGCTGCGTTATTGTCGATGCAAAAATAGAACGCTCCACTTAAGCCATGCACATACCTCGGCGCATTGTTTGTTGCATCTATTTATCACTAACACCCCCCCGTTGCCCACACGAATGCCCCCGTTGTTACCATCTTTTTTATCATTTCTGAAAAGATTTATGATGATTTCCATAATGTCGTTATGGTTTAATAATAATTAATAAGTATTTCGTAGACTTAGGTCTTTCGCTGCACATGATGAATATGCCCCGTTACTTAAGGGGGTAAAAAATGGAGGAACATATGGAGAAAAAAGATTTTGCGGCCATCATCGATCTGGCAATAATGAAAGAGGAAGAAGCCTACGATTTTTACATTGAGCTTGTGGATAAGGCAGCAACTAAGGAGGCCAAAGATACGCTTCAGTACGTTGCCGCAGAGGAAAAGAAACACAAGGAATTTCTCGTCAACTACCGGGAGAGTGGCTACGGGGATGAGGGTCTCAAATTGAGTACCGTTGTTGACTACAAAATTGCCGAACACCTTGAAGCCCCGGAACTCAAGTCGAGTATGGAAAACAAAGATGTTTACCTCGTTGCAGCACATCGTGAAAAAAACGCCCATGAGTTCTATGTATCCCTTGCGGCGATCCATCCGGAGGGAAAAGCCAAAAATATACTCCTGAAGATGGCAGAAGAAGAGTTGAAGCATAAGGAAAAGATGGAATACCATTATACGAATGCTGCCTTCCCGCAGACAGAAGGGGGCTAAGCGACGCTTACAAGGGAAAGTATCGGGAACACCATGAAAAGAAAGCGTTGATTATCTTAGTAGCCGGTGAGGCAAATGATATGAAGGCCTATTTCGGGATTGTTAAGAAATCGGATCTCTTTTAAAAATACTGGTTAAAGACACATCAAGCGCATTCGCTAAATCCGCATGAATGGCAAACAGAACAGCCCCCTTCATGCTCGACCTTACCGCCACATTCGGGGCATGCCCCCTTAAAGAGTGGTCTCTTTTCCATTTGCTCTGTGTGACCAGCGGAAGACAGGTGATTTCGAATGGCTTTGGCTACTGCATCAGCGCAGGAAAGGATCTTGTTTACACCGAAACCGGAATGTGAATGGCAGGAAATGTCCAGGAGTTGTTTAATGACCTGTTCCGGCTGGACTCCGCTCCTCCAGGCAAGAGAGACCATCCGGCCAATGGCTTCGCTTTGAGAAGCAGCACAGCCACCAGCTTTGCCCATGGTCGTAAATAACTCGAATAGGCCGCCTTCATCTTCATTTATGGTAACATACAAAGGACCGCATCCCGTCTGCATCCGGTATGTCCAACCCTTGAGGGATACAGGACGATCACGAACAACTTTTGTCTCGCTTTCCTCTGTCTCCTGCGGCTTTTGCGTAGTAGAAAGAACCTGATTCTCCCTTGATCCATCACGATATATCGTAACACCCTTGCAGTCCAGTTTATAAGCAAGTTCATATACCTCTTTGACTTCCTCAATCGTAGCGGTTTTAGGAAAGTTCACCGTCTTGCTTACAGCATTATCAGTGTTCTTCTGGAATACCGCCTGCATCCGGATATGGTCCTCCGGTGTGATGTCATGGGCCGTAACGAATATATTGCGAATATCAGCAGGGATCTCTTTGATGTCCTGAACCGTACCAAGCTCGGCAATCTTCTCCATAAGGGCCTCAGAATAAATACCGCTTTTCCTGGCCATAGTTTCAAAGAGGGGGTGGACTTCGACGAGGATATTGTTATCCAGAACCTGTCGTACAAATGAGACTGCAAAAATCGGTTCGATCCCCGATGAGGTATTCGCAATAATAGAGATTGTTCCAGTCGGAGCAATGGTGGTCACCGTCGCATTTCTGATCAAGGGTTCTCCGTGCTGAGAAAAGAGTGAGCCTTCGAAATTAGGAAATGGGCCTCTCTCTTTGGCCAGGTCCCTGGAAGCATTATGTCCTTCATTGTTGATAAATGCCATGACCTTTTCGCCTAACTCGATTGCATGCTCGGCGTTATAGGGGATCCCAAGGGCAATGAGCATATCGGCCCATCCCATGACACCCAGGCCTATCTTTCGGTTGGCATAGGTAATCTGGGCAATCTGAGGAAGGGGATATCGATTGAGCTGAATCACATTGTCCAGAAAATGTACAGCCAGATGCACGATTTCTTTCAGCCTATCCCAGTCGACCTGGCCATCCTTCACCATGAACCCCAGGTTAATTGATCCCAGGTTACAGGATTCATAGGGGAGTAACGGTTGCTCACCGCAGGGGTTTGTCGATTCGATGGCGCCAATATGAGGGGTGGGATTGTCCCGGTTCAACCGATCGAGAAAGATGATACCAGGCTCTCCATTTTCCCAGGCATGTTTGACGATAAGGTCAAAGACATCTTTGGCTTTTAATGTTCCAACAACTTCCTTACCCCGTGGATTGATCAACGGATAGGATTCATCTTGTTCCAGCGCCTCCATGAAAGCCTCAGTCAAACCCACTGAGATATTGAAGTTATTGAGATGCTTCTGATCGGATTTACATCCGATGAATTCCAGGATATCCGGGTGGTCAACCCGCATGAGACCCATGTTGGCGCCTCGTCTCGTACCGCCCTGCTTGACCGTTTCTGTAGCAATGTCAAAAACCCGCATGAAGGATATGGGTCCGCTGGAAACGCCCGTCGTTGACTGGACAACATCATTCTTGGGGCGAAGGTTGGAGAAGGAAAAGCCTGTTCCTCCGCCTGACTTATGGATAAGGGCTGTGTGTTTAACAGCGTCAAATATCTCATCCATGGAATCCCCGACAGGCAACACAAAACATGCAGACAACTGACCCAATTCGCGACCGGCGTTCATAAGCGTGGGAGAATTCGGCAAAAACTCAAGATTGGCCATGATGCTATAAAACTGCTGCGCCAGGGTTGAGGTGTCCGCATCATCTTTGAACTTTTTATCAGCATCGGCGATCGCCTCTGCAACACGCTGGAACATATCGGCAGGCGTTTCAATGACACGGCCACGCTCGTCTTTTCGTAAATAGCGTCGTTCTAAAACCGTTAAGGCATTTTTTGATAACTGAGGAACGATAAGTTGACGAACATCCATGATGCTATCTCCTTGTCATATGGCCATACTAAGCGTTAAATAATACATTTTTTGTGAAAAATAACACCATATATAGTATAGACTTTCACTATAACCACTATATATAGGATTCGTCAAGCAGAAATTTATACTTTCTCAGCAACAATCATGAAAACCATAAACGTGGTACCCATATTGAGATCATTTTAATCAAGACTAAGCAGGTCAAACAGCTACAGCCCCGGTGAGTGGACCGCTCAAGCTGGCAGACTGGTGTTTTTTTCTTTTCGGTTACACCTTATACGAAGCCAAAAAAAGATAATGGAGGCAATGACGATGCCGGTTAATACTGAGAGGAATGTCACGATTGCCAAAGATGCCTGAAATTTCCAGAAGAGGAACACAATGGAAACGGGTAATGCGTTTTGTATTGTGAATATGGCAACTACCATTACAATTAACAGCGCAAGGATCAAAATACCCATACAGTCCCTCCTTCGGTATTTCACTATTTCAATTACAGGGGCTCGCGTCTGTCCTCCGCAACGGCGGTACGAAACGAGCAGAGAACCCACAAGCATAAACCCGTGGAAATCTACTATTGATTATACCTTAAAAGCTCAATCTTTAAAAACTATATCTGATTATGAGTACATGGTTACAAAATGGTACATGTACCAGTATTGATAACACATTGAAGCGGTATGATATCCGGGGAACTTTCTTTGGCCAGAGATATCTTTTAAAATTTAACTTTAGAAAACCATAAAAACGTAAGAATACGTAACTAAAAGGTAAAACTTACTATAAGAAGGGTCCTACAGGTATTCTACCGTGTGGTTAAGAGAGCAGTCGAAGGTTTGATCACCTCAAATTACCCCATTTAAAAAACGGGGTAGGTCTGTCGACCCACCCCGTTACTATTATTATTATTTTTGGAACGCTATTTCTTTTTAGTTTGCAGATACTCGTCCATGGCCTTTGCTGCCACCTTTCCTGCACCCATTGCAAGGATGACTGTCGCGGCTCCGGTAACGATATCACCGCCGGCAAAAACACCTTCGATGCTTGTCTTGCCTGTTTCAGAATCAGCCTCGATATTGCCTGATTTCCTCAGTTGCAATGCCGGCGTTGTTGATGTGAGGATCGGGTTCGGACCCTGGCCGATAGCAATAATGATAACGTCAACATCAATAACATAGTTTGAACCTTTAACCTCGATTGGCCTTCTTCTGCCTGATGCGTCAGGTTCACCAAGTTCCATCTTCACGCACTCGATACCCTTTACCCAACCGTTTTCATCTCCAATAACTTGGACGGGAGCCGTGAGCAGCCTGAAGTCGATACCCTCTTCTTCTGCGTGGTGCGCTTCTTCTGCGCGGGCAGGCATTTCATCGCGGGAACGTCTATAGATAAGATATACATCAGCGCCAAGGCGTTTGGAAACTCTTGCCGAGTCCATGGCCACATTTCCGCCGCCGATAACGGCAACTTTGCTCCCCACACGAATCGGTGTATCATAACTTGGAAACAAGTAGGCCTTCATGAGGTTTGCCCTTGTAAGGAATTCATTGGCGGAATAAACACCATTCAGGTTCTCGCCGGGGATGTCCATAAAATAAGGGAGGCCTGCGCCGGTGCCAATAAAAACAGCATCAAAACCAGCTTCAAAGATATCATCAAGGGTCATGGTCTGCCCGATTATCTGGTCAACTTTTATTGTTGCGCCAAGCTTTTCCACATAATCAACTTCACGTTGTACGATCGCTTTTGGTAAACGGAATTCTGGTATGCCATAGACAAGGACCCCTCCTGCCTTATGAAGGGCTTCAAAAACTGTTACGTCATGACCTTTTTTCGAAAGCTCCCCTGCTACAGTTAACCCGGCCGGACCGGCGCCGATAACAGCAACTTTTTTCCCAGTCTTTTTGGGTTTTTCGGAAACCCTCACATCGCCCTTTCCCAGTTCATAATCAGCAGCAAAACGTTCCAGTCTGCCGATTGCTATAGGCTGTCCCTTTTTGCCCAAAACACATTTTTCTTCACACTGTGTTTCCTGGGGACACACGCGTCCACAGACGGCAGGTAAACTGTTTGTTGATTTTATTGTATGGATTGCCCCCATAAAATCGCCTTCTTTTATCTGTTTGATAAAGGCTGGAATGGGAACATTGACAGGGCATCCTTCAACGCAGGGAGCGTTTTTGCATTGAAGACATCTGGATGCTTCTTTCAGGGCATTCGTGTCGGTATAGCCAAGGGCGACTTCACTAAAATTCTGAATCCTCATTTTCGGATTCTGTTCAGGCATTTTCTGCCGAACCTTTGTTCTTTTCATTGCCTTGGCCTGTGCTTCCAGTTTACATTCGTGGTCCCACATTGCCCGCCGTTCTTCTCGATTATACATTCTCTGACGCAGAACCAGTTCATTAAAATCAACCAGATGGCCGTCAAATTCAGGGCCGTCAACGCAGACAAACTTTGTTTCTCCTCCGATGGTGGCACGGCAGCAACCGCACATACCGGTCCCGTCTACCATAATCGTGTTGAGGCTGACGACAGTATTGACATTAAATGGACGGGTTGTTTCAGAGACGGCCTTCATCATAACAACGGGGCCGATACCCACGACGAGTGCAACATTTTTCTTTTCCTCGATAACCTGCTTTAAGACTTGGGTAACAAATCCGTGATGACCGTAAGAGCCGTCATCGGTTGTTACATAAAGTTTCGTGCTTACTTTTTTCATTTTGTCTTCAAGGATGAGCATGTCTTTTGTGCGTGCGCCAATAATGGAAATTACTTCATTTCCTGCTTCAAAAAGCGCCTTTGCAATGGGAAGAACCGGCGCAACACCTACACCGCCACCGACACAGACGACGGTACCGAAGTTTTCAATGTGACTCGGCTTGCCCAGCGGTCCAACCACATCGAGAAGTGTAGAACCTTCTTCGAATTTTGCCAGTTTCTTAGTAGAGGTCCCTACTTCCTGGAAGATAATTGTAATGGTCCCTTTTTTGCGGTCAAAATCGGCAACAGTCAGAGGGATACGCTCTGCCATGTCATTGCAGCGGATGACAACGAATTGTCCTGCTTTAACCTTTTTTGCGATATCCGGCACATACAGATTGTACATAATGATCGAAGGAGCGAGCAGTTTTTTCTCCACGATCTCATTTAATTTTATTACTTTCTTCGCCATATCTTCTCCTTTTTTGAAAGATTTATTCTCAATACATAAAATTATTTTTAATTAATCTCTTTTAATGGCAACTTTACGGTAAATGTCGTGCCCTTATCAACTTCGCTCTCCACTTCAATACGACCGAAATGCGATTCCATGATTCTTTTTACAATCGACAACCCAAGGCCTGTTCCCGTGGTATAACGCGTTTTTTCTCCCTGCACACGGTAAAATTCATCAAAAATACAGGGTAGGGCCTCTTCTTCAATACCGATTCCCGTGTCACTCACCTTGATACCCAGATAATGGGTATCCGGCAATGCACTGACGCTAACGGTCCCATTTTTTATATTATACTTAATTGCATTTGAAATAAGGTTAGTAAAAAGCTGTTCCATTTCGGCCCTGTCGGCCTCGATGAGAGGCAGCTTATCTGGAATATCAAGCTGAAATGTAAGGTCTTTGCTTGTACCTTGCTGTTTCAGGAGCTCCACTGTGTTTACTATGATGTCTGACAGATCGAGAAGTTCTTTCTTCCTGACCACCTTTTTTGACTCCAGTCTCACAAACTGCAGGAGATCGTTCACAAGCTCCATGAGGGACTGGGTCCTGAGCCGTGCCCTCTCCAGCATCTGGCGATTTAGTTGAGGGTCCTTCCCTGCAACACCAGTCAGGTAGGCTGCAAGATAACCTTCTACAGCTGCAAGGGGGGCCCTTAGTTCATGGGCAACCATCGAGACAAACTGCGATTTTATCTTTTCGACCTCCTTGAGCCTCGTTATGTCACGGAAGGTACTCACAACTCCAAGATCACTACCTTTTTCGTCACGGACACATGCAACATTGACCATGATCGTCTTTGGCTCATCTCCCGTTAATTCAATCTCCTCAGATAAAATCGTGTATTGGGAAAAACTAGGCGAAAACACCTTGTTGATAACCTCAATCAAATCTTTTTCTTTGATAATCTCATCAACATCTCTTCCCGTCTCAAGTTTCACATTACGATCAAGCATTTTGATCGCAGCAGGATTCCAGAGTACAAGCTGGCGCTCTCGGTTGATGACAATAATGCCATCAGCCATAGAATTGACAATGGCGTGAAGCTTTGTTTTCTCGCTCGCCACTTCCAGAAGCTTCTGGTCCCTCTCTTCCCGAAGTTTTTCCGCTTCTTTACGGAGTCGCCTCTTTTCAAGACCTCTGTTCAGAACAGAGATAAGCTGATCAGGAGCGAAGGGTTTTGGAATATAATCATAGGCGCCATGTTTCATTGCATCTATGGCGGTCTCGATGGTTGCAAAACCGGTAATAACAATCATAATGATTTCTGGATCGAAATGTCTCACTTCTTCCATGAGTTCTATGCCACTCATAATGGGCATCATGAGGTCAACGAGAAGGAGGTCGTAAGGTTTGGCCTTTACCATATCGAGGCCCTGCTTGCCGTTCTCTGCCATGTCAACGGCGTAACCCTCGCTGGTTAGGACCCTGCGACACCCCTCACGAATTCCTTTCTCATCATCAACGACAAGTATATTGACAGTCTCAACCATAATTTATCCTTTTAATGCTATCCCTTTTTTACCCTCTCCAAGAGACTGTTGATCCGTTTCACCAATTCTTCCGCCGGGGCCGGTTTATTGATGAAATCATCGGTTTTCATCCAGTAACCATCAAGTTTTTGCGAAAAATCATACCCTGTTTCGTCTGCTACAGATGAAACCATAAGAATCGGTATGTTTTTATAGCGGGGATCTGCTTTAATCTTTTCTGCAAAACCAAAACCGGTATCATGTTTTTCCATCATCAAATCAAGCAGGATAAGATCAGGCGATTCAAACTTGACCTTATCCAGTCCTTCCCGACCCGAAAATGCGGTTACTACTTCAAAACCACTGTTTTCAAGAACTGCTTTGTGGAGATCACTAAAGTCTACATCATCATCAATAATCAAGATTCTTTTTTTACCCATAAGTTCTTTCTCCCTGTTTTAATATTTTTAAATTAACACTGTTTTTGTCTCATCCTGAAAACCTTTTTCACTACTTCCAATGGGCAGGGAAATGGTAAAAGCGCTCCCTTTTCCCAGCTCAGTTTCAACATCAATTTTTCCGGAATGCCTCTCGATAATCCCATAGGAGATGGCAAGCCCCAGGCCTGTACCCTTTTCTTTCGTTGTGAAAAAGGGATTAAAAAGCTTTCCCACCTGTTCCGGGGGAATGCCCGGGCCTGTATCACGGATTTTAATCTTAATATCAGTCTTGTCCTGCCATGTTGTAATCGCAAGCCCCCCTCTTCCTTCCATCGCCTGTGCGGCATTGAGAATAATATTCAAAAATACCTGTTTGAGTTGTGTCGCATCGGCAAAGAGAGTAGGTAGTTCCTGAGAAAACCCTTTCTTAATTTTAATATTCTGGAAAAGTGACTGATTAACAAGAAGCCCCAGGGTATCTTCAAGAAGTTCATTAATATCAGTACTGTCCTGTTTGAGCTTTGTCTCCCGGGCAAAGCTCAAGAGCCCCTGAACGATACCTTTTGTGCGATTTGCCTCGTTGATAATGAGCATAACGTCATCTCTCCGCGGATCGTCAGCCTCCAGGCCCTTTAATAATATGTGAGCATATATTGTAATGGTGCCAAGGGGGTTGTTGATCTCATGGGCAACACCGGCTGCAAGCTGTCCCAAAGCTGCAAGTTTTTCTGTCCGGATAAGCTGATATTGGGCCTGTTCGAGCTCCTGGTGGGACTTTTGCAGCTCGCGATGTGATTTTTCGAGCTGCTGGTAGATTTTATTGCTCTCGTCGAGGAGATAAGGCAGACAATATTGTGTTTCAGCAAGACCCTGTGCAACAGCAATGGCTTTATCACGACAGGTGGCATAGCCACAGGCCCTGCAATCAAGATTGTTATTGGGCGGCAATTTATCTATCTTTTTAAGGATTGCCCGTATTTCTTCTTCGGTGGGTATCGCAAGTTCTTGCTCTATATTGCGAAAATCACGCTGCACATCTATTTCTTTATATTTTTCAAGTTCTTTGTGAACTTCTGATATATTCTGTTTTGCCATCTCGCTTTTCGTGTAGCGGGCCACAATCTGTCGTCTTCCGAGAACTGAGAGCTCCCTATCGACAAAGGGGCCGTCAATGCAGCCATTACAGTAAATTAAATCAAGAAATCCTGCCTGTATATATCCGGCAGCCATTTGGTTGAGAAGGCCGATTACCTGTCGCCGCCCATAGGCTACGCTTACCTCATCAACAAGGACATCAAAGCTTGAGCCCATGCTCCTGTTTAATCCGCCGATTACCGATATTATTCTGCCCAAATGTGGCCTCGGACCATCAAATTCCGTTTCCTCAAGCTTTCCCTGATCGATGCCTGCTTCAGCGAGCATCTGTTTAATGTCACGGAAGGTGATGATATGATCAATCGCTCCCGCTACCTCTTGAGCAGTCGTTTCTCCTATCTGTGCAGGACATGGGGTTATATATACGATTTTCCAGTCATCTCCCTTAATCTGTCGTGCAACCTTGCCTATGAGGATCATAGGCGATACAATAGGTGCAAGATTGGGAATTAACTGGGGGAGATATTTTTGGATATAAGACACGATAACAGGACAAAAGGATGAGATAAGCGGCGAACCGGTGTTGTTCTCGATTAGTTTCCTGTATGCCTGACTGACGAGTTCTACTCCGAAGGCACCCTCCCAGACCTCAGTAAACCCAAGCAATTTTAGCGCAGTCACAAGCTGTCTCGGGTGTTTTACATCAAAAACTGCTGGAAAAGCAGGATCGACGCAGGCTATGGTTTTCGCACCGAAAGATATTGCATTCTTTACCATGCTGAGCCCACTGCTAAGACTCATCGCTTGTTGCGGACAACCGGTGATACAGCTTCCACATAAGATACATCTTTCAGGAATTATCCTAATCGTATTCTTTTCAAGTTTTATAGCCTTTGTTGGGCAAAGCTGCACACAGTATGAACAACGGCGGCACTCTTGATCATTGATCTCTATTTTTTGATCTATCTGCTTTTCATGTTGTGTCAATTTTCTTTTCATTAGAATTCCAAGTAACAAATTAAAAAAATCACAAAAGCATACTGTAAAAGAGGTATCTTTGTCAACGAAGAGACAATTTATTGCAATAACAGCTGCGCAGTGCAGTTTGATTGTTAATATTAAGTGAATTTGTTTAGAAACTTTAACGTACAGATCATTATCTTAAGAATAAAACGAACAGATTTGCTTTCATCTCTACAAACCTGTGGTGGTGATTTGAACCACAGGTTTGTGTGGAAAAGGGTTATTGTTTGCCTGTCGTTAAATATTCATGGATTGACCGGGCAGCCTTTCGGCCTGCCCCCATGGCAAGAATGACTGTGGCGGCCCCTGTCACGATGTCACCTCCTGCCCACACGCAGTCGCGGGTTGTTTTGCCTGTCTCCTGATCAGCAACGAGTGTTCCGCGACGTGTTGTGTCAAGACCAGGTGTTGTAGAGGGAACTAATGGGTTGGGGCTGTTTCCGACAGCGCAGATGGCCGCATCCATTTCAATACGAAAATTTGAGTTTGGTATTTCCACCGGGGTTCTTCTTCCTGAAGCATCAGGCTCACCAAGTTCCATCTTGATACATTCTATTTCCTTGAGCCACCCATTCTCGTCACCAATGTAGCGAACCGGGAGGGTAAGCATATCGAATATGACCCCTTCTTCTTCGGCGTTTTCACTTTCTTCGAGCCGTGCAGGGAGTTCGGCGTGGGATCTGCGGTAAACAATATGCGCTTCATCGGCGCCCATCCGAAGCGCAGTCCGAGCTGAATCCATTGCCACATTACCGCCGCCGACAACAGCGACCTTCTTGTGGTTCTTGATAGGCGTTGCCGAATTAGGAAACAGATATCCTTTCATGAGATTCATGCGGGTCAGGTATTCATTGGCAGAATAAACACCGTTTAAGTTTTCCCCGGGGATGTCCAAGAACCAGGGAAGTCCTGCGCCGGTTCCGATAAAAATAGCATCGAAATCCTTTAACAGCTCATCAATGGATCTTGTTTTCCCAACAACGTAATCAGTAAAAACTTTTACTCCAAGACTTTTCACATATTCAACTTCCCGTGCAACAATGGCCTTAGGAAGGCGAAATTCAGGAATGCCATAGACGAGAACACCGCCGGCTTTATGGAGCGCCTCGAAGATAGTAACCTCATGGCCGAGAAGTATTAAATCGCCCGCAACAGTGATACCCGCAGGCCCTGAACCAACTATCGCTACCTTTTTGCCGCTCGGTTTTGCTTTGGGAGGGAGATCGGCTTTTCCGGCTGATGCCCCCCAGTCTGCTAAAAATCTTTCTAATCTTCCAATCGCGACTTCTGCGCCCTTGTTTTTTAGGATACACTGCGATTCACACTGCGATTCCTGCGGGCAAACTCTCCCGCATACGGCAGGAAGACAGTTTTTTTCTTTTATTTTTTTTATTCCTGCCGAAAAATCTTTTCGCACAATACAGGAAATAAAACCCGGGATATCGATTTCTACAGGGCATCCCGTAACGCATCTCGGTTTTTTACACTGTAGACAGCGCTTGGCTTCTCCAAGAGCATCTTCTAATGTATAACCAAGAGCAACTTCATTGAAGTTGTGACTCCTCATTTCCGGAGACTGCTTCGGCATATCCCTCCGGTTAAGGTCGATCTTGCTTTGTTTTTCAGGATTTTTTTCGTCGTTCATGCTTGGCACTTCCCCTCTTTATGTACAGCAGGTTTTGGGGCACTCTTTCTGAAAAAAAGTGTCTCCTCGTTCATGTATGCCTTACGCCGCGCAAGAAATTCCTTCCAATCTACCTCATGACCGTTAAATTCAGGACCATCAACACAGGCAAATTTCCTCTGATCTGCCACAGTTACCCGGCAGACACCGCACATACCCGTCCCATCGATCATGATAGGATTAAGGTTCACAAGTGTTGTAATTCCAAGCTCTCTCGTTAACTCTGATGCATGGGCCATAAGATAAGTGCACCCATTGACAATAATCCGATCTGGTGGTTTCGGGAGAGAATTGATGATTTCTGTCAGTCTGTTAATGTGTCCTTTCATGCCAAGACTTCCGTCCCGGGTTATATTAAATATTTTGTTCGATAGTGTGGCAAACTTTTTTACCCAGTAAAGCAGATAAGAACTTCGCGCTTCGAGTACCGTGATAATCTGGTTTCCGGCTTCCTTAAGCGCCCTTGCTACAGGGTAAATACTTCCGATGCCATAGCATCCTCCGATACAGAGTACTGTACCGTAGTTGGCAATTTGTGTTTCATTACCGAGAGGACCAACGCAGGTTGCCAGTTCATCTCCTGCCTGAAGACAGGCAAGTGCACCCGTCGAAGCGCCGACCTCCATAAAGACGATTGTTATGGTGCCTTTTTCGCTATTCCAGTCTGCAACAGAAAGCGGGATGCGTTCCCCTTCGTCATTTGCCCGGACAATGATGAACTGACCAGGTTTTATTTTTGATGCAATCTCTGGTGTCTCTATCTCAAGAAGGTGCATGTTGGGGACTATCATGGTCCGTTCAATTACTTTATTCATGGCGTCTCCTTTCCTCTATGACCAGCATACCCGAGACAACATCCTTAAGGGCAATTCCCCTGTATTTCTCTTCCCATGGCTTTCGTGAAGACTTCGGGTCTGATAAGCGCTTACCCGTACGCCCCTTACCTGAGGTCTTCGCACTGATCTTCCGAAATTCTAACCTTTTTTTCACGTCGGAAAGGCTTTTAACCTGTTTCTTTATGTCTGTTTGAATTGCAGAAATGGAGCTGTATTTTAACGCACCGCTTTTTATCTTTTCTGAAATTTTACTGATAATCTGCCAGTCAGGCATGGACTTTCCATAGGGGTCTGTGGCTTTGCGGATGGGTAATATTCTGCCTTCAGCACTGATGATCGTACCGGAAAGTTCTGTGAACAGACTTGACGGAAGGACCAAATCAGGTTTACGGGTGGATTTTACCGACAGCGCATTCTGGTAAATAAGAAAGTCACATTCCGGCAGATTCTCGAATGGCACTTCCCCGATTAAGTAAACAACCTTTCTGTGCCTTGCCAAATCCATAGCGGAAAGGGGATCTTCAACAGCCGGTCCTGTGCTTTTTGTACCATCACTTACAATCTCGCCTCTTTTGATGCCGGGGAATGCCCCCATGGCGAGGAGCCCCATAAGATTTGTATAGGGATGCGCAACGATCACTTTCCAGCCGAAACGATCTTTCATCTCCACAATTTTTTCAAAAACAGCGCCGCGTTTCGGAGAGAATATTACTTCCGCTCCTATAACAACGACTTTGTTCAACGGTTTTAATTTTGTGCCTTTTCCGTTGCCCGGCATTTTCCCCATAATGCTATCGAGAAGGGCGGGCCATTTGGTGACATTCATCTGGAATGTTTCCCCTGAAACGATATCGAGATTGGATTCATGCACGCTGAGAGTAGTAAGGTTTACACCCGCCTTTGCAGCTTTTTTAATCTTTATACCGATGGGGGTAAAACCGTAGGTCGAATCAAAACCGATGGTGAGGATCGTATCGGCTGTATCAATGACATTAAATGGACTTGAAGCACTAGCGAGATTGAGGAAGCTAACTGTCTCTTCTCTCATATCGGTAATCAATACAGACATGATCTGGTCGGTACCGATGAGTTCTCTCGCGAACCGTTCCGCCACAAAAAGGTCTTCGTTGGTGAGCTGCGGCGAAACCACAATAAGTACGTCTTCGGGGTTTATGCCGGAAAGTTTTTCAGCAGCCTCATCAATGGCGTCATCCCAGGAAATATCCTCATACCCCAATGGCGTCATCCTTTGTGGGGTCGCGAGACGCTCGGGGCTCGCCACGTATTCCGGGATTGCGAAACGCCCCTTCACGCAAAGAAGACCTTGATCTATAGTTGAATCGTAATTTGGGAATACATCTATGGTCTCGTTGTTTTTTATCTGAAGCAGAAGTTCGCAGCCCACAGGACAATATACACAGGTTGTTTTTGTCTCTCCGTCAGGTTTTCCGTACCATTTACTCACTTTTGTACTCAAGGCGCCCGTAGGGCATACTGATACGCAAGCTCCACAGAACTCACAGCCGGCATCGAGGTGTGTGCGGTCGAGCGCCGCCCCTATGGTTGTCTGCTTTCCTCGCTCTTTGAAGCTCAACGTGCCGTTCATACGTATGTCGTTACAGACGCGGACACAGCGGCCGCAGAGGATACACAGATTATAGTCCCTGTCATAGAAGGGATCAGATTTCTCAACAGGGAAGCCTCTGTAGTAAACAGGGTATGAGGTCTCAGTAAGGCCGATTTTCTCTGTAATGGTTTGAAGCTCGCAGAGGGAATCATTCGGGCAGTACCGGCAGCCCGTTGTTACGCCTACCTTCCGGATTGTCCCCTGGTAATCTTTGCATTCATCATGTTCTGTGCAGAAAAGGCAGCTCGCCGGGTGCTCGCTTAAAAGGAGCTTAAGCACTTCTTGCCGGAGTGTCCTTATCTCGGCGGTGTCTGTCCTGACCACCATCCCGTCATCAACAGGTGTTGTACATGATGTAGGAAAACCCCTCAGGCCGTCGACCTCAACAATACAGAGCCTGCATGCACCATAGGAGGGAAGCGGCTCAAGAGTACAGAGCGATGGTATATAGATGTTATGTTCACGGGCAGCCTGAAGTATTGTGATATTCGGCTTTACCGCTACTTTCCTGTTATCGATGGTAATGGAGAGCTTTTTTTCTTTTGTCATGATTTCTTCTCCCCTGTCTGGATCACAATTGCATCGCCTGCAATTGCATCAAAACGACAAATTTCATAACAGGAACGGCACTTAATACATTTTGTCAGGTCAAGGTTGTGCGGTTCAGACCTTGGACCCGTTATGGCCCCCGTAGGACAGACCCTCACACAGGACTGGCAACCCGTACATTTTTCCTTGATAACCCGGTATTCGATGAGTTCTTTACAGACTGTAGCACGGCAGCGGTGGTTGTTAATGTGTTCCAAATACTCATTCCTGAAGTAACGAAGTGTCGTGAGAACGGGATTCGGTGCGGTCTGACCGAGACCGCAGAGAGCACCCTTTTTGATTGTATCGCCTAATGTTCGAAGTGCAAGCAGGTCCTCCGGGTTTCCTTCCCCATGGGTAATTCTTTCGAGGATCTCCACCATGTGTCTTGTACCCACCCGACAGGGCACACATTTTCCGCAGGATTCCTTCTGGGTAAAATCGAGGAAATATTTTGCCAGGTCGACAATGCAGGTGTCTTCGTCCATTACTATGAGTCCACCTGAACCCATAATGGACCCTGCAGCGGCAAGCGATTCATAATCAACGGCAAGGTCGAGAAATTCTTCTGATAAACAACCTCCTGACGGTCCTCCCGTCTGAATGGCCTTGAAGTTCTTTTGCACACCTCCGCCGATATCGAAAATAATCTCTCGAAGTGATGTTCCGAGCTGGACCTCAATGAGGCCGGGACGCCTTATTTTACCGACAAGGGAAAAAGTCTTTGTGCCCCGGTTGCCTTCTTTCCCAAATTTGGTATACCACTCAGCGCCGTTCCGCAAGATGTTCGGAAGGGTCCCCATCGTTTCCACGTTATTAATAATCGTCGGCGCTCCAAAGAGCCCTGATATGGCCGGAAAGGGCGGCCTGGACTTAGGCATACCTCTTTTACCTTCTATGGACCCGATAAGGGCCGTCTCTTCGCCGCAGACAAATGCGCCTGCTCCTTCTTTAATACGGATATCGAAACTAAAATCAGAGCGGAGGATGTTCTTTCCGAGAAGCCCGCAATCTTTCATTTGCTTAATGGCAAATTTCAAGCGCTCGATGGCAAGCGGATATTCGGCCCTGATGTAAACAATCCCTTTGCTTGCGCCTATTGCATATCCCGCTATGAGCATCCCTTCGAGTACAGCATGGGGGTCGGATTCGATAAGGGACCTATTCATGAATGCCCCCGGGTCGCCTTCATCAGCATTACAGATAAGGTATTTCTGATCGCCGGGAGAATTCCTGCAAACGGCCCATTTCTTATGCGTGGGGAAACCTGCCCCGCCGCGTCCCCTGAGACCTGCCTGGCGGACAACCCCTATAACATCATCGGGTGTCATTGTGGTAATAGCCTTTATAAAACCCTGATACCCATCCACGGCAAGATATTGATCAATATCTTCCGGATCAATGAGACCGCAATTACGCAACACCACTCTTACTTGCGGCTTTAACATGGGAAGTTCGTAAAACTGAGGAATCCCTTCGAAGCCCTTTTTTCCGAAATGGCCAAGGGCAAGCTTTGCATGGGCGACACCATTGATAAGATGCGATTTCAGGATAATGGATAGGGTTTTGGCGTTCACATTATTATAGCTCACCCGTGGTTGGCCGGGCATTTTAATATCGATAAGCGGTTCAAGGTAACAGGGCCCAATACATCCAACTTCGATGATTGTTGCTTTGACCTTCTTTTCTTCTATGAAATCGTTGATCCTGGTGCGCAGGTCAAGAGCCCCCGCTGCCCTGCCGCACGATGCCGCGCCAATATAAATAATGGGTTCCTTATTGTCCTGAAAGGATGCCCATTTTTTCTTTGCCAGTGTGATTTCTTTGTCAAGTTTATTCATACTTTTTCAAAAGCTCCGTTAATCTGTTGACCGACATTCTGCTATATATATCGCGATCGATCTGCACAACAGGGGAAAGGGCGCAACATCCGAGGCAGGCAACGCGCTCAAGGTCGAAACGCCTATCTTCTGTTGTTTCTCCGCAACTAATACCAAGTCCACGTTCTAACGTGTCAAGTAGAGTGGAACCACCTCTCACGTGGCATGCTGTTCCGAGGCACACCTTGACGGCGTGTTTTCCCGGCTCTGTAAAGCGAAACTGGGTGTAGAAAGAAGCGACACCGAATACCAGGTTTTCGGAGAGCTTAAGGTAACGAGATATCTTTTTTAATGATTCCTGTGCGATATAGCCGAATTCTTTCTGGACATCCTGAAGAATCGGAATTAACTCATCGGAAGTCCGACCATGCTTTTTGAAAATTGCTTCAATCGTTTCAGGCACTGATATCTCCTCCATGCCACATAAATGTGGCGTTACTAAAAATCAGGTGCGCCGCGATAAATACAAAGTCAAAAATAAAGTTTTATCTGAAAATAATAATTAGAACGATTGTGAATCAAACAACTCCCCATAATAACCCCTTTGATCACTATTATGAACAACTGTAAATATTTGTCAAGAAAAATTTTGGAAATCTGAAAAAGATCCTCTCGGGCACATCCAGTCACACCATTTTCTCCCTCTTGTGCTTGTCAGACCAAGACCGGGATGATACAAAGGGGAATAAAATATTCTATGAGCAAATAGAACCAACCGCCAACCATTTTTTCTCTTTATGTGTATAGCAAATTACTATTAATTGTTGTTAGTTGCGCAATAAAGAAACTGTTTGTAAATAATATATCCTTTTGTTATGACAGTTTAACTTCCTGCATCCTTTTTGACAGTTTCACTTTCTCTTTGAGCATTTCCATCATAACTGCACGCATAATTGTGCAGGCCTCTGTAATTTTCGGGTTTGAAATCCGGTAATAAATCGTCCTTCCATGACGTCTTGTTTCAAGAATACTCTTCTGCCTTAAAATGGCAAGATGCTGGGATATGTTAGCCTTGTTGATACCCATTGTTTTTATCATATCGGTCACCGACATCTCTCCATCCTTCAAAAGGCTGAGGATCTGCAATCTTTTTGAGTTTGCAAGCGCCAGGCACATATCCGCCTGCATCTCAAATACCCTTGTGTCACCATCCTTCATTTTTCCTCCGTCAACCCATTAAATATCTTAGTTGCGTAATAATGAAACTAATTTAAACTTTACGAGTACCTTTGTCAAGGGTGTAATTCTATTTCGGGGGAAAGATGATATTGAGGCGGCGAAGAGGAGGAAACCGGAGCGTGGGCAAAAGAAATGGTTTTCACCATAAGTATCAACTTGGAAACAAATTTGGAATAAAAACTCGCCTGCAGATATGGAAATATTTTTTCAAAGATTGGAAATGAATGCGCCACATAAGGATTTTCTTATATGGTTAACGACTGGCTTTATGTTTTTGCTTGTTTCCTGTAGAGCAAGGACTCTAAAAACCATCCCAGTTTATAGGATAGACGTTTGCTATTCAATTGTTTTTGCATCGTAGCCGTTATGTTATACCCGGAAAGTCGCTCAATAGTTCTCAGAAAGAGCGCCTTTTCCTGCATGGTGATAATAAGCTCATTGGCCATTTCTTTCTTCTCGGCAAATCTGTTGAGTCTCCAGAACATGCGTTCCATATCACTTTCCATAACTGACCTGAAAGACGCCTTATCAAAATCGAGCAATATAAGGCCACCTGCCTTTGTAACGAGCACATTCTGTAAGTGGAGGTCAGGATGATAGACGCCAAGCCTTCCCATCTCAAACAAAAGACAGGCAAAGTCCTTAATGACCCGCAGCCTTTCTTTTCTACCGGCAGACTTCAAAAACTCCAGGAGATCGCAAACATTCTCTTTAAAGAAGGTTACAAGGTAGAGAGACTTTGTGCAACAACGTCTTTCGGTAATATACCCGTAGGGCGAGACAACGGGAAACCGGTTATCTTCAAGATGCATTGTTATCTCCAGTTCCCTGGCAGCCCTCTTTTCACTGAAAAAAGCATCTCCCGTGATCCCTCTCAGTAAGCCTCCGTGGATATATTTCCGGCATGCGAGCAATTTGTCGCCAACAGAGAGTATCTTTATCTCTCCCCTTCCTTTTGTTATCACACTATGAGGCATTGATAATTGGCCCATTACAAGGGCTGGGTCGACAGACCCCGCGCGGTGAGTAACCGTATAATTACCATAATGTTCAGTCTTCAAAGTGTCCACATGTCCTTTCACAATTCCACTTCGAGGCCATCTTCTGCCAAAAGGTATGGTGAATAGAGGACACCCCGGAATTCGTCCCACTCAGGATAGAGATGGGAAAGCATGACCTTTTTCGGCTGTGCTTCCCTTGCCACCCTCTCAAGAGTGGCAAGATTGAGGTGCCCTTTCACCTTTTTTTCAGGAAAGGAGCAGTCAACAACGAGGAGATCGGTTCCTGACGAGAGACGAACAAGGTTTTTCGAGTAGCCCGTATCGCCGGAGAAGGTTATTGATTTATCCGCTTCGATCCGAAGAGCGATACTTTCCCGATTGTGGTTTACCCTCGCTGTTTTCATGGTAAACCCGCCAATCTGCAGTATCCCGCCACCAGACATGCTTTTTAGGGAAAGCTCGTAGGATTTCGGCTTGATCCACGGGTAGACACGAAGCAGGCTCCGGTAGAATTTATGCACACCCTGGCCGCCGACAACAAGAAGCGGCTTTGTTCTCTCTGTGACGCCATAATTTGATACGAAGAAGAAGGTCGAAAGGTCAACCGTGTGGTCAACATGAAAATGAGTAACCACAATAACATCGATGTCATTTGCCGAAATACCATACTCGAAGAGCCTCTTCACAACAGCCGGGCCGATATCGACAAGGATATTGAGCCCATCAACGGTCACAAGATAGGAGGGTGAACCCCGTTCCATGGAAGGATTCAGCGTCCCGGAACCGAGAATTTTAACCTTCATATAATCAACACCATTGATATTTGTATATCATAAAATCTATCACATCAAAAGATAAAGAAAAGGTGCTATGGGAGCCTGGGTACTGGGGCAACCTGATCGCCCTCTACCAGGCCGCCGGTTTTCTTCACCCCCCCCTTTTTTTAGTATACGTCTGCCTTCTGCTTCGCAAAGTATCGCTGGCACTTGACCTTTTGATGGTGTGATTATCAATTAGCCCTCGAAGTTGGTCTCAGTGAGGATTTTCCCAACATCCGCCCCCCCCTTAGCTCAACCATAAACTACAATATGGCAAGCTGAAAGACACAACTGGCAGGCTTTTAGCAATTATGAAGATTTTAGATGGTATTCGATTGCTCAGATCGGCGTTTTTTCTTGAAATCCTATCGTGATTGTATGAAGATAGGGAGACGGGCGGGAAAATTATGCGAATTAGCAGGTTAACGAAGCATGTTTTGTGCTGGTGCGGGTACCCACGTAAGAAGCGCGTTGGATGGTTGGCTATGGCTGACTCTCATGTTATGCAAAAAAATATTGACAACTCGATGAATGAGTTGTACAACTTAATATATGGAAATAGTATCTGATGCAAGCGCGTTTCTCGCTGTTGTCCTTGATGAGACCGACCGTAAATGGGTTATTGAGAAAACATCCGGGTTGGCTCTTATTTCGCCAGAGGTCCTTCCCTACGAAATCGCAAATGCACTGACAGCCATGAAGAAAAAAGGACGTTTAACGGATCGGGAAGCTCTTGGGGCCTTTAGCATCTCACAAAGAATCCCGGTAAGGCTTGTGCCCATAAGGATATATGATACTTTGAAAGTAGCCATTAAATTCAATATCTATGCCTACGACGCCTTCTACATACAGTGTTGTCTTGAAACGAAGTTACCCCTCATCAGCCTTGATAACCATATGTGCGAAGTGGCGAAAAGTCTATCAATAAAGGTGGTGACGTAATCTCATGAAAGTTTACACATATTCTGAGGCCAGAGATAAGCTGTCGAGTATCCTTGAAGAATCTAAGACCGAAGAGGTCGTCATAAGACGTCGCAGGGGTGATATGTACGCCATTGTTCCCCAACCTGCCCGCCATCGCCGTTCTCCCTTTGACGTACCCGGTTTGAGTAAGGGTATCACCAGACAAGAAATACTGGATGCTATTCATGAATCAAGAGAGAGGGCATAATTTCGCGGACGGGGGGGGTGACAAGTACACCGTCGGATGTGCCAAAAAACATGAAAACCAGCCATATTCTGCGAAGCAGAAGGCAAACGCATACTCCTTATATGGGTCCGGCGAAGAGGAACTGAACCGGTACCCAGGGCTGATTTCTCTTGACAATTCAAGGCATTATATCATATATCAAATGACCGGGGCGGTGTAGCTCAGATGGTTAGAGCATGCGGCTCATATCCGCAGTGTCCGGGGTTCAATTCCCTGCACCGCCATATATAAATCCAGTAGGTCAATCACCTGCAATTCTGAAAGGAGAAAAACTACTCATGAAATTACCTTCAATTCCAGGAAAAAGTGCTAATGGTATTGACCTGCATAGATATGCAACGTCTTTCATCTCTTTCTTTTTCGTCACAGCCTTTATACTTTTCCTGATAATCCCTTCTTTCTCCTATGGGGCAGAGAAAAAAACAAAAATTCAACCAAAACCACGGACCATAGCAACCGTAAAAGATATTGTCATCAACGACGGAAACCTGCAGACATATCAGAAAAGAGTTGAAGAGCTTGTTAAAAAAGGTGACCTCGAAAACTCTCTTAACATCTTACTAAAGATCCACGATTACGCGAATGAAGTGCTTCCAACAATAAAAACCATTAAAACCCAGTATGAAAAAGCGGTCAATGATCCTTCGATAGCGCAAAACGACAAGGAAGACCTGCTCATTAAGCTGAAAGGGCTCAACCAATTAATACCACGCTACGCAACGATCTATGAAACTTCCACCTTTAATCTCGGCTATATTTACGCAAAACGGGGTGAAACAGAAAAAGCAAGGAAGTATCTTGTAGAATTTCTCCAGGTAACTCCTTTTTCCAGTAACCGCGATTCCCGGTGGATGAAAGCCAAAACTCTCCTTCTTGAGCTTTACGGTCTGGAAGGCGAATTTTAATACCAATAAAGTCGCCCCTCGTAAACGTGCACACGGATACAAGCGGGCATACGTATAAAGGCAAATTGGTATAAGTGGAAAATAAAAGGCAGATCACAGAAAAGATCATCAAAGAGCTCGGAATCGGCGCTTCCATACAGAACCTGATTATCGAAGATGCAGGATCTCCCTGGCAGGAAAAGATTATCATCAAAGGAGAACGCGGTCATCTTGATATAAAGACCATTATCTGGGATGACGAGCTGTTCCTTTTTGGCAGGACATACCGTCTCTTCCTTTATGTCGCCGATGTATTGAATCCTCAATTCCTCTTTGACCCGACGATGATGCCCGATGAAAGCAGAGAACCCCTGTTCAGGGGACGGCATAACCAGCTCTGGTGCATATATGTTGACAGCCGGATCGAGAAAATGGGTATTGATAATTTTTACGACAAAACTCTCAGGAAAAATCTTTTTATAGATTCCGAAAAAGGGCTTGCCTGGAAAGAAGCGGATGATATTTTTGAGATGCTCTGGAAAAAGGCATCATTTTCCTATACTGAAATTGTTGATTATTCCTGCAACTTTGGGAAACTGCTGAAAAGAAAGAAAGACAGCGGGGAGGCTGTGCCTCGTGAGATAGAAATAAATGCATACCTGCGGGGGCCCTCCATACAAAAACAACTGGAGAAAATACCCTCGGAAATACTTCGGAACAAGATACAGGAGCTTTTAAGTTTTGTTGCTAAAAACCATAAGGGGATACGAATAGAACCTTCCTATTACGGTATCCTCTTTCTCTATCGGCAACAACTCCTCGTTGAGTTGGTTCCGCTGAAAAACAATACTCTTGTATTCACCATACTTGACATGCCTTCAAGCATGTATAGAACCTATACAATCAATGAATCGAGCGATACCGACACTGTCCGGAACATAATCAGGGTACTGGTGTCCACTTTCGACGTCTAATTCCAATGTGCAATTATGTCTCCCTTCGTAGCCTCTGGAGGGCAAACCCAAAGGTATATTCATAGAGATGGAGGCCCTTGCTCACCGCTGTGATAGTCCCATCTTCAACCCCTATTTCCTGACACATATATTCCTTGAGAAGCTGAATTGCGGCAAGATTGGAGGGAAAACCTGCCCAGAGGTCCCAGCTTCGAAAATAGAGAACAAAGTGGAGTTTCCCTTCCATGAGCCGGGTATCAATGAGTCGTAAACAGGGAGGATCTTCGATAATAATATCGGAGGGCATGCCTATTTCCATGATTGCCTGATTGGTTCCCCCCTTGCCCTTTTTGTATATTTCTATTACTTCCTGAACAGGATTGACGCCGAGTGTATGTTCTTTCCCGTCTATGACAACCTTGGGGTTTGTCAATCTTTCTCCGTATGTGTAAAGCTCATTTTCGGCCTTCTTATCGGTTAGGAGGTACTGTAAATATTCCTCAACATATTCCATTGAAGTAGGCGCCGGTATACCCAGTTCAGAGGGGATATCGGGAATCAGGGGCCGAGTCCCCGGATATTTGATATGGACCATGACAATATCAAATTCTCTGCGTTTGTGACCTTCAAAGGAACCCCTGTCGATGACATACTCATGGACACCATCATCCTCAAATATACGATAAATACACTGAAACCATGCGTCAGGCAAATCCCTCGCTTCTATATAGACAGGTTTCATCATTCCTCCCTTGTTCCTATCTTCCTCGTGTGATCCACAATATTATCAAATAATTTGATAAAGAGCACGAAAAAGTATTAGATTAATAGCACCGGAGGTGCAAATGTTTGTAAAGCAAGTTGAAGTGAGCAGTATGGCAATTTTCGCATATATCGTTGGCTGTGAGAAGACAAAAGATGCTCTCGTTATTGATCCCTCTGCCGATACGGAAAGATTGATCAATGAGGCCCAAAGCAGGGGTTATACAATAAAATATATCGTCAATACGCATAGTCATGCCGACCACACCATGGGGAACCTGAAAATGAAGGAACTCACCGGTGCAAAAATCATAATTCATGAGAAAGATGCGGCGGGCTTGATCCATCAGCCGCTCCAGATGATTATGGCCCTTGGCGGAGAACCCTCGCCACCAGCAGACATTACGGTAAAAGATGGGGACCTCATTACCATAGGGGAGACTTCCCTTCAGGTCATTCACACCCCCGGACACTCCCCCGGCGGTATGTGTCTCTACCACAAAGGAATTGTCTTTACCGGCGACACCCTCTTCGTGGGCGCCGTAGGGAGAACAGATCTCGGCGGCGGATCAATGGAGGTCCTTGCATCGTCTATCCACAAGAAGCTTTTCACCCTGCCCGATGATACAATAGTTGCTCCGGGCCACAACTATGGTGACGCGCCAAAAAGTACCATAGGAAAAGAAAAGGTATATAACCCCTATGTGGGACAGAGGGCCGGCTATTAAAAAAATAATCATATTCAGTCTCATGACAATATTCCTCTGCTCCTGCCAGACAATGGGTATCGGAGGTAAGAAGGAGCCCAGAATTGCCTTAGTTCTTGGCGGCGGTTCCGCCAAGGGGTTTGCCCATGTGGGGGTCATACGGATACTGGAGCAGGAAAAGATTCCTATCCACATGATTGTCGGAACAAGTGTGGGGAGCCTCATTGGCGCCCTCTATGCCTCAAACCCGGACAGTTTTCAGCTTGAATGGACCGCTTTCAAAATAGAAAAGGGGGACATCCTCGATTTTTCTATTATCTCTTCAAAGTTTGGCCCTGTACAAGGCGCAAGGCTGGAAGCATTCGTTGAGCAGGCGGTGAAAGTAAAAAAGGTTGAGGATACAAAAATACCTTTCTACCCTGTTGCTACAGACTTGAATACCGGTGAAACTGTTACGCTTGAAAAGGGTTCCCTTGCAAAGGCAGTACGCGCTTCTTCCGCAATACCGGGTATTTTTGTTCCTGTACTATTCGGAAACAGGACACTCGTTGACGGCGGGGTCACCGATAACGTGGCCTGTGATATCGCGCGGGGAAAGGGCGCCGACATTATCATTGCCGTAAACCTGCAGCGTGATATTAAGGATTACGCTATCAACTCGGCAATAGACGTCATTGCTCAGGCAATCAGTATCATGGTGCACGGAAACAACAAGACCAAACTTCAGCTGGCAGACATCGTCATTGAGCCCGATACAAAGGGCGTTACAATATTTGACTTCTCTCAGAAGAAAATACTTGTTGAAGAGGGCATGAAAGCAACACGGAAAGCGATGCCAAAAATCAGGGAAATGATTGAAAAGTATAAATAATACCGACATTTACCCGTCTCTGCCATGTTTATTCTAAAAAAACTTATCACCTCTTTTCTGCTACCCCCCGGGTTTATCATCCTTTCCCTTCTCGTCTTTGCACGCTTTACGAAGAAAAGACTCAGGTTGAGCGCCCTTATTCTGGCGGGGCTTGTTTACCTTTTCAGCATAGAACCAACAGCAGAATTTTTCCTGAAACCCCTTGAGGATGCCTACAAACCGCCTTCTCTTTCCGATATTCGCACTTGTGACGCCTATGTTATTCTTGGGTCAGGGGCCCTTGAAAATGTGCCTGATATAGATGGAAAGGGTGTACTGGGCTCTTCTTCATTGCCAAGGGTGATTACGGCATATAGACTCTACAGGATATATCCAAAACCGATTATCATTTCAAGCGGTAGAATATTTAACAGGGGATTAGAAACGGAGATTGCAAAGAGACTCCTTGTTTCATTCGGTGTCCCCGGAAACCAGATCATAGAGGAAACGAAAAGCGTCGACACCTTTGAAAATGCTCAATACACAAAGGAAATAGCCAATAAATACCGCTTGAAAAAGATTATCCTCATCACAAGCGCCTTTCATATGAAAAGGTCTTATATGCTTTTCAGCAGACATTTCAAAGAAATAGTGCCCTATCCTACGGATTACCAGAGCTCTCGCGACAGCTATGATGTGTTGAGTTTTCTGCCCAATACCGGGTACTTAAGCTCTGTCGGCATAGCGATGAAAGAGTACCTGGGGATACTCTTCTATAAGTTACAGGGGCTGAGATCTACGTCTTTCTGAACCGATGGGGAATAACAACATCAATACGATCTTTGCCAAGAAGGGTCATCAAAAGTCTGTCTACCCCGATGGAAACGCCGGTGTAGGACCCTTCCAGCATCGACAATGACTCAAGGAAAGCTTCGTCCACGTCAAAGGTCTCTTTATCTGACCTATGCCGCGCCTCATTGTCCTCAAGAAATCGCTTTCTCTGGGCTGCCGGGTCAAGAAGCTCTGTGTATCCATTGGCTATCTCCAGACCATGTATATAGAGTTCAAAGCGCTCTGCTTTGCCGGGAACGCCGGTTTTTTCTTTTGCCATCGTGGAAATCAATGTGGGCCAATCAATAATAAAGTAAGGGTCGTCCTTTGCCAGTGTACCCTCAATTTTCTGGACATAGAGTTTAAAAAAAAGACTGCTTAAATCATCGTCATCATCTATTCCAAGAAAACCTTTTCTCCTCATCGCTTCAAACAACTCATCCCTTCCGAGACAAAAAGGACTGATATTGGTTTTTTCTTGAAAAAGTCTTTCCAGTTCATAGATATGGAATGGTTTTTGGAAATCTTCACCATCTTTTCCCAGAAGATCCCGCGCAACAGCAGAAACAAGCTCATTCGTCTCCTGCATTGCGTCAACATAGTCGCCTTCGCGATACCATTCAAGCATGGTAAATTCCGTGTTGTGTATTTCCTCATGTTCCTCTACACGATATACCTTACAGACCTGAAAAATCCTTTTATGTCCCGAGGGTAGCAATTTCTTCATACCCATCTCGGGCGACGTGTGGAGGAAAAAAGGTCCTTTTGAATCAATATAAACCTTGAGAGGATCAATATACGGGTCCGGCGGCGCTGTTTTCATCAGATTGGCCGTTTCTACTTCGATATATCCACGGTCATAAAAGAATCTCCGTATACTTTTCAAAAGCTCATGCCGTTTCTTTAATATATCATAATGCGCAGAGGGCCCTGATGTTCCCTGCTTTTCCATACTGCTTATAATGGTTTTGTTATCCCCTGACCCCTTCTTATGCATTGTCATATTGCAATTTATACTCCAAACCAGTATACTTTGTCCACGGAGAGATGACCGAGTATGGCCGAAGGTGCTCGCCTGCTAAGCGAGTGTACGGCTTAAAACCGTACCTAGGGTTCAAATCCCTATCTCTCCGCCACTATCTCCTGCCTCCAAAATAACCCATCTCACTGCTTTTTTCAGCATTAAGCGTAAATAAAGATTTATTAAATAAAGGTAAAACCCTTGACAGTATGTTTTTTATGATTATAATTATTCTTTATTGAGAACTCATATTGAAATTAGATAGGCGCATAGATATAAAATTAACACCACAAAGATTGGCTATTCTTGAATGCCTTGTGGGAAACACAAGCCATCCTTCTGCATCAGATATATATAAATCAGTCTTTGAAAAATTCCCCACCATGTCCTTTGCTACGGTTTATAATACTTTGGAGACCCTGAAAGAGAAAGGAGTCGTTGTTGAACTCTCTATAGACCCCGATAAGAAACGCTTTGATCCTAACACAATTCCTCATCATCACCTTCTCTGTCTCCGGTGTAAAATAATAAAAGATATCTTTGAAAAGTTCTCTCTTGTCCTGTCGGAAAGCGAAGAGTACAATTTCGATATTATCGGAAATCATGTCGACTTTTATGGTATTTGTCCCCAATGCAAGGGCGTTGAAAGTAATAAACACAAATAATTTATATGGAGGTTATTATGGACTGGGAATGCACTGTATGCGGTTATCGATATGAAAAGTCTGAAAAGGTCCCTTTTGAAGAGTTGCCCGATGATTGGACTTGTCCCATTTGCAATGCACCGAAAAGTGCTTTCGAGAAATCGGAAGGTTAACAAACTTCCCTTGTACCACGCTTTTCGCGTCCCCTATTTCCCTCTTGCAATGGGAGGGAAATAGCGAGGATGGCAGGTTTAATTAGTAATGTATGCTGAATAATATGTTTTCCGAGAAATTTCTTTAATAACTGAATACCAACTCTCAGGACATTACGACATGGGATGGTAAATTTGGAATAAAAAAAGGGAGATGTTTCCATCTCCCTTTTTGACTTCTTTTATTTCTTTGTTAATTACTTCTTCGGTGCTGCTTTTTCTGCGGCTGGTCCTGCTGCTTTTTCTGCGGCTGGTCCTGCTGCTTTTTCTGCGGCTGGTCCTGCTGCTTTCTCTGCTGCTGCTTTCTCTGCTTTCTTTACCTTGGCTGCCTTTACTGCCTTTACTGATTTTGCTACGTTCTTGCCATCTTTTTCCTTATAGACAACGACTATCTTGTCGCCGGCTTTGAATTCTGCCAGTTTCTTAATGCCCTGGACGTCAAAAGTCATGTCGCCTTTGTCGTTTTTCGCGACGATTGTCTTTGCTGCTGCGTCTGCGCTGACGAATTCGCCCTTAAAGGCCGGTGTTTTTGCTTTTGCGGCTGCTTTCTCTGCTGCTGGTTTTGCTGCTTTCTCTGCTGCGGGTCCTGCTGCTTTCTCTGCTGCGGGTCCTGCTGCTTTCTCTGCTGCGGGTTTTGCTGCTTTCTCTGCTGCTGCTTTCTCTGCTTTCTTATCCTGTGCGAATACGGTTGTCACGAATGCGACGCTGATAAGAATTGCCAATGCGATCATCAAAACTTTTTTCATACTTTTACTCCTTTTGTTTAGGATTTTATTGAACTTCATGTTTATTAGTTTTGCACGAATCGTGCCATAACTATAACAGCACGTAAATACTGTTGAATCCTAAAATAGATAATTTGCGAACCACGAAATAGTCGGAGAAATCCGACAAATAGGTCCCCTACTTGTCGGATTTCTCCGACTGGAGGTTTTTATTTGATCTGTTTTTGGGGGGCTGCTTTGCCTGAATTAACTTCTCCTTGTAATCATAGAGGCCCAGGTCTTTCAGTTTCGCAATCCCGACAAAGAAAGTGTCCCGATTGATACCAAGCCTTTCAATGATCTCCCTTGGTTCCATCAATTCCTGGATATTGTCATCGAGAGGGTCGAGCTTCGACAGATAAAAGTAGATGCGGTACTCCGCTGCGGTTAACTTTGCATCAATAAGATAATCGATGGTAGACCGGAGTTTATCAAATGACATCTCCCTTGTGCTTTCCTGTTTAACCTCTGCGGGCATGTGTTCGATATCAATGCGGTCTCCTTCGCACATAATGTAAGAACGTTCTATGACAGATTCGAGTTGCCGTACGTTCCCCGGCCAGGGATAACGCATAAGAGCCTGCAAGACCTCATCGCTGATATGTTTGGTAGATCCATGGACCTTTTCAAACCTTTTTAAAAAATGTTCGATGAGAAGCGGGATATCGGTTACCCTCTCACGAAGAGGGGGAATCGTAAAAGCGATGACGTTCAGCCTGTAGTAGAGGTCTTCGCGGAATTTGCCCTGTGATATCTCGTACTGAAGCTTTTTGTTCGTCGCCGTAATAATCCTCACATCTAATTTGATTGTTTCCTTGCCCCCGATTCTCCTTACCTCTTTTTCCTGGAGGACACGCAAAAGTTTTGCCTGGGTATTCAACGAAAGATCACCAATTTCATCGAGAAAGAGCGTGCTGCTGTTTGCCTGTTCGAAAAGCCCGGTATAGCGCGAAAGTGCCCCGGTAAAAGCCCCTTTTTCGTACCCGAAAAGTTCACTTTCCAGTAATGTTTCCGGTATTGCAGCACAGTTGATCGCAAAAAATGTTTTATTCCTTCGGGGACTGTTGTAATGAATACTCTTTGCGAAAAGCTCTTTCCCTGTTCCGCTTTCTCCATAGATAAGTACCGTAGAATTCGTAGGTGCCACTTTTTTTACGATCTTGTAAAGCTCCTCTATGGCGCCGTGAACTCCCACAATATTATCGAGGTGAAATCTGTCCAGGAGTTGGTCTTTGAGCATAATATTGTCTTTCAAAAGCCGTACCTGGTTTATGGCATTATGGATAACAAGAAGAAGCTGGTCTTTTTCCAATGGTTTTTCGAGGTAGTAAAAGGCGCCAAGTTTCGTTGCTTCAATCGCAGAAGGAATAGAACCAAAGGCCGTAATAATAATAACATGACATGTCCTCCCTAATTTCCGGACTTCCTTCAGCACCTCAGTGCCATCTATATCGGGAAGCTTCAAATCGGTGAGGACAAGATCAAATTTGCCGGCTTTCAGGATTTCTATAGCTTTTTTTCCACAATCAGCCGCTTCGACATAGAAACCCTCTTTTGTAAGGATAGTCTTAATGATATTCCTCTGATTCATATCATCTTCGACAACAAGTATTGTTCCCCTGCTATGCTTCATGGACGGGCATCCTGATTATCATTGTTGTTCCTTTGTCAATCGCGCTCTCTACCGCTATACGACCTCCCTGTTCCTCGACAAAACGCTTTGTTATGGCAAGCCCGAGACCGATGCCGAATTGTTTTGTCGAATAATAAGGCTCAAAAACCTTCGCAATCTCTTCCTCATCAATGCCTTTTCCCGTATCAGCCACAGAGATATACGAAAAAGAACTGTCGAGGCCGCATTCTATGCGTATCCGGCCTTCATCATGAATAGCCTGAACTGCATTAATAATGAGGTTGATAATACATATCCGGGTATATTCCCTGTCACAATACATGCTTTCCCCGCCGGCATTACAGAGCGTTGTTATCTCGATTCCGCTTCGAACTTTATCTTTTACAAGAGAGAGCGCCTCATTGATTAATGATTGGGGCGATATCCATTCTCTGCGCAATGTTATCGGTTTCCCGAGGAAAAGGAAATTATGTATAAGCTCGTTTACCTTGTAGATCTCTTTTAAAAGGTTATCAAAGAGTTCCATGAGCTCTTCTTTATTTTTAATCTTTTCGTCGCTTATGGTTTCTTTTATGTGGCCGATGGAAAGAGAAAGAAAATTAAGGGGATTCCGTATTTCATGGGCAATACCGGCTGATAGCTGGCCTATCATGGAAAACTGCTCTGTTTTTTTTAGCTTTTCCTCAAGCTCCATTCTTTCGCCTAATTTATCAACCATTTCATTGAAGCTCTTTACAAGTACTCCTATTTCGTCTCCTCTGTCGCTGTCCTCTATTTTTACCAGTCCTCCCTCTGCAATCTTTTTGCTCGCATCGGCAATCCTCTTGATGGGGTCTGTGTATTTTTCAGCGATAATGAGACAAACAATAATGCCGATCGCGAAGGCAAAAACCATACTGAAAATTCTTTTCATGTGTGTACGGTTTCGAAGAAGCCGGTAATCGTCGAGGGCCATATTGATATGAATATAGCCGATGTTCTGCCCCTTAATCGATACCGGCATGATAACATTGTACAGTTTTTGCGTGTCTGTTATGTTTTCATCGCCAAGATGGGCAGTTATCATGAGTCCCTTTTTCTTTCCGCCCTTCTTTTCGCCTATTTTTTCCTTCACGCCGATCTTCTTGGGATTTGAGCTGGCTATGATTTCCGAGGTATCGTTGAGAATAGAGATCTCCTTAATGCCTTTCTTGTTCAGTTCATCGACATAGCGCTTTAACCGTTCTGTGCTGTCGCCTCTGTAGGTAAGTTCCTCAACGCTGATCTGGATCGCTTTGGTGATATCATCAATATTATCGGTCACCCTATCGATAAGCTGCTGCTCGCTTCTCGCATATATGACAGTAAGAGAACCGATGGAGACGAGGAGGAGGAGGAAGAGAATGAGGAGCAGCTGGGTCCTCAGCGACAGGCTCCGGAAAATACGTTTAACAGATAAATATAAACCTTTTGTGTTCATTTAGTCCTATCATTCTGCACAAAAACATACCTGTTTATGCTTTTGTCTCTCCGTTGCGGAGTGTCAGATATGTGTTTATTCTTTGTATTATAATCTCTTTCGGTATCATTTGGAATATTTCCCTCAAGGGGGGGCCGCTCTTTCTTCCGGTAAGAAATATCCGTAAAACCATAAAGATATCTTTCTTTTTCAGCTCGTTCCTGAGCGCCAGAGTATTCACTATAGTATCAAAAGAAGAAGCATCTCCATGATGGGCAATAACAACTTTCAGAATTGCAATAAAACCCTCTGGAGGGGCTATCCGGTCAAGAGTGGACAGGCCTTCCTCGCTGATATCAGACTTGTCAAAAATGCTGAGGTATTCTTTCATCTCATTAAGGGTCGCCGTATTTTCTCTTAAAACAGCTACCCTGTCGCCGTATTGAGGGGGCAAATCAAGCTCTCCGAGAAGGGTTTCAAGGGGAATGTGCTTCATGTACTCTTTGTTGAACCAGTATAATTTTTCCATATCGAAGACAGAATCTGCCCTTGAGAGGGAGTCCAACGAAAAGTCCTCGCTCATTTCAGTCATATCCATGATTTCTTTTTTTACGTTTCTCCCGATAGTGCCAAGGTAATTCCGAAGCGCCTCAGGAAGTATGCCCATCTCCCGGAAATCTTTTATCCGCGTTGCGCCGTGTCTTTTGCTGAGAGGTTTTTTGTCCTCACCGACAAGCAGTGAATGGTGCGCATACTGTGGAGGGGCTTCCCCAAAGGCTTCAAAAAGCATGATCTGTTTCGGGGTATTAGAAATGTGGTCTGCTCCTCTGATAACATGGGTGATATTCATGATCATATCATCAATCGTAACAGCAAAATTATAAGAAGGGGTCAATCCTTGTTTCATCAAAATAAAATCATCCACATGATCCCGCGGGAACTGAATCTCTCCGTGGATACCGTCAATAAAGGGGATTGCTTTATAGAGCGATTTAAACCTCACCACATAAGGTCTTTCGCTTTGCTCCAGATTGGAAACTTCTTTTTCGGAGAGGTTCCGGCAGACGCCACTATAACGGGGAGGTTCCTTTTTTTTGAGAGAGGCTTCCCGTACTCTCTCAAGCTCATCCTGGGAACAAAAGCATTTATAAGCAGCGCCCTTATCAAGAAGGATTTTTACATAGTTCCTATAGATGTCGAATCTCTCTGTTTGTCTCAGGGGACCTTCATCCCATGCAATCCCAAGCCATGTGAGATCATCAAGAATCGACTTTTCGTAGGAAGCATTCGATCGTTCCATGTCTGTATCTTCTATGCGGAGCACCAGTTTCCCCTGCCGGCTCATAGCAAAGAGGCAGTTCAAAAGCGCTGTTTTTGCATTGCCTACATGGAGATGACCTGTCGGGCTTGGCGCAAACCGTACCTTAACCATCTTATAAGCCTGCCCTTTCTAAACAAGATTTACACATCGACTCATCCCCCGAAGTTCCTGATTATTGTTCTATTTCAAGGAGTGCCACTGCCTGCACCTCAATCCCCTCTTTTCTTCCAATAAAACCCATCCCCTCAGTGGTCTTTCCTTTTATGCCCACCAATGCAGCGTCTATTCCCAGGACCTCGGCCAATCTCTCTTTCATTTTTTCCCGATAGGGTGAAATTTTCGGCTCCTCGGCAATAACGACTGCATCAATATTGATTATCCTGTATCCTTTCCTCTTTGCAAGTTCACTGACATAGGCAAGTATCTTGACGCTTTCAATATTTTTTATTGATTCATCACTGTCGGGAAAATGGACGCCTATATCGCCTTCGGAGATTGCCCCAAGAATTGCGTCGCAAATTGCATGAATCAGCACATCCCCGTCAGAGTGGCCAAGGAGGCCCTTACCATATGGGACATGGATCCCTCCGAGGAACAACCTTCTTCCATCCACGAGGCGATGGGCATCATAACCGATACCAATTTTCATACAGCGCCTTTGAGCTGCGAAAGAATACCCTGTGCGATGATAAGGTCTTCAGGCGTGGTAATTTTCATATTATAGGGAGAACCCTCAATGACCTTCACCTTTTTCCCAAGATGTTCAACAAAGGTTGCATCATCATATCCGTAAAGTTTTTTCGCCATGCCGTCCCGGTATGCCTTCACAATAAGTTCATATTTAAAAGTCTGGGGTGTCTGTACCTGCCAGAGGGAATCCCTTGGCAGGGTTTTTGAAACAAAACCTTCCTTTGAGACGGCCTTAATAGTATCCTTGGCAGGTAAGGCCGGGATAACGGCATTGAACATCTCCATTAAAAAAATCCCTTTTTCAATAAAAGAAGGAGAAACGAATGGGCGTGCCCCATCGTGAATTACAACGATATCGCAAGGGCCCTCTATGGCTTCAAGGCCATTTCTTACGGAATCCTGTCTTAGCCTTCCACCAATTACCAATTTCGTAACCTTATTAAACTGATATGTTTCAAGGATTTCTTTCTGTATAACAGGAAGGTCTTTCTGATTCACCACCAGATAGATACTGTCTATGGATCTGCAGCTCTCAAATATCTGCAAGGTATGAACGATAATGGGCTTATTGTCAATCAGCAAAAATTGTTTGTTGGTAGCGGCACCCATCCTTTTGCCCGCGCCGCCCGCGAGTATAATAGCCAGCGTTCTCATGATGTTATCTTACCTGTTCTTCAAATTGATATTCTTGGGGAAAATAAAATTCTTTTTCTGCATCTTCTCTCAGTTTTGCGAAGACCATCCTTCCGGACGTTGTCTGGAGTACACTCGTTACAACCACATCGACAGACTTGCCGAGGAGTTTTTTTGCGTCGTCAACAACAACCATGGTCCCATCGTCCAGATAGCCTATCCCCTGACCGTGTTCTTTCCCTTCCTTGAGAATCTTCACGTTCATCTGTTCGCCGGGAAGCATTGCGGGCCTGAGTGATGTCGATAACTGGTTTATATTGAGCACTTCTATGCCCTGGAGTTCTGCCACTTTGTTGAGATTATAATCGTTTGTTACGATTTTGCCGGACATCTTTTTTGCAAGGGCAATGAGCTTGGTATCCACATCTTTGAGTTTCGGAAAATCATAGTCAACGATCTTCACCCTCACAAAAGTCTGTTTTTGCAACCTGTGGAGTACATCAAGACCCCTCCTTCCCCTTGTCTTTTTCACAGGGTCCTGGTGGTCTGCAATATGCTGGATCTCATAGAGCACAAAGTGAGGAATGATGAATGTTCCCTCTACAAAACCAGTTTCGCATATGTCTGCGATCCTTCCATCAATGATCGTGCTTGTATCAAGGATCTTGGCGCCTTCATTGTCTTCCATTTTTTCAAAAAGAGGCACCCTTGAGAGATCAAGGGTCCTGCTTTTCTCTATTCCCATTTTAAAACCGATATAGCCCATGACGAAGTAGATGAGGATATAGATCGGCACGGTAATGGGGATATCTTTAATGAGGGCAAGAAGCAGTCTCGAAATAAAAAGATTCGCGATAAGGAGACTGACGGTAATACCGGTCAGGCTGCCGATAATGATTTTTAATGATACATCCTTCAGCTTTTCTTCTGCCTTGAGGATGACGTAGCCTAAAAGAAGTCCGAAAACAGCCCCGGCAAGTCCCCAGACAGTGCTGACAAAAATTTCTTTTAATATGAAATAACCGGTAATTGTGGTAACTGCTACGAGAATTATCTGAACAATTATATCCAAGGATCAACCTTTATGTTGGTTGTTATTACCTTTATGGTTATCGCCGTTACCCTTATGGCTGTTGTTGTTATCCAAAAAAATCTTTTCTATTTCTTCTTCAACCTGCATTTCTTCTTTATCGAGAGAAATGGAAAGTTCTTTTGTAATAAGGCTCCTCGCTATTTCAAACATCTTTTTCTCGCCAAAAGAGAGCTCCTTCCAATACCGTAAGCTATAAAGCTCTTTGAGCACCGTAGCAACTTCGTAAATAGAGCCGCTTTTAATCCTTTCCATATATTCCTTATAGCGTCTATTCCAAGGTGAATTATCGTGAGCAACGTTTTTATCCTTGAGAATATCATAGACCTTTGTAACATCACAGGACTCTATGACACACCTGAGACCGGCATTTTTTGCTCCATCTATGGGAATCATGATTGTCATATCAGTATCAAGAATGCGGATTATATAAAAAGATTGCTTTGTGCCGGAAAACTCTTTTTCTTCTATAGACTCTATCTTTCCAACACCATGGCCGGGATATACTGCAACTTCTCCTATTTGAAACATCGTGCCTCCAATCAAACTATCGTCCTTCTCTGGCAAACATTATATATATTACCACATAAGTATACTGATATTCAATAAGTAATTGTTTTTACGAAACTATCTGTCTTAAAAAGGAGATTCTACGGTATGCTGATTTCTTACAAAAAACGTGTCATAAAGGCCCATATGCTTGCTTTAAGAACAGATTTCTCAAGAAGCTTTCTTCTACCCTCCCAGCATTTTAGACTTTATTTCGCTGACCACCCTGGGGAGCCCCCGTTCTGTGGCAATATCAAGGGCGGTTTTATTATTCTTGTTGACAGCTTTCAGGTCTGAGCCTTTTGCAATTAAAAAGTTGACCATACCGGACCACTTATTCTCTATGGCACACATGAGAGGGGTATTGCCTTCACGGTCCCGCGTATTGACGTCAGCAACAAAATCAACAAGCAGGCGGGCTATGTCCAGATTGCCGTTCTGACAGGCAAATGTAAAGGGTGTGGCGCCGTTTGAATCTTTTACATTTACATCGGCGCCCCTGGAAACCAGAAGCCTCATCGCTCCCAGTTGATTATTCTTACAGGCAAATATGAGGGGTGTAACGCCGGATTTATTGTTTGCGTTTACGTTTGCGCCGCTGTCGATGAGCAGCCGTACCATATCGGTAAAGCCATGGATGACTGCATACATGAGCGGCGTATTGCCGTTATTATCAACACCGTTCACATCAGCGCCTTTGTCGATCAAGTGGATGATCTGTTCTAAATTACCCCTTGTACTTTCCTTGATAAGTTCTTCCGTATATTGATCACTGGCCATAGTATCCTTAATTATAGCCAAAAATAATAAAAAAAGTAATAAAAAGTATTCCCAAGGGGCGCCGAACATAAAAAGTTGATACACACTGCGTAAAAATGGATTGAGGTGTTATGGAAAAAATCCCTTTATTTTGACATTATGCCGTATTTTCCCTTATAATCAACGGAGAATTTGTTTCGGAGGAATCCTGATGGTCAAAACAAGGTTTGCACCAAGCCCTACGGGGAATCTTCATATCGGCGGGGCAAGGACAGCGCTCTTTAGCTATCTCTATGCCAAGCACTACAAGGGTACATTGGTGCTGAGAATCGAAGATACGGATATTGAGCGGTCAAAAGATGAGTATGTTGAAGATATTTTACAGGGTCTTGACTGGCTTGGCATCAAGTGGGATGAAGGCCCTTTCTTCCAGAAAGATAAAATGGATACTTACCGGGAATATGCCTTCAGGCTTCTTGAGACAGGACACGCCTATAAATGCTACTGCAGCGCCGAGACACTGGATGAAAAAAGAAAGACAGCCCTCACGGAAGGAAGGAAACCGAATTACGACCGGATATGCAGGGACCTGGCGCCCGACGATGCTCACCGGGACAGGCCTTTTGTCATACGATTCAAGGGCCCTGTCAGCGGAGAAGTGACTTTTAATGACCTCGTACGGGGCAAGATTACCTTTCGTTGCGAAGAACTTGACGATCTTATTATATTGAGGACCGACAATACCCCTACCTATAATTTTACGGTAGTAATCGACGACGCGCTCATGGAGATTACCCATATTATCAGAGGCGATGACCACATCAATAACACGCCACGGCAGATACTCATCTATGAGGCCTTAGGCTTTTCCGTACCATACTTTGCCCACGTCCCCCTCATCCACGGCAAGGACAAAGGGCGCCTCAGTAAACGGCATGGCGCCACATCGCTGCTCGAATACAAAAATGACGGTTTTCTCCCTGAAGCGCTGATGAATTATCTGGCAAGGCTTGGATGGGCACACGGCGATGATGAGATTTTTTCCCGTGAAGATCTTATAGAAAAATTTGATCTCGCCAATGTCGGTAGATCGCCGTCGGTTTTCGATATGGACAAGCTTTCCTGGTTGAATAGCCACTATATCAAGACCCTTCCCGAAGAAGAGATCGCCGGCAGGCTCACACCCTTCTTAGAAACGCTGGGGGTGAACATTAAAAATAAATCCATGCTTATACCCATTGTCATTAACCTGAGGGACAGGGCAAAAACATTGAAAGAGATGGCCCTCATGGCAGAATTTTTCTTTTGCGACGATTTTCCTTATGACGAAGCGGCAAGGGAAAAGTTTTTAACATCTGCTACAAAACCTATATTGGAAGACTTTTATAATAGTCTTGCCGCACTTGACTCACTCGATGAGGGCAAACCGAAAGAACTCATTGAGGGCCTCGTCGGAAAATACAATACAAAACCTGTTAACATAATTCAGCCTATACGGGTTGCCCTTGCAGGTAAAACAGTTACTCCCGGAATCTTTGAGGTTATCAATATTCTCGGAAAAGAAAGCGTGGAAAAAAGGCTTAAAAAAGCAATTGAATCGATCCGTTAACATCATGATACAGTAAGGTTTTCAGTTCATCTTATAGAGGTTTCATTGTTGAAACTAACAAAGTTGGAAATATTCGGTTTTAAATCCTTTCTCAACCGGACCGTCTTCCATTTCGGACAGGGCGTTACATCCATTGTAGGACCCAACGGATGCGGGAAAAGCAATATTGTCGATGCCATTGTCTGGGTATTGGGAGAACGGGGCACAAAGAGCCTCCGGGTAAAAGACATGGGAGATGTTATTTTCCATGGCACCAACGGCAAAAGACCGGTCAATATCGGGGAAGTTTCTCTGGAACTCACAGACGGCGAAAAAGATCTCGTTGTCAAGAGGAGAATTTACCGCGACGGCGTCAACGAGTATTTCCTCAACGGAAACATGGTAAGGCTCAAGGATGTACAGGATATCTTTCTTGGCACCGGCATCGGTATTAATTCATACGCAATTATAGAGCAGGGACGAATAGAAAGTTTTATCCAGATGAAACCGACGGAACGCAGGATTGTCATTGAAGAGGTAAGCGGTATCACGCGGTTCGAAGAGAAAAAGCGTGACGCCCTGACGAGAATGGAAGAAGTAACAATCAACCTCGAACGGGTTGAGGATATATACCGGGAAGTAACAACCGCCTTTGAAAAAGCAGAACTTGAATGGCAGCGGTGGAAAGCGTATCAGGTGTTAGCCGATAAGCTTCATGAGATAGAAAGGCAGATCCTCCTCGACGGCTATGCAAAACTGAAAAAAAGGATAGGCAAAATTCAGGAAAAACAAGGTGAACTGGAAGGGGAAATTACAAAAAAAGAAGAAGAAAAGGCAGAGCTCAAGAAGGGCTTTGAGGCAAAAGAATCAGAATTCGCATTGACGGACAATATCGTAAGACAACTTGAAGTCGATATAAAAGGCAAAGAAAAAGACATGGAAACCCGTCTCCTCGAAATAGAATATGTGAAAGAGGAAAAACAAAGACTTGGAGCCCAGTGTAATGCCCACAGAGAAAACGAGTCCCACATCAAGGAGCAGATTGAAGCCTATCGAGGAGAGATAGAGGCCCTATCGGGTAAATCCGCCGGGTATGAAGAGGAACTGCAGAAAGAAGAAGGCGGCGCCTTGACATTACAGGAAGAGACCGGGGCGCTTAAAACAACCATAGCAGGATATGAGAAAAGACTCGATGAAGAACGGACGCAGCTTTTTGTTGCTATGAGCAGGTTGACAGATACAAAAAACAGGATTACCCAGATAGAACGAATCGAGAAAGAAAGAGAAAAAAGGGAAGAGAAAGAGAGCGCTGAAAAAGGGGAGCTCAAAGAAATACTGGCAAGGCTGGAAACTCAGCAAAAAACTCTCAGGGCTGCCCTTGAAAGGGAAAAAACAGAAAAAAGCATTGTAAGCGAAGAAGAGACCCGCGCTTTCAATGATCGTGAAATGGTGAGAAAAAGCGTGGAAGAAGAAGGCAACATTGCCGAGCGGCTCAAGAACGAAAAACGGATTAAAGAAGAGTTCTTGAAACGGCTTGGCGGATTCATTGAAAACAAGGAATCAGACCAGCTCAACGCCACGAAACTGATTAACATGATAAAGGTGGAAGAGACAAAAGAAAAGGCACTGGAAAGGTTTTTCTCAAATGAGCTCGAGTACCAGGTGCTCACAGAGACCGGCGCAGAAGCAATTTCAAGGGCAGTGCAAAAACAGGAAGGCAATTATATTTTCTTTCCTCAAAAGGGCATCTTCAAGCTGGGCGGCTCAGAGGTTGAGGCCGATATACGGTGGATAGGCGGCATAGAGGAGGCGCTCGCGCGCATCGAAGCCGGTGAAGAAGGGATATTCATCAATGATACTGTCTATGTTGATTCCCGTGGTTTTATCCTCAGCGGGAAAGACAAAAAACGGATCGACTTGAAACAGTTCAAGGAAAAAATAAAGCTCGAAAAAGAACTGAAAACAATAGGCGGCGCTTTGCAGGATCGTTACGGCGCCATAGAAGATATGAAAATAAGATTCTCGGCCTGCGATGCTGCATACCAGAAAACAAAAAGAGTGAGTGAAGAAAAAGAAGCCTCAATAAACAAAACAGAAAAGGAACTTTTATTCCTTGAGGCCCGGTTGAAGACAACCCTTGAAAGACTGGAGATGCTGGAAACAAAGATTGACCTTTCGGAAGAAACATCATCCCTGGAAATAGAGCAGCTGGGAGAAGAAAAAGAGCGCGGAGAAAAGGAAAAGATTGATAGAGAATCAAGTATGGCAACACTGAAAGCAGACCTGAACACTATCAAAAAAGACTACGAAGCAGCCCAGTCAAGATGGCATGAAATGACAATCAGCATCGAACGAAAGAGGAATGCCCTCGGAGCCCTCGGAGAAGATAAAGAACGGAAACTCACGGCAATCAGGAAACTGGGCGATGACATCGTGACCGGGCAGGAGAAGGTAGAACAGATCAGCGCAGAAATAGCCCTGCGCTCCGCGAAAATCGGAGACCTGGACAAAGACTACGACGACCTGAAAAAGACCTGTGAAAAGCATCTGGAGAGATTTGAAGAGTTAAAAAAGATGCTCGGCGATCTCCATATGGAAAAACAGAGTTTACAGGGAAACATAGAAACAGCAGGAAAAGAGATTGAAAAAATCCGGGGCAGGCGGGAAAACATTGAGAAAGAGATCATACTGTTTATTGAGAAACTAAACACCATCCTTGAAAAACTCCGGACAACTTATAGCATAGAAAACCCCGATGACTTTGCCGTACAGCTTAGCCCCGGTATCGACGACGAGAGAGAGGCAATCACAGCCGAGATTGAGGCCATGGGAGAAATAAACTTCCGGGCTGAAAAAGAATACCTTGAATTGCAGGAACGCCTTTTATTTCTTGAAAAACAAAAGGAAGATCTGCGGAGCGCAATGGAGTCTTTGAAAAAAACAATTACCAAGATAGACCTTCTGACAAAAGAATTATTCGCCGAAACCTTTGATAAGGTCAACGAAGCATTTAAACGGTTTACCGACACGCTCTTTAAGGGCGGGAAAGGCCATCTCGTCGTCAATCAGGAAAACGGCGGCGTTGAGATGTTCGCTCAGCCTCCCGGCAAAAAGGTACTCAGAATGGAGCTTCTCTCCGGCGGGGAAAAGGCCCTCATCTCCCTTGCGCTTCTGCTTGCCCTCATGGATACCAAACCAAGTCCTTTCGCTCTTATGGACGAAATCGACGCCCCCCTTGATGACGCAAACCTTGTGGCGCTCCTTGAAATCGTAAAGACCATGAGTACAAAAACCCAGATTATTTTCATTACCCATAACCGGATCACCATGGAATCCTCTGACACGATATACGGCATTACCATGGAAGAAGAGGGCATCTCGAAGACGGTTTCTGTGCGTCTGTAGCCGGTCTCCATTGTTATTTTCTCCTTCGCAATAGGCGGTAAACAGGGGAATTAATGTGTATCATTTTTTCCCTGTTTTTCTCATGCATCCTGTTGGAATATTTAACTATTGATTTATAGATTATGAATGTGTATAAAAAAGAGCGATATTTTTTTCTTGACATTTTTTTGTGGAAGTCTACTATTAATAGTAATATGAGGGAAGGGGGCGTTATCTTAACGGGTTTGGCGTATCTATATTATTACGATTCACCCGTCGATTCACTTGCTTTAATACAGATTTTTTCATCAAAGTATATTGTTTAAGGAGGTGCGGGCAGTACAATATTCTGTTTGAAAATTAGAAAGGGGGTTACTTATGCAGCCAGTTGATCCAGCTTTAGTTGAAGAATTGATGTTCTCGTGGTACGTATGGGGCTCGGTCTTTGCCTTTGCCTTCGCATTTACCATCATCGGCACATGGTTAGTGACAAGGGGGTGGCAAGAATGAATCCACAAACATTGAAATTTCTACCTTTACCCGTACCGACCACGGAAATGATTGTCTCCGGTAGTCTTGCCGTGGGCTTACTGCTCCTTATGTCCATTCTCCTCGGCCTTATGGGAAGAAAAAAGATGACCAGCGGCAGTTTTGATGAGTACCTTGTCGGAAAACGCGATTTGGGCCCCATCATCACCGGCGCCGCACTCTCCGCCACATACATTTCAGGCTGGGCCTTCTGCGGAAGCACCGGTATTGTGTACTCCTTAGGTTTTTCCGGTATGTGGTTTGCCGGTATCTGGAGTCTCATCGGCATCATCCCCTGTATCTGGCTTGGCGCCTTGAAGACACGGGACTTTTCCAAGAAGCTCGGCGCAGCAACGCTGCCTGAGACGATCGGACGGAGGTTCGAATCAAAGGGCCTTCAGACAATTGTCGCCGTTTCGATGCTCTTTTTTCTCTTCCTCTATTCTGTGGGTCAGTTAAAAGCAGGGGCAACTGTCTGGTTCGCCATGACGGGCCTTTCACCGCTCTGGTGTCTCTTGCTCTCAGTGTTCATCGCATGGCTCTATATGGTCCTCGGCGGCTACATCGGGAACCAGTATGCCATGGCCTTGCAGGGTTTTGTCTTCTGCGTTGTCGGCACTCTCCTCGGCCTCTGGGCCATCATACACGTCGGTGGTTTCAGGGCAGTCACGGAAGGCCTCGCGGCACAGAACCCCAGCCTGATGGCACTTATCAACCCAAAGCTCCCGCAGCTCGGGTTTACACAGCTCATGTCGAGCTGGATCGGTATCCTCGCCACACCGGTCATCTTCTTCACCATGGCAGTCGGCTTTCCTCATAACGTGAGCCGGTTCCTCGGTATGAAGAAGGTAACAAAGAAGGATTACTGGTGGCTCGTATTCACCGTATGGCTCTTCACCGGTATCCCCATCATGCTGGACTGCTCCAGCAACGGCCTTGTGGCACGTCTCCTTTATGGACCGACACTGCTCCAGGCAGCAACAATCCACGGCCAGCCAAATGTCTTTAAGGCTGACCTTGCCGCACCTTATCTTGCCCATGCGTTGGGCGGCCCATGGCTCCTCGCGCTATACACGGCAGGACTCTTTTCTGCAGCCCTCTCAACCTTGGCCGGCATGGTCTTTATCATGAGCGCCAATGTCACCAAGGACATTATAAAACTCTGGAAGCCGGAAACATCAGACAAGAGCCTGCTCTATCTGGGCTATTTCCTCATCGGTTTCTTCCTTTTCCTGCCCTTCTACTTTGTGCTCGTCAAACCGCCTGAACTCCTCTCCATCTTCATGGGTATGGCGGCAATGGGCATGGGCGCGGTCTTCTTCTTCGTCACCGCCATTTCCTATTTCTGGAAGGGCGCAACGAAGTGGGGCGCAGGCGCCTGCGTTGTCTGGGGAACAGTATTTACCCTTTACGGAAGCTGGGCTGTTCTGTACAAGAAAATGTACGGTATGGGCAGCTACGAGTGGTTCCTGGTTCTAAGCTGCGGCGCGATTTATTTCCTCGTCAGCTTTATGACCAAACCGCCGTCACAGAAACTTATTGATCTGCTCTGGTCAAAACAAGCAGACTAAGCACTGCTGGTGAACAAACAAAAAAGGGGCCTTCGGGTCCCTTTTTTCATGCCTTTTTTCTGCTCATAATTATTACATTGGCAATTAAACATACGAACAAGTTGTCATTCCAGCCACCGATAAACGCATTCGAGGACAGGTTCCGGGGGGTGTCTTCACTTGCGCAAGCAACATCCAGTGCTTTGAAAGAGCGGGGTTTTTGTTTTTATTTACCGGATTAATAATTCCATTTCTAAATCAAGGATGATATTGAGGCGGCAAGGAGGAGGAAACCGGAGCGTACACCAGTACGTGAGGATTTACGACGACGCTGCCAACAAAGATAGCGCCTTGACTTAGAAATGGAATAAGCATTCAACCACCGGGTAGACTCCTCGCAGCTTACGGCACGTTGTCATTCCGTGCTTGACAGAGCGTGTGCCCTTTAGGGTGGTGTGGGGGGATCATTCATGACAGGGACAAATGCTCCGTCGTCCCTCCCCTTGAGGGAGGGGAAGTAGTTATCCCGCACAAAACAAAAGAGGATTAATTTAAGAGAAATTAATATCAATAAGGGCTTATTTATCGTTCCTTTCAGGACAGATAACCCGGTGAAGCTCTTCATAGACCGTTCCCGGCGGGATCTCATTCCAGTCTTTATAGGAACCGGCTTTCGCGTAATCGAGGGTCTTCCCCTCTTTTGTCAGTTCAAAGACCTCGAGGACACAGAACTCCTTTTTTTTGCTGATGCAATTCAGTCCATAGAGGACGGTCCGGGAATTAAGTTCCTCGAAGCCCTGCACGGGAAGATTATTCTTCTGCCGTTTTTCTATGTATTTTTTCTTTCCTTCCTCGTTGTAGATGATTTTTGTTTTCACACTTAACACATCGGGAAATGCCTTGCCTGAAGCATCAAACCGAAAGAAGTGCTCACCTTCCACGTCAATGCCATATTTCTTCCAGTCCGTGCTTTTCGCATCAACAACTGCCGCTTCTGTCGGAACGGGCCGCTGTGCCGCCTGCTCCTTGAGCCACATGATAAAGGAAATGGAGACAATAAGAAAAAGTGCTGTTATAATCATTGCCTTCATGTGGTGTCTCTTCTTTATTCCTTCTCCCATCTATGTCCCCTTTTTTTTGTTTAACTGGATAGGCGAGCCTATCTGTAGACTACCAGCTTACCATCTTTGATATAAAAAAGCCAAGACGGAGTTTTCGCCCGGTCCTGGCTTTTTTATATTTATATTCTCTGTAACAGCTTATCTATATATTTCGCTTAGTGGAGCACATCAGGCACTTCGGTTGTATCCCTTACCACGCCTGCCGGCAGATCAAACAGGGTGTCGGCAACGCCGCCCTTTTTAATGTTCTTGTACTCGACAGTCCATTTCGAGGTAACTATCTTTACAGGGAAATTGTATTCCGTTGAAAACCACTGGGATATTGTCTCGTTCTTGTTTTTTGTTTTGACCGTCACTTCATATTTCTTTGCGGCGTATCCGTTCACCGTCTCTGTGCCGACCAGTTTTCTCGCGGTCTCGCCAAATAATTTTTCTTCAATACTGGGCTTCATGTCAGGTGTCAGTTTTGCTTCCACATAGGTCCTCTCAGCGCCGTTGATCTGCCAGAAGAGGTTCTTATCTCCCCTCACGATTGCATACATGGGGGAACTCCCTTTTTCAACACGGGTCTTGCTGTCCTTTACATATATCTTGCCGTTTCTCGTTACCTTTCCTTCTTTTGATACCATATCAGCCGTAATCTCCACTGCGTAGGCACTAACCAGAGTAGTGAATAAAAAAAACGCTACCCCGGCAAACACCATTATACTTCTCCTCATGATTCCCTCCTTTGTGAAATATCTTACATACTATAACTACTTTGATACCAAAGAATCAACTAAAATAATTTATTTATTTCGTATGTAAATACGATGAGTTACAAAGCTATAAGGCGCGCCGGCTACGAAAGTTTCAAAAGGAAATTGCACTTTTTTGTGGTACAGGGGATTTATTTACGGCGTTTCTTTGAATAGATACGCCATCCTATGAGCATTGCGCCTACCAGAAACCATGCTAAAAATATAAATAGTTCCACTTTGACCCTCCCTTTTTCTTTCTCCCATTCCATATCATTCCAGCGTGACATAATCAATAAAAAAACCATCTTATTATATATAAAACGCCCGCTCAAAATGAGCGGGCGCGCCTGTTCTGTTCAAGCTTTTATGTTAGCCTTGTTTTTTGAATTCCTTCTCCATGGCCTCTTTCGCAGGCTTCACGTAGACATCTCTCAATTTCGCCTTTTCTATTTTCCCTGCAGGGTTACGGGGAATAGGCGCATAGATCATTTTCTCAGGCCATTTGTACTTTGCAAGGCCGCGGTCTTTGCAGAAACCCACAATCTCTTCATCGGTCAGGGTCTGGCCTTCCTTGACCTGGATGATTGCCATAACAATTTCCACAAGTCTCGGGTGGGGATAACCGAAAACAGCTACATCCTGTACCTTCGGGTGTTTTCTCAGGGCATCTTCGATCTCTGCGGGGAATATGTTTTCGCCTCCCCGTATAATCAGGTCTTTCGCCCTGTCAGCAAAGAAGATAAAGCCTTCCTCGTCTTCGTATGCAAGGTCGCCCGTATAGAGCCAACCGTCTTTAATGGTCTTATCCGTCATTTCCTTATTGAATGCATATTCTTTCATGAGACGGGGTCCCTTCAGGAGGAGTTCGCCCACTGATCCTTTAGGAACTTCCTTGCCTTCAGTATCAATAATTTTCGCCTCCATGAAGACTGTCGCCTTACCGATGGAGCCCGGTTTTCTCATGATGTCCTCATCGTAGCAGTTCGTAAGTCCGCCTCCGCCGCCTTCGGTAATGCCATATATGTTGGCTATGGGAAGATTCGGGAAGATCTTCTTTGAATCCTCAAGCAGGATATAAGGCACCGGCTGGGCGCCGATCTCTATATGCCTGAAGGCTGACAGGTCATAATCCTTGATATTCACCTGACCTGATTTGATGGCGTTGATGACATCCGACCAGGTAGGCACCGTATTCCATCCACCGGTACATTTTTCATCGGCAATAGACCGGAGGTAATTTTCAGGCTGGGTCTCCATGGGCATAAGCACTTTGCCTGCCGCAATATAGGCTGGAAAAGACAGGAACAATGTACCGCTATGATAGAACGGGTGGGGCGCAAGATAAACGCTGTTATACCCTTCGTTGTAGGTAAGGGCATTGCCGATACCGATATAGAAAAGGGTTTTGTGGGTATGCAAGACCGGTTTTGGCGCCCCCGTTGTTCCGGAGGTGAACATAAGCTCTGCCGTATCATCGTCACCCATTTCGGCGCAGAATGATTTTCCATTTCCTTTCTCAATGATCTCCTTATAGGATTTCACACCGGCAGGTACTGTATCGCCGAGGCAGATAAAGTTCTTGCAGTAATCCATCTGTTTCATGATGGGTTCAACGCGGGCATTAAACTGCTCGCCGAAAAGGAAGACTTTACACTTTGTTACATCAGCGGCATACTTGATATCATCGCTTGCAAAACGGAAATTAAGAGGTGACACTGTGGCGCCCGCTTTCAATACCGCAATGTAGCTTGCATACCACTCCATGGAATTCATCATGAGGTGGACAACGTTGTCACCCTTTTTTACACCACATTCATTTACGAGGTAATTAGCAATTTTATTTGCCTGATCATCAAACTGTTCCCACGTCAAACTCCTGCGCGTCTTCTTTGACGGATAACTTTCAATGATGAACTCTCTTTTTGGAAATTTACTCGCGTTGAGGCCCGAAAACATAGCAAAATTCATAAAACCCTCCTTGTGTAGTAACTTTTTTTTGTTGCTCAAACCCTGTTAGCATGATAAAAAGATTAATGCTCTTTGTCAATGCAAAATTATACTCTAAGGAGGTTTTATGAACGATATATTCACTCACATCGGAGAAATATTAGCAAGAAACGCCCGGATGTACCCTAATGACACGGCCCTCATCGAGCGCATTCCCGCTGAAAAAAAACGCGTGGAAATTACCTGGAAAGAATTTGATGACAAGGCGAACCAGTTTGCCAATGTCCTTGTGAAAAAAGGCATTAAGAAGGGAGACAAAGTCGTCCACTTCATGATGAACTCCATCGATTGGCTCGCGGCATATTTCGGCATTATCCGGACCGGGGCCTGGGTTGTTCCCCTTAACTTCCGCTTTACCGCAGAAGACGTAAAGTATTGCTGCGATGTCGCAGAACCTGTAATCATTGTTTTTGACGAAGAATTCACCGATCGGATAACTGCCGCAAAGGCCCAGCTTCCGACCGTAAAAGAATATATATGCGTTGGAAATAAAATTCCTGATTATGGACAGTCATATGCAAAACTCGTCGAGGGGGCGCCGGTAACACCGCTCAATATAGAGATTACCCCCATGGACGAATGTGGTCTCTACTTTACTTCCGGCACAACAGGGCAGCCGAAACCCATTCTCCTTACCCACAACAACATGCTCTCCGCATGTATCACAGAAAACGCCCATCACAAGCAGACAAAGGATGACTGTTTCATTCTTCTCCCGCCGCTCTACCATACGGGCGCAAAGATGCACTGGTTCGGGAGCTTTATCGTGGGAGCAAGGGCAGTACTCCTGAAAGGTGTTTCTCCGGAGTGGACCCTTGAGGCAATCAGCGAAGAAGGTGGAACAAACATTTTCCTCCTCGTCCCCTGGGCGCAGGATATCCTCATGAAATTCGACAGCGGCGAACTGAAGAAGACAGATTATAAGTTGAGTCAGTGGCGACTGATGCACATCGGCGCCCAGCCAGTCCCCCCGGCACTGATAAAGCGCTGGAAAGAGCACTTCCCGACCATGGATTATGACACAAACTACGGCCTCAGCGAATCCACCGGTCCGGGATGTGTCCACCTTGGGATGGGCCATGAACATAAGATCGGCGCAATCGGTATCCCCGGCTTCAACTGGGAATTTAAGATTGTTGACGAGAAAGGCGCCAACATAAAAGCCGGCGAACCAGGCGAACTCGTCATTCGCGGGAACGGTGTTATGAGAGAGTATTACAAGAACCCTGAAGCAACAGCAAAGTCACTCGTTGACGGGTGGCTTTTCACCGGCGACATGGCCCGCGTTGATGTAGATGGCTTTATCTGGCTCGTAGACAGGAAGAAAGACGTCATTATTACCGGTGGCGAAAACGTTTTCCCTGTCGAAGTAGAAGATTTTTTCTATACCCATCCGGACATCAAGGATGCCGCTGCCATTGGCCTACCCGATGAACGACTGGGCGAAATCGTTGCAGTCGTTATTGAGATGAAACCGGGCAAAACATTGACAACAGAAGAGGTTCTCAAGTTCTGCGAACCTCTGCCAAAGTATAAAAGACCGAGAAAGATAATCTTCGGAGAAGTTCCCAGAAATCCTACGGGTAAAATAGAAAAACCGAAACTGAGAAAGCAGTACTCAGGCATGGAAGAAGCATTCAAGGTTTAGAGATAACTCACAAAACACCGGGGGCCACACGCCCCCGGTGTTTTGACTATTTTTATTTGCTATTGCCCTATGCACACGACAACACTTGAAAAAACTATTCAGTACACATTCAAAAATCGCGCTCTCTATGAGCAGGCCGTAACACACAGTTCCTGTTTTAACGAAAAAAAAGCCGTGAGGCGCTCCGATAACGAGAACCTTGAGTATCTCGGTGACGCCATCCTCAATACCGTCGTCAGTATACTCCTCTATAAAAAATATAAAACAAGGGATGAAGGTTTTTTGAGCAATGCCCGTTCAAGCCTCGTGAAAAAAGAAACCCTCACAGAAGTTGCAAAAAAGATCAATCTCGGAAAACATATGAGTTATGGAAACAGCGGAGGGAACGTACCGGAAGAATCAAAGGTACTCTCCAATATGCTTGAAGCCCTCATAGGAGCCATGTATCTTGACAGCGGCATGCGAAATGCGACAAAAGTCATTAAAAATCTCTTTGAACCCTATTTTAATGAGGAAAAACTGACAGAAAAAAATCCGAAAAATATTCTTCAGGAACATTCTCAAAAAAAGTGGGGGCTTCTCCCGAAATACAAATTCTCACGTAAAACAAAAACCGGTTTCACGGTCCTTGCCTTTATCGGAAAAGAATTCAAAGCAAAAGGTATTGGGAAAAACAAGAAAGAAGCGGAACAAGACGCCGCAAGGGCGCTCCTGTGTATTTTGATAGAAACCAAATCCACCTGAATTCCTCTTTAGTGTATGGCATCGGCAGGAGTAGACCCGTTGAAAGAACATACGACTTGGTATCACGCGTTATCGGGGACCTGCAGTTCTGCCAGTTGTGTCTCAAATATCTCTGATTTTCTCTCGTACTCCCCTGTCACAACATCAAGTTCTTCGAAGAGGCCTTCTATTTTTCCTCGTGCGTTGTAGATTGCCAGGGAGAGGGATTCGATCTTCTTTCCTTCACCGCTTCTCGATGCCTCGATGAGTGTCTTGTTGTCCCTGTCGATCCCTTTTTCAAGGTCCGTAATCTCCCTTTCCAGCTCAGTAATCTGTTTTTTGAGGGGGGCAAGTATCTTTGACTTGTCGCCTATGATTTGCGCCCGAAGCTTCCTCAGGTCCTTCCGGTTGGGAATTTTCTGCGTATCTTCTGAGTCCTCTCTTACATGCTCCCCATCCACTCCCCGTTCATCGGCCCATCCAACCCGCTCCAGGAAATCCTCATAAGTACCTTCGAAGAGGTTCACGCTGCCTCCGTCAAAGACGATGAGTCTTGTCGCTATTGCGCTTAAGATCATCTCGCTGTGAGTCACGATCATAACAGCGCCGTCAAAAACATCGATTGCTTCGACAAGGGCATCTATCGACTCTGCGTCGAGGTGATTGTCGGGCTCATCGAGGAGGATCATGTTCGCCGGCCGGGCAAGGATCTTCCCAAGCATCACCCTGCTTCGCTCACCGCCGGAGAGAACAGATATTTTTTTTAACGCCTTCTCATCCTCAAAGAGCATGGCACCGCAGATGCCCCTGGCGCTGCCAAGGGCATACTCTGTGTGAGCGCTCAAGACCTCTTCCAGTACGGTCTTATTCGGATCAAGACGGTCTACATTCATCTGTCCGAAGTATGCCGGGGTGAGGTTCTGGTTGGGCCGTATGGAACCCTTTGTGGAGACAAGCTCACCCGCAATGAGTTTGAGGAGCGTTGTTTTTCCCTTGCCGTTCTTGCCGATGATGGCAATACGGTCTCTTTTTTTAACAGCAACCGTGAGCCCGTTGATGATGAGGGGGCCTTCCTGGGAAAAAGCAAAAGAAAGATTATCAACCTCTACGAGCCACTTTCCCGGAAAAGGGGCAGCCTTGAATTCAAAGTCGAGGCCTCTTTCTTCGGTAAGCTTCTCTTTTTTATCGCGCTTCTCGAGCATACGGATCTTCGATTGAACGGCCCGCGCCCGCGAAGCCTGTGCCCTGAAACGGCCTATAAATTGCTCGATTTCTTTGCGTTTTCTCTCATCATTGACCCTGGTCTTCTCGTATACCTCTTCTTCCTGGATGATCTGCTGGTAAAGTTTCTCCGTACTGCCGGGGACCTTCCTGATCTTTTTTCGGTGTATCCCCATGGTGTGTGTTGTAACACTATCCATAAATCTCCTGTCATGGGTCACCAGGATAAGTTCGTTTTTCCAGGCACACAAAAAACGGGCAAGCCAGCGAATAGAGAGGATATCAAGGTAGTTCGTCGGTTCATCGAGGAGCAGGAGATTTGGCTCTGACACAAGGATCTTCGAGAGATTGAGCCGCACCTGATATCCGCCGGAGAGCATCTTCGGATCAAAATCAAACCGGGAAGAAGAAAAGCCGAGTCCCAGGAGGATCGATTTCACCCGATACGTTTCATCTCTACCGTCCTCATGGGTCTTCATATTTTTACAGGCTTCTTTAAGAACGGTCTTTTCCGTAAAACGGATATGCTGTGACAAATAGCTCACCGCATATCCTCTCGGCACAGAGATAGCCCCTCCATCAGCCTCTTCCTCGCCGGTGATGAGTTTAAACAGTGTCGTCTTCCCGGACCCGTTTCTCCCCGTAAGACCAACCCGTTCGCCGGGGTTTACCGTAAAAGTCACTTCGTCGAGAATGACGTCTTTGCCATATGATTTACTGAGATTTGTTACTGTAAGCACCGTGCACCTTTATCCGGTTTATTTTTTATCCGGTAATAAGCTTACTGGAATTGGGAGCAAAAGACAATGAAAGGGTTTCAGGGTTTTCCTACAGCACATTGCCCCTGCAAATAGTTATAGATCTCCTCGAGGTTATCAAAGAGGGGGTGGTTTTTCTTCTCATTCCAGGGGTTTCTTAAGCCCGCCCGGACAATGCCTGCCTTCTCTGCCTTATCAAGGGTCGTGGGACTGTCATCGACAATAGCCCAGCAATCGCCAAAGAGCACTGATTTATCATGGCTTAAATGGACTTCATCAAAAGTAAGCTGATGTTTTTTCAGCCACTCTTCTGTTGCATTGAGAGTACCTTTTTCCCGGTGGCTGGCAATAATGATATAAAACCCTTTTTTTCTGAGATTTATAAGAAACTTCCCGGCATCAGGGTAGACACCGAACTTATACTGCTGCATGTGAATATCCCGCAGTATACCGTAAGCCACCTTCTCGGGAATGTATCCCCTCCAGAAATCCCATTGATGCCATTCTGTTGGCAGGGGTATCAAGGGAGCCACTGTCCTTATCTGTTCATACAATACGGGCGTCAGGTCCCAGAGCGTATTATCTATATCGACAATGATCTTGCGCATGGCGTTCTATTATACAACAAGCAGAAGAATTGAAAAAGCCTTTTCAATATGTTATAATAAGGTATGACATGGTTGCTGTTTCCATAAAAACAGGCCTTATTAAGTGCCCACAGTTTTGTGACGATAAACGCTCAGGGGCATAAATAATTATGGTATGTTTTATTAAAAAGACCTTCATTCCCCGGATAACCCTTACCAATAAAAAAAGGAGATGTTTTGTATGAAGATTGAACAGAAACTATGGAAGAAAACAAAGGGTTGGTCATCGGTTGGTGAGTCCGGCGGCATTGGAGAAAATGCCCAGCTTGTTATCATATTTGCTGCAACGGAGATTCTTAAGGAAAAAGAGTTTCTTCAAAAAACAAAAGAAATGTATCCCGGAGCCCATCTTTTCGGGTGTTCTACATCAGGCGAAATATGCGGCGACAGGGTTTTTGACGATACGCTCGTCGCAACGGCAATATATTTTGAAAAGACGGAAATTATGGGCGCCCAGATCCCTCTCGATAACATTTCGAGCAGCACAGAGGCCGGGGCAACGCTTGCCCGATCGATCAGACATGAAGGGCTACGCCATGTTTTTGTTCTCTCCGACGGCCTCAATATAAACGGTAGTGAACTGGTTGCAGGATTAACGCAAAACCTCCCCGACGACGTAACCATTACTGGCGGCCTTGCGGGAAACGCAGACCGCTTTGAAGAAACCTATGTATTCTGGGATGATATCCCTTCACAAAAAAGGCTCGCCATCTTGGGATTATACGGGAAAAACCTGAAAGTGGGTTACGGCTCAATGGGTGGATGGGACCCCTTTGGTCCGGAACGTCTTATTACAAAATCAAAAGAGAATATCCTCTACGAGTTGGACGGACAATCTGCGCTTGAATTATACAAAAGATACCTGGGGGAGCACGCAAATGGTCTTCCCGCAACAGGACTTTTGTTTCCTTTGAGTATCCGCACAAGGAGCGGTGAATTGGGGATTGTGCGAACCATATTGTCTGTCCAGGAAACAGAACAAAGCATGACCTTTGCCGGGGATATCCCGGAAGGGGCCTATGCGCGTTTTATGAAGGCCAATTTCGAACGGCTCATCGACGGCGCGCAAGGAGCAGCAAAGAGAAGCCGCGAGGCAGGAGGCGGAGGTTCACCCGATCTTGCTATCCTTATTAGCTGTGTTGGCAGAAAACTCGTGTTGAAACAGAGAGTTGAGGAAGAAGTAGAAGCAACCCGTGATGTCTTTGGGAACAGATCAGTATTGACCGGGTTCTATTCTTACGGAGAAATATCTCCTTTTGCCCCTGGAGAAAGATGCGCGCTCCATAATCAGACCATGACAATAACAACGTTTACCGAAACATAGAAGGAAACCCTTGGAAAAAACACACAGCCTGCTCAAGCGTCAGATAAAGAAAGTTTTCGGCGATTCCCTTAAAGTACCGGAGGAATGGCAGGGCTTTATCGAGATGGTAAACAACGCATACCACGAATTCGACATAGACAGGAATATGCTTGAGCGCTCCCTCGAATTGAGTTCCCAGGAGCTCCTACAGACAAACTCGGAGATGAGGGCCATTTTCGAAGCAATTCCCGATCTATTCTTCAGACTTGACTATAGCGGGACCATTCTTGACTGTAAAGCAGGAAACACAAAAGACCTCTACGTTTCGCGTCAAAAACTGATTGGACATAAAATACATGAAATTCCTGTCAAATTTGTAAAAGAACAATTATGGGGCACCCTTGAAGGCGTGAAGCAGACTCTGACCCCCATGAGCATTGAATATTCTCTCATACTTCAGGAAAGAGAGCATTTCTACGAAGCAAGGTTTATACCGCTTCTCGAAGACCAGATTATCGTTCTTATCCGAAACGTCACAGGGCGGAAGATGGCAGAGACAGCCCTTCGGGAAAGTGAAGAAAAATACAGGAGTATCTTTGAAAACTCCGTTGAGGGCATATTCCAGACAACACCGGAAGGACGGTTAATCAATGCCAACCCCTCTCTTGCCCGTATGTTCGGCTACGGCTCGCCGGAGGAGATGATAACATCCTCATCCTGGGTAAGCGGGAAACAATTCGTTGTATTACATGATGCAGCAAGGTTCGTAGAACTTATCGGACAATTTGGAATACTACAGGGTTTTGAAACACAGATGCACCGAAAAGATAAAAACAGGATATGGGTCTCAATCAATGCCTTCCTTGTCCCTGACAAGGAAGGCGGTATCCTTTGCTATGAGGGCACCGTCGAAAACATTACCGACAGGAAGCGTGCCGAAGAAGCACTTTTTGAATCAGAAGAAAAGTATAGAAGTATTATTGAGGAGTCCCACGTCGGCGTCTATATTATCCAGGACGGTCTCTTCAGTTTTGTTAACAGGAGATTTTGCGAAATTCACGGATATGCTTACGCTGAGATTGTCGGAAAATTGGGTCCCAAAGATTTTGTTTTGCCTGTAGATTGGCCCTTAGTCGAAGAAAGTTTGAAAAAAAGATATCTCGGTGAGGTAAAAACTGCCGAGCTTACTCACCATACACAGCGTAAGGACGGGGAAGTGCGGACTGTCAAGATAATCGGCAGTACCATACTCTATAGAAATAAACCCGCCATCATTGGGACCCTTCTCGATATAAGCAAAGAACAGGTGCTCGAAGAAAAACTTTTGCAATCACAAAAATTGGAAACCGTCGGAAGGCTTGCCGGAGGCATTGCCCATGATTTCAACAATATGCTGGGTATAATACTGGGCAATACCCAGCTTGCAAAGCTGCGCGTGCAGGCAGATGATAAAATATTTGAATACTGTTCGGAAATTGAACAGGCAACCTCCCGTGCGGCCAGCTTCGTTCGACAGCTTCTCGCTTTCAGCAGAAGGCAGGTTCTTGAGCTCAAAATAATAGATTTAAACGGCCTGCTTGTTAACTTTGAGAAAATGATTTACAGGGTTATCGGTGAGCATATCGAAATGAGTATTATTTACGCTGATGAAGCCCCTACGATAAAAGCCGATGACACACAGATTCAGCAGGTCCTTTTAAACCTCGTGGTAAATGCCCGGGAAGCAATGCCTGAAGGCGGTACGCTTACCATATCAACAAGTGTAGCATTTATCGATGAAGAATATGCCGGCATCTTCCCTGGTGTGCCCGCAGGTCGCTATGCTCTTCTGTCCGTAAAGGATACAGGAATAGGCATAACGAAAGAGGTGGTTGGTAAAATATTTGAACCTTTCTTTACTACAAAGGCCACCGGCAATGGCCTCGGTCTCTCGGTAGTATACGGCATCGTGAAACAGCATGATGGCTTCATCAATATAGAGACCAAACCGGGGCAGGAAACTACCTTTCATATATACCTACCCTCTGTTGCAGGGTCAGACGGTAAAAAACAGCAGAAGGACCTCTCTATAATGAGGGGCAACGAAACCATACTGATCGTTGAAGATGATGACGAATACAGAAAAGTGACAACAACGTTTCTTCAACGTCTCGGGTACAAGGTGTATTCCGCAGCGGGCGGCATTGAGGGTCTCGAAATATTTAAAGAAAACAACAAAGCAATAGATCTCGTCATCCTTGACGTTATTATGCCCAAAATGAGCGGGCGGGAAGCCCTTGAAGTGATGAGGACAATCAATCCATCGATCCATGCCCTCTTTATAACCGGCTACAGTTTTAACGATATGCACTCCAGCTACATACCCGAAGAGGGCGTTAATACCCTCCAGAAACCTTTTTCCTTTGATGCCCTGTCACATAAGATACGAGAAATTATGGAACAGAAAAAATAAAGCAAAAAAACAGATCGGGATATGGCCCTTTCAATTGCTTGATGAAATATGAGACTGCACATATTTTTCGCTGATCTTGTTTTTTATTTTTATGACCATCACGTGGGATATGCCAAGTCTGCTGCCTATTTCTCTCACTGTCATGCTCTCCATTAACAGAGAGAGGACCTCTTGCTCCCGGGCACTGAGACAACATCTCTTTATTGCCGCTTCTGTGTAGAGTTTACTTTCAAGATAGTCAAAGGACATTGTGCCCTCAGAAGAGAGTATCTCTTCCAGCAGCTTATTGTCTTCACCTACGAGATCACTGAGACTTACGATAATAGCCCTTTCGTGGACTTTTCGTAAATAGTTTTTCAAATAGTAGTAGCATCCCTGGAGGATATAGCTGTCTGTTTTATCCTCTATGGTCCCCAATGTATAGGTATTCCATAAATGAACCAACGCCTCCTGGTAAAGATCGTCATCGTCAAAGAAGGGGTGATGACCATTCAGTTTCCTGGTGATCCTCTTCAGTGTAGGAGAAACCCTCTTAACAACACCCTCAAGGGTCATTGGCTGCCTCTGTACTTATTGGTTATAGGCATCCTCCTGTCTTTTCCGAATGCCCTTGGCGTTATTTTAATCCCCGGAGGTGACTGTCTCCGTTTGTATTCGCTGATATCAACCATCCTGAGGACTTTTTCAATTTCCCCTTTTCCCATGGATTGGATATTGATTTCTCCAATGTCTTTATTTTCCTCTACATAGTTCTTTAAAATCGGGTCAAGATCTTCGTAAGGGGGGAGGTTATCGCGATCTTTCTGGTCGGGTTTCAACTCCGCTGTAGGTTCCTTTGTCAATATACTCTCCGGCATGACGGCTCCGAGGGTATTCCTGTACAACGACAGCTTGTATACAAGAGTCTTTGGCACGTCTTTTATGACAGCAAAACCACCGGCCATGTCGCCGTAGAGGGTTGCATAGCCGACACTCATTTCGGATTTATTGCCTGTCGTCAATACAAGCCAGCCGAATTTGTTGGAAAGGGCCATCAGAATATTGCCGCGAATCCGCGCCTGGATATTCTCTTCCGTAATATCTTCCTTCAATCCGGTGAAGAACGCTCCCAATGTTGACAGATAAGCCCTGTAAACATCATCTATCGGCGCTTCCAGTAACTCAATGCCAAGATTACGGGCCAGTGTACTTGCGTCTTCCCCAGATTCGCGGGACGTATATCGCGAGGGCATAAAAACAACGTTTACGTTCTCTTTGCCCAGTGCGTCTGCAGCAAGGACAGCGACAATAGCGGAATCTATGCCTCCGGAGAGACCGATGACCGTTTTCTTGAACCCGTTTTTTGCTACGTAATCATGAAGCCCCAGCTTAAGGGCTTCATAAACCTCGGAGATCGGGTCCAATATGTTGGTCCGGCGCACTGGTAAAGGCTTTTTTTCTTTCCACGTCCCCTTGAGGAGAAGTGAAATAGGGTTAATCTTGCTGCCCCCTTCAACAGGGCCTTCTTTTTTCATCCTTCTTCTCAATTCACTGACAGGAATATCGACCACGAGCAGGTCTTCTTTGAAGGCTTCGGCACGGCTGACAATGGCGCCCTTCTTGTCCATGACAAAGCTTTGCCCGTCAAAAACCAGCTCATCCTGACCTCCGATAAGGTTGGCATAGCAAATGTAGAGATTGCTTTCCCGGACCTTTTCCTGCACAGTTTCTTCTCTGAGAATACTTTTACCTGCGTGGTAAGGAGAGGCGTTGATATTGAAAATCAGCCCGGCGCCGCTTCCAGCCATGAGTTTCGTCGGGCCTCCTTTATGCCATATATCCTCACAGATGCTTACACCAAAGGTAACTCCATTGAGCCTGAAAGTGAGCGGCCGTGTACCGGCACTAAAATATCTTTTCTCATCGAAAACACCGTAGTTGGGGAGAAGCTGTTTATGATATACCCCCTGGACCCTACCTCCATGGATAATGGCGGCGGCATTAAAGAGATAATTCTTTTGCCTGTCCACAAAACCTACAATAACGGTAATATCCCGCACCTCTTTGGCAAGTTCCTGGAGTCTTTTCAAATTATCATCGATAAAACCTGTCTTCAGGAGGAGGTCCTCTGGAGGATAACCTGTAAGGGCCAGTTCAGGAAAGGCAACAACATCGACACCTGCTGCCCGTGCCTTTTCTGTATAGCACAGTATTTTTGCACAATTTCCCTTCAGGTCACCAACAATGCTGTTAATCTGTGCTGCTCCGATACGTATCATCATCCCCACCTTCGTGTTAATAAAAAAGGCATCTCAAACCACCTTTGGTGATCTGGACGCCCTCGTCCTTCCCTGTTAAAACATTTTAGCATTCGTTGCTAAAATTGCATACCCTATTGTAAGAAAAAGATAAATCTTTCCCACACCCTTGTCAAGCCTTTTTCCTCATATCAGAGGCAAGGATTACGGCTTCGGCGATCTCCTTCATTGTTTTTCTCAGGTCCATGCTCTTTTTGTGTATCTTTTTATAGGCCTCATCTTCGGTGAGGCCAAGCTCTTTCATGAGGAGGCCCTTTGCCCGCTCGATAAGTTTTCTCGATTCCAGGGCTTCCTTTGCGGCAAGGATTTCATGGCTGAGGTTTGTATTTTCAATGGCAACGGCAGCCTGATTTGCAACAGCCTGCAGGATACTAATCTCTTCTTTCTTAAAGACATGCTCACTCTTCGTATAGCTGTTAATAACGCCAATAACCCTGTCTTTAATCATCATGGGTACAGAAAGGAGTGAAGCAACACCCTCTTTTATCGCTACATCGGGATACATATAGCCCGGTTTTTTCGTAACGTTAAGAACAGTGACCGGTTTCTTTTCGGAAACAGCTTTGCCGCTGATGGATTGTCCCACCTTGAGATTCGGTTTATTGACATAATCTTTGCTTAAGCTCTGCGTGGCGGAGATAACGAGTTCCTCCCGCTTCTCATCGAGGAGCATAATAGAACATATCTTCGAATCCATCACCTTGGCAGTCATGGCAACAATGAGCTGCAATATCTCCTTCAGGTAGTAGTCGGAAACGATAGTCCGAGACACCTCTGAGAGGAGATCCAGTTGTTTCGCTTTCTTCACCACTTCATCGCGGGTAATGGCATTCCGTATGGCGCTTCCGAGGTATCTCCCGATTGTATAGAGAAGTTTGATCTGGGTTTCGGGGTAGACATGTTCTTTTTTATGCTGCAAATTCATGACACCCACAATTTCGTTTTTGGAAAGGATCGGCACCGAAAGAAGTGCTTCGTACTTATCCTCTTTCAGCGAGGCGAAGGCCTTGAACCTTTTGTCCTTATATGCTTCGCGGGAAAGCGCAACGGGTTGTTTCTCTTTTGCGGCCCACCCGGTTACCCCTTCTCCCATTTTAAGCTTCAAGCCCCCTACCTTTTTTAGCCCAGGATTGCTGGAAGCCGTCAGTATAAGTTCATCTTTTTGCCTGTCATAGAGATAAATAAGGCAGGAATCAACTTTTGCAAAATTAATTATCGTATCAACAAGACTTTTTAAGAGCTGATATAAATCAAGATCATCACTTAAGTCCTTTGCGATTTCATGGAGGATCTTAAGTTCCTGTTCTTTTTCGTCTGTTTTCCGGCTCTGCGTCATGCCCGTACCGCCTATTATTTTGTTGCTATGCATAATCTTATTGTACCCTCCATGTGTTTGTCAATGAAAGAGCTCCTGGTGAGTGCTTTCCTGGCCTCTATTTAAAAGAATAAATGTGTTTAAAATGACAGAGAACCGGGGGTGAGCGTATACTGCCGGCGTCTTACACTAATAATCCCTTTTTTGATAAGCGATGCTACCATCCTCGAAACTGTCTCTCTTGAGCAACCGCAGGAGTTTGCGACCTCGATTTGCGTTGGTCCTTTTTCAATAATAATATAATCCTTTACCTTAACCCCCGACTTGGCGCCTATTTCCAGGAGATATTTGAGGATCCTTCCTTCAACATTCAGAAACGCAAGCCATCGTATCCGCTCATCAGCAACTCTAAGGCGCCTCGAAAGGACCCTTAAGATACCGATAGCAATATGGGGATTCTCCGTGAGAAGCTTCATAAAATCCTGTCTTCTGATAACCAGAAGGTCCGAGCTTTCCATGGCAACAGCATTGGCAGACCTGGGCAGCTCATCAATAAGGGCAAGTTCACCGAAAAAACCATCCTTACCGATAACATCAAGGACGTATTCTCTCCCTTCTTCATCATAGAGACAAACCTTTACGGCACCCTTCAAGACAATAAAAAGCGCGTCACCGGCATCACCCTCCTGAAAAATTACCTGATTTTTGTAATGAGAATTTACAAAGAGTATCCGTGAAATCGCATCTATTTCGTTCTCTTTCAAGGCAGAAAAGAGATGTACGTTTTTTAGGTTATCAGCATACTTTCGCATCATATATATTACTCACATAATACTAATTATCGAAAAAAACATCAATATTTTTAAACACTTCTTTCATCTTACCGCCGGGAAGACCGCCCTGGGCGATACCCACGCCTCCGCCACCTTTACCCCCGTACTGTTCGGTAATCTTTTTTATAATTTTCCCTGCGTTATAATATGATTGCGCATCCTTACTAACAGCGACAACAAGAAAACCCTTGTCTTCCGGGCCGGATGCTGCTGCGAAAACAACGCACTGTTTCACTTTGCTGCGAACAATGTCAGTGATTTTTCTTAAATCATCGATCAGTGCATTGGCAAGAACAAGGGTAACTACTTTCGTACCATTCTTTTCAAGTGCCTTCCCGATGGCCTCATCGACCTTATAGACCATAATATCTTCCTTGAGGCGGTTGATCTCCTTCTCCTTTACGCCAAGTTCCTCGAGGATATCTTCTACCTTCGCTTCAACCCTTTCTATTTCCGTGTTTGTTATTTTTGAAATAGCCCTCAGAGCGCCTTCTATTTTCCTCTTATAGAAAAGAGCGCCTTTTCCGGTCGTCGCCTCAATCCTGCGGACCCCCGACGCGAGAGAACCTTCGCTGATGATGGAGAAACTGCCGATCTCGCCGGTATTTCCTATATGAGTGCCTCCGCAGAGCTCCATACTGAAATCGCCTATTTTTATAACCCTCACCTTATCCCCGTATTTTTCCTCGAACAGCGCCGTTGCCCCATCACGAATCGCATCCTCCCTGTCTTTTTCTTCCACGGTCACAATAATACAGTCCATAACCTTTTCATTGACAATATCTTCAACCCTTGCAATCTGCGCATCGTCCATACCCTCAAAGTGGGTAAAGTCAAACCGGAACCTGTCTTTATCGACAAGGGAACCTGACTGTTTCACGTGATCACCGAGTACTGTACGAAGGGCATAGTGGAGCAGGTGTGTTGCGGTATGGTTTCGCGATACGGCCTTTCTTTTTTCCTGATCAACAACAAGCTCGACCGTATCACCAATCTTGAAAATGCGACCTTCTACAACAACCTTATGGGAAAAAAGGTCTGCCTTGAGCTTGCTCACCTCGATGACTTTTGCCTTTTCTCCGGTGCCTGCGATCGTTACAAAACCCTCATCGCCTACCTGACCGCCGCTTTCCGCATAGAAAGGGGTCTGCGTGAAGAACATTTCCCCTTCTTCACCTTCTTCTATGGAATCAACCAATCTGTCGCCGATGAGTATTCTCTCAACCTTCGAGGTATCGTGTACCACGCTATATCCCGTAAAGATGCTCGCAATATTTTCTTTAAGGATATTCAAATGTCCTTCGTCCCACTCTTCACCTTTTATTTTCGAACCTGTCCGTGAACGTACCTTCTGGTCCCGGGAGGCCTTCTGAAACCCGTCTTTATCAATGGAAAGCCCGTCTTCTTCGGCCATATCGGTAGTAAGATCAAGAGGAAACCCATAAGTATCATACAGTTTATAGACGATATCGCCGGGAATCGTTTTTTCGCCTTTTTTCTTGAGCCCACCGGCAAATTCTTCGTAGAGTTTCATGCCCATAGTCAGCGTTTCAACAAATCGCTCTTCTTCGCCCCGGATCGCCCGCACAATATAGGCGTGGTTATTCTTCACTTCTGGATAAACGCTCTCCATGGTATCAACAACTGTTTTTGAGAGATCATAGAGAAACTCCTTTTCAATGCCAAGCTTTTTCCCATACCGGAGAGCTCTTCGGATGATCCTCCTCAATACGTACCCTCTGCCATCCCTGGAGGGCAAAATACCGTCATTAATGATAAAGGTAGCCCCTCTGGCGTGATCAGCAATGACGCGCATGGCAATGTCCATCTTTTCGTCTTCGCCATACGTATGTCCTGAAATCTCTTCGAGCCTCTTCAGGAGAGGAACGAAGAGATCCGTATCGTAGTTGCCGATCTTGCCCTCCATGATGGATGTGATCCTTTCCAACCCCATACCGGTGTCTATAGAGGGCTTGGGCAATTTTTTCATCTGTCCGTCTACGCTTCTTTCAAATTCCATGAAAACGAGGTTCCATATTTCGAGATACCGGTCACAGTCACAGCCGACCTGGCAATCAGGACGGCCGCAGCCAACACCGTGGCCGAGATCATAGAGAATCTCGGAGCAGGGACCACAGGGGCCTTCATCACCCATAGACCAGAAGTTGTCCTTCTCACCGAGCGGGACGATCCTGTCTTCTCTCACACCGATACCCTTCCATATCTCTGCCGCATTGGGATCGTCTTTGTATACCGTTATCCACAATTTGTCCTTATCAAGAGAAAGCTCTTTTGTTAAAAACTCCCATGCGTATGCGATGGCCTCTTTTTTGAAATAATTCCCAAAAGAAAAATTACCCAGCATCTCGAAAAATGTATGGTGCCGCAGTGTCTTGCCGATATTTTCGAGGTCGTTATGCTTGCCGCCAGCGCGGACACACTTCTGACAGGAGGTGGCCCTCACATATGGCCTTGTTTCAATACCGAGGAAGAGGTTCTTGAATTGCACCATGCCTGCATTGACAAAAAGCAGGGTGGGGTCTTTTTCTGGTACCAGCGAGGAGCTCGCTACTACCGTATGTTCGTGTTGCGCAAAATAATCCAGGAATTTTTTTCTGATTTCTGTTGATGTCACACTTCACCCTTCTTTAGTTCTACCTGTGCAAGAATTTTACTTTCTATTTCTTTCATAACGTCAGGATGTTTTTTGAGGTAGTCTTTTGCGTTTTCGCGCCCCTGGCCAATCCTTGACTCGCCATAGGAATACCATGTACCTGCCTTTTCAATAATGCCCATATCCGCTCCGAGGTCCACAACGTCACCTTCTCTCGAAATACCCTGTCCGAATATAATATCAAATTCAACTTCCTTGAAAGGAGGCGCCATTTTGTTTTTTACGATCTTTACCCTCGTTCTGTTCCCCACAATTTCCTGCCCGTCTTTTATGGAGGCAATCCGCCGTATATCAAGGCGTACTGATGCATAGAATTTCAGCGCGTTGCCGCCTGTCGTTGTCTCGGGGTTTCCAAACATGATACCTATTTTCTGTCTGATCTGATTGATAAATATAACGGTTGTCATGGATTTACTGATTGTTGCCGTCAGTTTTCGAAGCGCCTGGGACATAAGCCTCGCCTGGAGACCCATATGGGAATCACCCATCTCACCCTCTATCTCCGCCCTCGGCACCAGGGCTGCCACGGAATCAATAACAACAATATCAACGGCAGCGCTCCTGACAAGAATCTCGGTAATATCGAGGGCCTGTTCACCCGAATCAGGCTGTGAAATAAGGAGATCGTCTGTATTTACACCGATCCGCTTTGCGTAGGCCACGTCAAGGGCATGTTCCGCGTCGATGAAAGAAGCGGTCCCGCCCTGTTTCTGAATCTCGGCAACTACTTGGAGCGCAAGCGTTGTCTTGCCTGATGCTTCAGGGCCGTATATCTCAATCACCCGACCCCGTGGAAGGCCTCCGACCCCGAGGGCTATGTCCAGCGCGATAGAACCTGTTGAGACTACCGCGACAGCTTCTATCGGCTTTTCACCAAGTTTCATGATAGAACCCTTACCGAAGAGTTTCTCAATCTGCGTGACCGCCATATCTATTGCCTTTGTCTTGTTGCTGTCTTCTTTTTTGCCTGTATCTTCTTTCACGTCATTCCCTCCCTTTTTCATCAAAAATTCCTTTCAAGTTTTATTTCCTTCAGAGGAGCATAGATGGCTCCTGCTTTTGTTAATGTACTCTGGTACAAAACAATAGTATCTATAACAAATCTCTTTTTCTCAAGTGGTATTATGTCCCTTTTCAATAACGGGACCGCTCCCTTAGCCCTGCCAAGAGTGATATGAGGGGTAAATCGCTCTGACTTTTCTGGGGCTCGCGCTTTTTCTGGGGCTCGCGTCGCCCCCTCCAGCGGCAAAGCCGTTGGAGCCTCCCCCTCTCGCTCACTTTGTGAGCTAAGGGTTGCGCCCGGTTCAGGGGCTCGCGTCTGTCCTATCGTAGATAGGGTCTCACTGTCATGGATTTCCGGGACAGCGAGACGGCTTTCTATATCATGAAATATCGCTCGTACGTTGTCAACCCCTTCCTGGAATGTGACGATGATGACTCTGGCCCGCCTCAAGTCAGGAAAAGCGCTGATTTCCTTTAACTGCACCATGGCAGCCTTGTGTTGTCCGCCAATGCCTGTCATGGCGAATGCTATCTCCTGCACCATGGCATCATCAATTTCACCAAAGAACTTGAGCGTCACATGCAGCCCTTCACCCTTTACCCATTTCACTCCGGGCACCAATTGCGACATTCTCTTCGAAACAACTGATAGATATTCTTTAGTGTCGTGAGGGATTTCAAGGGCCAGGAAAGCTCTCATGAAAACCTCTCCTCAAGGTAATTAAGGAGTATTCTGAGGGCTGCCTCCGTTGCCTGCCGGCGTATTTCATGTCTGTCACCGGTAAATAAAAACCTTTCCACCCAAACTCCCTCTTGTGTCACAAGGCCCATAAAGACAGTGCCGACAGGTTTCTCAGGACTTCCTCCAGTCGGTCCCGCAATGCCTGTTATGGAAAGACCGATATCAACTCCTGCCCCGTCTCGTACCCCCTTTGCCATAAGCTCTGCCACAATGGCGCTTACAGCGCCGTTTTTCACAATTATCTCTTCTGGTACGGAAAGAAACTTCGTTTTTGCCCCATTGCCATAGGTAACAAGCCCGGCCATGAAATATCGGGAAGACCCGGGGATATCGGTAATTCTGCTCGCTAAAAGTCCCCCGGTGCACGACTCCGCAAACCCCATGGTCAGCGACTTACTCTGTAAAATGGCGCCTATCTTTTCTTCCGGCGTCATAAGATTCTTCCCAGGATAATAAGGGCTACATTTGCAAAAATACCGGCCACAACATCGTCAGCCACAACACCGTAGCCGCCCCTCAGCCGTTCTGCATGCTTTATGGGAAACGGCTTCACAATATCAAAGAACCTGAAAAGTACAAAACCGATTGCCGTGGCCGTAAGGGTTATTTTCTGTCCTGCCATGGTAACACAGATACCCGCAAGTTCATCAATGACAATATAGCCCGGGTCTTTTCCATCATATCGATAAAGGTTTACAGAAAATACGGAAAAGAGAACGAGGCCGATGGTGAAGAAAATATTACCAAAAATTAAGGGGAAAAGATAAATAAGGACACATCCGAGCGCCGATGCATATGTGCCCGGTGCACCGGGGAGATAGCCCACATAACAACAGGTTGTAATACATTGGAGGGAACTATTGAAGGCCTTTTGTATCCCCATATACCTCTTTGTCGTCAAAGATCTTTTTCCCGACAACCTTCCACCCCTTGTCCCAGACCCTATAAAAACAGCTCCAGAATCCTGTATGGCAGGCGGCCACTTTTTGAAGGACCATAATAAGTATGGTATCGTTATCGCAATCAACATACAGCGACTTGACCTCCTGGGTATGACCCGATGTCTCCCCCTTCAGCCAGAGTTTTTTTCTTGATCGTGAATAATAGTGGGCATTGCCGGTCTTCAGTGTCAAATCAAAGGCTTCCTCATTCATGTAGGCCACCATGAGCACATCCTTTGTTTCAAAATCCTGTACTACAACAGGCACAAGCCCTTTTTCATCCCATTTTATCTGTTCTTCCATAAAGTCTCCTGTAATTGGGCGGCCCCCGATGAGAGAGCAAAAGGTCTTCCTGTCAGTTGCTTAATTCTCACTTTTCTACAACCTGACGTTTACGCCCCGTTGCTGTAAGTATTTTTTTGCGTCTATGACGGTAAATTCCCGGTAGTGAAAAATCGATGCGGCAAGGACGGCGTCTGCTTTTCCTTCAACAAGGCCGTCATAGAGGTGCTCAAGGGTGCCGACTCCACCGGAGGCAATAACCGGTATCTGAACAGATTCTGCAATGGCCCGTGTAAGCTCAATATCAAAACCTATCTTAGTCCCGTCCCGATCCATGCTGGTAAGGAGGATTTCACCGGCGCCCAACTCTTCCACCCGCTTCGCCCACGCTATCGCATCTACTCCGGTAGGTTTTCGTCCGCCATAGGTATAGACCTCAAAACCGTCTCCCTTGCGTTTGGCGTCAATGGCAACACAGATGCATTGACTTCCGAATGTCTCGCTCGACTTCCTGACAAGCTCCGGTTGTTCTACGGCCGTGGTGTTGACGGTTATTTTGTCGGCCCCGGCGCGGAGCGTTTCCCGTATATCTTCGATGTTCTTGATGCCGCCCCCTACGGTAAGGGGCATAAACACTTCGTAGGCAACCCTTTCCACCACATCAATGATCGTTTTCCTCTTCTCGTGCGAGGCAGTTATGTCAAGGAAACAGAGTTCGTCAGCCATCTGCTCTTCGTATGCTTTTGCATTCTCAACGGGGTCTCCGGCATCCCTCAATTCGAGGAAATTGGTCCCCTTTACAACCCTGCCATCCTTTACATCAAGGCAGGGAATGATCCTCTTAGTCAGCATAGGTGATTGCCTCTTCGATTTTAATGAGACCTTCGTAGACTGCTTTTCCGAGGATTGTGGCCCAGACCCCTGAATCTCTGAGCCTCTTCACATCGTCGATACTTGTAACACCGCCTGAAGCAATTATGGGGATCTTTGTCATGGCAGCCAGCTTTTTAAGACCCTCGTAATCGGGTCCTGTAAGCATGCCGTCCCTCTCTATGCTCGTAGATAAAATGGCCATGATACCGGCGTTTTCCGCTGTATCAAGAATCTCCTGAACATCTTTATTGACGGCTGTTTTCCAGCCCCTCACCATGGGCTTTCCCTCGTAGAGGTCAAGACCGAGAACAATATTATTGAATATATTCAATTCCTTAAAAAAAGCGTCATCTTCAAGGGCCCTTGTCCCTACGATGACACCGTTTAATCCCCGTTCAGAATAATATTTAATGTCGTCCAAGTTCCGTATGCCGCCGCCGACTTCCATATATCCTTTGATCTTTTGCCGTATATCCCCTATGATTTCATGGTGTGTCCGTTCGCCGGTCCTTGCACCGTCAAGATCGATAATGTGAAAATCCCGTGCGCCCCTTTGAAGCATTTCTTCAATTTTTTCTACAGGATTTTCGCTGTATACGGTGACCTGGGAAAAATCACCCTTTTTCAGCCTCACGCATTTGCCACCCATGAGGTCCATTGCAAAAAGGGCTTTCACTGCAATATCTCCAGCAGATAATCCGTTCCCTTATTAATCCCTTCTTCTGCCAGCTTTTCGACGGTAATCCACTTGGCGCCTCTTCTGAAGAACTTGCCTATACCCAGTATGTTCTGGCTTAACGCCTGTTGGTCTTCATCAAAAATAAATGTGCGCCCCACAACGCTTCCTTCGATGAGATGCATGTGCAGACCAACGCCGGCAGGCTTCTCTACGGCAAAATTACCGCCTTTCCTCTCCTGAAAACGAAAGATAACTACGCTGATGTAAGGCTGTTGCTCCTTGCCGTTTTTATACCCGAAACCTCGTTCCGAGAGGGCCTGCTGCAATTTCTCCTTAACGATTTTTTCCGCGTCGCTGTGGATGCTCCCCACTTTCACATATTTTCCACAATGCTTACAGGCATCGACAATGCTCCCCTCTTTCGATTCCATCCTCTCCACAACGATGCCGACATCACCTACAGCACAACAGGGAGGCGGCGTTACAGAAAAGATCATGGCAATGCCGACAATACAGAGACACGTGAGGCTCATCTTTTTCAATGCTCTTTTGATAACCATATATAATTTTATAAAAAAACGCGCCTAAAGGAAAGGGAAATCGGTAGTAGCCTTTTATAAACCTGTTGTTTACAATGCCTAAATAGTATATAAGATACTGTAGAATGCGCTTTATTCTCGCTTTTTTATTATTTTTTCCTCTTTCCCTCGCCGCCACTGAACCGAACGGCATTACCGCTGCATCATATCTTCTGGTCGAAAGGGATTCATTCCAGATCATTGCCGGCAAGGATTACCATAGAAAACTTGCGCCTGCGAGCACGACAAAAGTCATGACAACGCTTGTTGCCATTGAAAAGCTGGAGGGGAATGAAACCATTGTCCCCGGAAATGAGGTTTCGAAAATCCCCCGTTCAAAAATGAACCTTGTTCCCGGAAATAACTATAAATCCGTAGACTTGATGAAAGGCGCCATGGTCGAATCGGCCAACGATGCCGCCTATACCCTGGCAAAATATATTGGCGGAACTGAAGAAGGTTTTGCCGCCATGATGAATCAACGGGCCAGGGAACTGGGCGCCGTAAATACAAATTTCAGGAACGCTTCCGGCCTTCCTGTCGATGGTCAATACACCACCTGTTATGACCTTGCCCTTATTTTCAAAGAGGCGCTCTTGAGTAACCGCTTTATGGAACTCGTTTCGACAAGATATTTTCTCTTTCAGGACAACTATAGACGCGTCCAGTATAAAAACCATAACAGGCTGCTTTTCTGTTTCGAACCGGCAATCGGTGGAAAAACCGGTTATACCAGGGCATCCAGGCATTGTTACGTAGGAGCATTTGAAAAGGACGACAAGGTGTATATCCTGACATTACTGGGAAGCCGCAATCTCTGGGGTGACAGCGTGCAGATCCTGAAAACCCTCTATGACCGCGTGCCTACCAATGAAGAACTTCGTCTTGCAAAGGCCTGCTCGGCAAACCTTACATCTTATCGTGGTAAAAAAGAAGCAAAACCAGTGATAAAGAAAAAGGCCAAAAAAACAAAAAAGGCCAAAAAAGTCCCTAAAACAGGATGAAACACAAAAGCATCCTCATCCTCACCTGTATCATATTTTTCGCAGCCTCATCTTTGTCCCGTGCGCTTACCAATGAGGAAGAAAAAAAATATGGAAAAGAAATCTATCGGGAGATCATACAATCTGTCCCTGTTAACAATGACCCTTATATCTCGCTGCACCTTCAGACCATAAAGAACAGTCTGGAAACCAAGGCCGTCCTGCCCTTCCCCGGCACACTAACTATTATTGATTCGCCGACCATTGACGCCTTCGCTACCATGGGGGGTTATGTGTATATCACCACGGGCCTCATCGGAATGTGCGACAAAGAGGAAGAGCTGGCAGGTGTAGTTGCCCATGAGTTTGCCCATATTAAAAAAAGGCACATCGCAAAGAGGATGGAAAAACAAAAATACCTCAATATCGCCTCGCTTTCGACGATGCTTCTTGCTATGTTGGCCGGTAACAGCCCGGCAGGAAGCGCCATTATGGCGACCGGAATGGGAGGGGCCCAGGCAATGTCCCTGAAATATTCCCGTGAAGACGAAGAAGAAGCCGACCGGGAAGGTTCTACAATTGCCAATAAGGCTGGCTACGGCGGTCTTGGTAGCGCCGAGTTTCTGAAAAAACTGAGGGCATCCGGCGGCGACAAACTCCTTCCCCAATATTTGCTCACCCACCCCTACCACGAAGAAAGGATTATCGCCCTGGAAAGCATGTGGCCGGAAAACAAGGTCCTTATCGATTCACCCCTTTTCCCCTATCTCGCTATACGGGCGCAGCTCCTCTATAAATCCCGGGGCGCAGGAAGTGACGACATATTCATCAACCGTTACTTAAAAGATAAAAGCAACCCTGTTAATAATTATGCTGCATCCCTTATATATTCCCTCAAGGGGGATGCCGAAGGGTCCATCAGGACGGCCCGCGAAAATACCTCTCCGTCAAAAAACCTCTTTCTGGGTGAGATGTTTGTTAATGCACGAAAATTTCAGGACGCAATAGATATACTAAAAGACAACAGAGACCCTATCGCCCGATTTCTCCTGGCAAAGGGATACGATGGTCTGGGAAAAACCGAAATGGCTGTTGCCGCTTTCAAGGAGCTTCTTTTCTATGGAAACTCCTTTCCGGAAGTATACTACCGGCTCGGTATGCTCTTTGGTCGAACCGGTGAAGAGGCAAAGGGATATGATTACCTGGGAAGATTCTACCTGGAGACAGGCAAATTCAGTCTTGCCAAAACAAACCTTGAAAAAGCCGTCTCCCGCTACGGCATCAACTCGCCTGAGGCAAGAGAAGCCATGCGGCTTCTTGACAGCCTCAAAGAAGGCCGGAAATAACCACCCATTATCAGTCACCTGCCTTTTTCTGCAACAGATTATCTCTTGCAAATTTACGACAGTTATAGGAAGATTAAGAAAAGCAGGGGATTAAAGGCATGTGTTGCCGCAGCAAGACATGCTCCCCAGATTATGTTATTAACGCTCCGTATTTTCAAGAGTAAAAAGGCATTCACATGGGATACAGAGAAATTACACTGAATTTGCCTACAGATTACACCGAAGAAGAACTCCGGAAAAGAATTGAAAAAGAACTGAGCATCAAAGAACTCACATACCAGATAGAGCATAAAAGTCTCGACGCAAGACAACGGAACAACATACACTGGCTGGTTCAAGTTGGGATTATATCGCATGAGCTTGCAGGAGGCGAACCCATTGGTTCCCCCTCTTTAGATATCCCCTATAGCGATAGAAAAGAAAAAGCCGTTGTTGTCGGAAGCGGTCCTGCCGGTTTCTTTTCAGCATTTGCACTTCAGAAAGCAGGAATCAGTACAACATTGATTGAACGGGGTTCAGAGGTTAACAAGAGGACTGAAGGAATCAGGAAGTTTGAAACAGGAGGGGCCTTTAACCCTGCGAGCAATTATGCTTTTGGTGAGGGTGGCGCAGGAACATTTTCTGATGGAAAATTAACTTCAAGGACCAAACACATCTCAAAAGAAAAACACTTTATGTTATCCAGTTATATTCACGCCGGCGCCCCGAAAGAAATAAGCTATTTGGCACACCCTCATCTTGGGAGCGACAACCTGGGGAGCATTGTAAAGCGTTTAAGGGAAGATTTTCTCAATAGCGGGGGGCGGGCACTCTTCGAAACATTACTGGAAGGTCTGAAAGTTAACAATGGAAGGGTCTGTGCAGCCATAACCGCTTCAGGCCCAATTGAAGCAGATTATTTTGTTATTGCACCGGGCCATTCAGCATATGAAACATATCGTATGCTCATGAGAGCGGGGGTAAGGTTTCGCGCTAAGCCTTTTGCTATTGGCTGCAGGATTGAACACCCTCAGGAACTTATTAACATCGCACAATGGGGTCGGGAAAGCCTGCCGGGGGTTAAGGCTGCCGAATACCGGCTTACCTCAAAAGGTGATGGCAATCTTCCTGTCTATACATTTTGCATGTGCCCCGGTGGGGTTGTCGTTCCTGCAACCGCATATGAAAATACAAACATCGTCAACGGAATGAGCCGGTATAAGAGAAATGAAAAATTTGCCAATGCGGCTTGTGTGTGCGGGATTAGCCTGGACAAACTATTGGGAAAAGAAATAGAACCCTTGGAAGCCCTTGACTGGCTGGAAGCCCTTGAAGAAAGCTTTTACCGATATTCAAATGGCTATGCGGCTCCATTTTGCAGTATAGACAATTTTATAAATAGTGAAATGCCCGCAAAAATAGTTGAATCCAGTTATCCTTTAGGGTTAAAGCCAGCGCCATTATGGGAACTGCTGCCGCCTGAAGTAAGCAATTCTCTCAGGGAAGGGCTGAAAGATTTCACTAAAAAAATCAAGGGCTTTGAAACAGGCACTATTATGGGGCTCGAAAGCAAGACCTCATCGCCAATTCAAGTACAAAGGGAAAAGAACGGCTGCTGCAGTGGTTTTGAAAACCTCTATATGGCTGGGGAAGGCAGCGGTTATTCCGGTGGCATCATATCAAGCGGATCAGACGGCATACGAGCGGCAATGAATATTATCGGAAGTATTTCTTAGAAATGGAAATATGGGCCTTATTCACTCTAGTGATGGTGAGGGCGCTGCCCCCTAATGTGTCCGGTTATTGACCGGTAAACAGATTATTTTGCCGACAGTGCCCGATAGGAGCCATCCTGGAAATGAAAGAGGCATATAAATTTAATAAACCTTTTTTCCTGCCGATAAACATCATACATACATTCTGGAGGACACAGAACGATGAAAAAAACCCTCATGAACCTTTCTCTCACCATAAAGTTTTTGCTCCCTTCCTTTATTTCCTTGAGCTTTCTCATTATTTTCGGAGTCCTGACACTTTTATTCAAAGACAATACATCCCCCGCTGCTACAATGATAGGCCTGTCTGTACTGTCTGGAATGATCATATGCGCTGCTGCAGTCACTTTGTATATGGTAAAGACCGTCCGGGCGCCTCTCAGGGAAGCCGTCGAAACCATCAAGAAGGTGTCCGGGGGTGATCTTACCCCGCGCATGAATATCTCCTCCCATGACGAGATAGGAGACATCGGGAAGCGCTTTAACACCCTTGTGGAAGCTCTTCATAATTTGATAGCCCAGATAGCCGAAAGTACCAACAAGATTTCCTTTGCATCGAATACCCTTGACGCGACGGCAAAACAAATGACCCTGGGGATCGAAGAGATTGTAACACAGGTAGGTTCCGTGGCGACTGCCAGTGAAGAAATGTCGATGACCTCTGATGAAATTGCCCGGAACTGCACTGTAGCAGCAAACAGTTCCGAAATTGCTAATAGATCGGCGCTGACAGGAGAAGGCATTATACAAGGCATTGTGGCTGCCATGAACAAAATCGGCGAAAGGGTTAAGGAAGCAGCCACCAAGATTACCCATCTCGGGAAAAGGTCAGAGCAGATAGGAGAGATTGCCGCAATCATCAATGATATTGCTGACCAGACTAATCTTCTTGCTTTAAACGCTGCCATTGAAGCCGCCCGTGCAGGTGAGCACGGAAGGGGCTTTGCCGTAGTCGCCGATGAGGTGAGAAAGCTCGCAGAGAGGACAGCAGGCGCAACAAAAGACATCGGGATGACAATAAAGGCGATGCAGTCCGAGACAAAGGGCGCCGTATCCTCCATGGAGGAAGGGGTTCGGGAAGTGGAATCAGGGACTGAGGAGACAGAAAAGTCAGGAAATGCGCTAAAAGAAATCCTCCATCAGGTCAACGCCCTCACCTCTCAGATAAACCAGATAGCGGTAGCCTCCGAGGAACAGACAGCGACCACAAATGAGATAACCGGGAACATACAGAAAATATCGGAAGTCATAGGCGATGCGTCTTCAAACATCCAGGAAAATGCCAGGGCATCATCCCAGGTGGCACAACTTTCGGTAGATATGAATAAGCTGATGGATATGTTCACGCTCCGGAATGACGCTGCTGCAGGGAATCCGGACGAAGCAATGGACCTCGTGAAAAAGGCAGCCCAGTATCTTAAGGCACAGGGGAAAGAGAAAGCCTTTAAGGAGTTCAATAATCCCAAGGGGCTCTTTGCAAAAGGAGATCTCTATATCTTTGCCAATGACTTACATGGCTTAACGTTGGCCCATGGACAGAACGCAAAGCTTATAGGCGCAAACATGACCCATCTGAAAGATGCCAACGGAAAGCTATTTATACAGGAAATTACAGAGACCGCAATAAACAAAAAGAGCGGCTGGGTTGACTATAAATGGATAAACCAGGCCAACGGAAAGGTCCTCGCCAAGTCTACCTACTGCATGCTTGCAGATGATGTGGTCCTGGGGTGCGGGATTTATAAGTAATTCCATTTCTCAATCAAGACGCTATTTTTGTTGGCAGCGTCGTCGTAAATCCTCACGTACTGGTGTACGCTCCGGTTTCCTCCTCCTTGCCGCCTCAATATCATCTTTCCCCTGAAATGGAATAACAACCCTTGCAGCCTTACAAATATTTCTTTTTTTGTTGCTCAATCACTCGAAAAGCAACAGGATTCTCCCGTTTTGTTTCGTGTTGATAACGAATAACAGCGAAGCTATTGGTACATCCCCATAAAATCCAACAGCCAGAAGCCTTGTTATCACGATGCAGATGGTGTATTACTTATATCTCTCTGTGGTCGGAGAGGTTCTGTACAGGGGTTTTGCCTGAACCCTGCACCGATAAGAAGGAGACCGATTATGAATGATTCTTTACTAACGATACCGGCAGAGAAACGATATTTCGAGGATTATGTCCCTGGCTTAATATACGAATTCGGCGCTGTTACGGTAGAAGAAAAGGAGATTTTTGAATTCGCAACACGCTATGATCCCCAGATCTTCCATACTGACCCGGAGGCTGCACGGGCGACTCAATTCGGCGGCATTGTTGCCAGCGGCTGGCACACGGCTGCAATGGCCATGCGGCTTTTAGTTGACAACTACCTCCCCCGCGGCGCAAGTTTTGGCTCCCCCGGTGTAGATGAGCTGCGCTGGCATAAACCGGTGCGCCCGGGCGATGTCCTGTCTGTGCGCGTCACCATTGCGGGAACAAGGCATTCCGAGTCAAAACCTGACCGGGGGATCATACGGTCTTTTGTAGAGGTCCTGAATCAGGGGCGCGAGGTAGTGACAAGCTGGAAGGGAATGGCCGTTTTGCGTTGCAGAGATAAGGTTTCGTCCTAATTTGATGTATGACGGAGAAGTGATATAAGATGGATATTTCAGGTATAAAACTGCCCAGAGCGTTAGAGGCTGACGGCGAAGGCGGTGCTATTCGTCTGGTCCTGGCTGCCCGTTCCGTCCAACTCTGGCCCGGCAGCGATCTTTCCATACCAATGATCACCATGAGTGATCCCCTGAAAAAGGCGCTCCAGAAAGCCAACCTGAATGGCAGCATCCGGTGTGGATTAGAGGCAATCTCGGATAAGCTGGAAAGTGATAAAAAGGGGATTGACCACCTTCGAAAAGGTAAGGGTCTTCCGGGTGGCGACCGGGTTTCGCGGTTGCTTCTGGTTTCCAATGATGGTGCCCAACGTTTCTACCGTCACATCGAAGGTCTCCTACGGCTCCATACCCCCAGACTTCTCTGTTGTATGCTTGATACGAACGGCAGCACAATGGGCAGTATTATCACCGATAAGGAGAAACAAATAAAAGCTATTATGGCGGACCACAAGGAAACTGTTTCCACCATACTCCGTACGCTGCTTCTTGCGGCCAGATAACCGGTCCTTCAAGGACGCGCTTGCTTTCGCTAAAAACCGAGGGACGAGGGACGAAAAAACAAAGCCTCTGCGAAGGGCAAAACCCTTAACGAGTTCACGAACAAGGGAGGGCTGGCGTGAGCCCGGAAAGAAGGCAGCATAGAAGCAGCTCACGGGAGAGTATAGCGAGCTTCTGCGAGCAGAGAGGGTGGCTCCGCCGGCTTTGCCGGTGGAGGGGGCGACGCAAGCCCCGGCAATTGAGACGAAACCCTTTAGCTCATTCTTGAGCGAGAGGGGGGTGGCTCCGATGGCTTTTGCCATTGGAGGGGGCGACGTGAGCCCCGGCAATAGGAGGAATTTTTGGCAAAAGGCAGAAATTATATCATCGAGGACCTCAAGACACAGCTTAATGCCTCCCAATACGAGGCTGTTACAAGCACGGAAGGCCCTGTCCTCGTTATTGCCGGTGCAGGAAGCGGCAAGACCAGGGTCATCGAATACCGGTCTCTCCATCTTGTCCAGAACGAGGTCAGTCCCGAATCAGTCCTGCTCCTTACCTTTACCCGTCGAAGTGCTCATGAGATGATTGAACGGGCTTCGCGCAACGATACGAGATGTTCCAAAATAGACGGCGGTACTTTTCACTCCTTTGCAAGTAAAATTCTCAGGCGCTACTGCAAGGGTATAGGTCTGTCGAGCTCTTTTACCATTTACGACGAAGGCGACGCCGAGGAGGCTATTCGGCGTTGCTGCAATAAAATGGGCTACGACCAGGATAAGGAGTTTCCCAAGAAGAACGAACTGAAGAACGTTTTCAGTCTCTGTATCAACAAGGGCCTCGATGTTGATGATGCGGTTCTGAAGACATATGAAGACTACCAAGACCGGCTTGGCGAGATCAAGACCGTACAGAAGGAATATGGCAAATACAAACTCAAGAACAACTGTGTTGACTACGATGATCTTCTCGTCTATCTCAGGATTATTCTTGAGAATAATGAAATACGGGAGAAGCTCTCTTCACAATACAGATATATCATGGTTGACGAATTCCAGGACACAAACGGCGTCCAGGCAGATATCGTCCGTCTACTGGCAAAGAAAAACGGCAACATCATGGTTGTCGGTGACGATGCCCAGAGCATCTATGGTTTCAGGGGCGCTAACCACCTCAATATCCTCAAATTCCCCGGCACATTCGACGGCTGCAAGGTCATCAAGCTCCAGGAGAATTATCGGAGCACCCAGTCCATCCTCGATGTGGGCAATGCCGTTCTCAATAATATGACACAGAAGTTCGAAAAACGGCTTGTGTCAGCAACGGGCAATAGAGGCGAGAAACCGACACTGCGCCGTTTTGAGGACGTTTATGAGGAAGCCGGGTGGGTGGCCCAAAAGGTCCAGAGTTTGTGTGCTACAGGCAGTACCTTAAGAGAGATAGCGGTTCTCTTCAGGACTGCCTTTGCCTCCATGCCTCTCCAGGCGGAGCTGGTAAAACGGGGCATACGGTATAAACTCTTCGGAGGGCGAAAATTCTACGAAACGGCCCACGTCCGTGACGTTGTCTCCTATCTGAGGCTTGTCGCCAATCCAGCGGATGAGCTGGCATGGCACCGGGTCTTGTTATTGCTTCCCGGCATCGGTGTCAGAACTGTTGAAAGATTGCTCGATCTTATCGTCGCTTACGACAATCTGAGCGACATTATCAATAAGGTTTTTACACCCTATTGTACAGGTCAGAAACTCTCCTCTGTCTTCACGTCTCTCAAGACTCTTCTGCAATCGATAGCCAACACCTCCATGGCGCCGGCGGGTCAATTGGAGCTTGTTTTGGCCCATTACGGCCCCATTATGAAGGTCAAGTACAAGAAGGACTCCTCCAGGGCAAAGGAGCTGATCATGCTTGAGCACATGGCCCGCAGGTATGATACTTTGAAGGACTTCCTTGCAGACGTAGCTGTCGATCCCGATAAAGACGGCAAGGATGGTGATCTCGAATATCTTACCCTTTCCACCGTACATTCATCAAAGGGGCTCGAGTGGGGAAGGGTTTTTCTCATCGGCCTCGTAGACGGCGTCTTTCCTTCAGGACGGTCTTTTGCCGATGCCGATGGCGGCGATATTGAAGAAGAAAAAAGACTCTTCTATGTGGCTGTCACAAGGGCAAAGGAGGAGCTTATCCTCAGTTTCTATAATAAAAACACCGCCAATGAGCGGTTGACAAGCAAACTCTGTAGATTCCTGGAAGCCGAAAACGTGAAAGAGACCTTCGAGGAGAAAACCGTCAAAACTACAGGTCGGCAGGCGCACAGAAGCGCACAGCCCTCAAGATACGGAAAACGATAGGGGCTATTACGATTATTGAAATGCCTTCCTTTTCCTGCGACGCGTGGGGTTGGGGACAAAGAGGTCTATGATGTCATCAATAGTTACGACACCACGTATTCTCTTTTCTTCATCGAGGACCGGCACTGCAATTAAATCGTATTTGGAGAGAAGCCTTGATATCTCTTTTTTGTCTGCGTCAAGCTGGACGGATTTCACGTTCTGCGTCATGAGATCGGCCAGTTTTGCATCGATGGGGCTTGTTAAAATCTGCCTGAGTGATACAACGCCCAGCAGATGGTCTTCTTCGTCAACGACATACACATAATAGATGAATTCAACATCAGGTGAAAGAAGTCTCATATTCGCAAAAGCCTCATCAACAGTCGTATCGGGGGGGAAATCGAGCAATTCCGTTGTCATGAGACCGCCGGCTGTGTCATCTTCATAGCTTAAGAGGTCTTTTACTTCTTCGGCCTCTTCTGTTTCCATGAGGGATAAAAGTTCATTGGAGGTTTCTTCCGACATATCACCGAGAATGTCGGCTGCCTCATCGGGTGGCATCTCTTCAAGGATATCCGAGATAGTCTCCTTGTCCATTTCTTTCAATAGTTTTTCTCGTAACTCCGTAGAGACTTCATGAAGGGCTTCACCGGCAAGCTCCTCATCCAAAGATGAGAGGATTTCCGTGCCCTGTTCCAAGGGTATTTCCGCCAGAATATCGGCAAGGTCAGCGGGGTGGAGTTCACCAAGCTGTTTTCTCGCAACATTCAGCGTGAGGTTCCTCAAGTCGGGATCGATGGTCTGGAGATAATCCCAACCGATGATATGCTCCGTGATAGGCCTGTTCAATAATGCGAAGACATTCTGGATGGCTTTCCCACCGTCAACCCTCCGGAGAATCCCGTTGAGCCCCACATCAATACCCATAATACAAATAGCGCCATCACCTTCGCCAAGCTTCAGATCGTTGACCCGTACTATCTTTGCCCCGTTTACATCAAGTATCTGTTTATCGAGGATGTGCCTTTTGATAAGGATGTCCTCTTCTTTCAGTTCATATGGTTTGGGAACACTCTCGCCTGCGTTTACGGTGATGACATAACGGTTAAAAAGGTTGAGGTTTTCCACGGGAACCTCGTAAAAACGCTTCCTGTTCCTGATGATAAGTCTCACAACCTTTGGGGATTTTGCGCCGGGGACAATGGCCATATCCCAGAGGACACCGATCTTTTTCCCGTACTGATCGATAACGTCCTTCCGGAGTACTTCGCTGAAATATACATCTGCGACATAAGCCATGGAATAATTCTAACACTATGGGTGCTTGATGACAATCCTTTCTTGCCGGGAATATTTTTCACAGATGGAATCGATGGATAAACTTTTTCTTCCTCGATACTGACATTGGGGCTTGCCGCGCTCGCCTTTATCTCCTATCTTTTCTCCGGGGTTTATAAGCTTTTAAGAATCTCCACGATTTTCCTTTTAATGGCATTAACCTCGATCACGTCTTCGCCTTGCTTTAGCGTCACACACTGTCCTCTCGGGTGCCAGATCGCGGGCTCAAAACCGGTGAATATGGTAATGGTAAAAAGGCCCGATGCCCCGGCGAGGTGCGCCATACCGGAATCGTTGGACACGAAAATGCCCCCGTCATCGAAAAATGCCCTTACCTCTCCAAGGTCTTCAAAAAAGACTTTATTTTCTACATCGAGAGGCAAACCGAGAGATTCAAGAAAGATTACATCGACACCTTTTTTCTTTAATGAGAGGGAGAGGGCAATAAAATTCTCATAGTTCCACTTTTCTTTTTCAAAACCTTTTTCAGGATAAAGAATAACCCTCTGCGATTTCTTTAGGGAAATTGCTTTTTTGACAGGTTTAATGCTGTATTGAGCCAGTTGGACTAACTGGTAGTCTTCTATCGAAGGGGCTCGCGTCGCCCCCTCCAATGGCAAAGCCATCGGAGCCTCCCTCTCTCGCTCACTTTGTGAGCTACGGACTGCTCCCGGTTCAGGGGCTCGCGTCTGTCCTCCCAAAGGGTGGGTCGCCCCCTCCTGTCCAGCCCCAGGCTGGATCGTCACATCAAAAGCACCTTCCGGATACATATCGATGAAGACCATCTTTTCTTCAGAGAGTTTCTCCCATCGGTTGCGAAGCCTCCCTTCCCGGTCCTTTCCGATAAAAACGATCTGCCTCCATTGTGGCCCGGTAAGTCTTTCCGAAAAGAGATGGAGCCATTTGCGGGACTCAACACCCTCTACTCTCAGAAAATACTCGCTGAAAAGATTAAGAAACCTCCTGTTGCCAAGACCAACAACGTGATTACCGAGTTGTTTTTGAAGAGAGAGAAAAATCGACTCCGACAAGCAGACATCGCCGAGGCCGCCTAAATGGACAAGGAGAATTTCGGTGTTATCCAACAGTTTTAACAGGGATTGTGATCCCCTCTTCCGTGTATCGTCTGTGGAGCGCCTTTATAAATTCATGCCTTACAAGATACTGCGCGCCAAACTCTTTCACCTTCAGCGCCACGGAAAAGAGTATGCTGAAATCGCCGAAGGTATGGAAACGAACGGAGGGTTCATATCCGGGTACACCGCCAGGTATTTCATGCATAATTTTTTTCGCAACCTCAAGCGTTACCTTTTCAATCTTTTCGAGGTCGCCCTCGTATGCCGCACTGATCTGCACAGCAACAAACACCTCCCGGTCAGGGAGGTCATAATTTGTAATCGTGGCAGCCACAACCTTTGCGTTGGGAATAATGATGGCATTATTCGTAGAAGACATCACCGTTGTAGAACGCCAGGTTATATCCTTTATGGTGCCCTCTTCTCCGGAATCAAATTTTATATAATCCCCGGGCCGCACTTCCTTTGACGCAACTATGTGGAGTCCTGCAAAGAGGTTCGAGAGGGTATCCTTCAGCGCAAGGGCAACAGCAAGACCTCCGACACCAAGGGCTGTGATAAGGGGCGTTATGGAAATACCGAGGACATTAAAAATAACGAGCATCCCGGCAATGATGATGATGCCCTTGAAAACACCGAAAACTATCCCTGTTGCCGGTATGGTAATGTTCGATTTCTGGACATAACTTTCAAAGACCTTTACGGAAAGGTTGGCCAGCACCAGAGTTATTGAAAAAATAAGAATGATATAGATTGCCCGATCAACATAGAACATGTATTTTCTGGGAAGATCAGAGAGCTCTATGCCGATGTAGAGGCCGATGGCAAGGCACCAATAGATCGACGGCGCTCTCAGCAAACTTACAATGAGGCCATCCATCTTTATTTCCCACTTTTGCCCCCATCTATGGAGAAAAGTAAACACAACGCCTCTGAGCACAAACATGACAATGATGGCAACAGCCGATACGGCGGCTGGAAACAGAAGGATGTTCAATGACGGTTTTATTGTAAACATGATGATTGGTATCATTTTAACCAAAACAGGGCAGAGTATCCAGGGAAATCTTATAGAGCGGGGCCATGTTACTAAGCGGTTTTTTTTAATCGGCCCCTTCGTATTGACAATTTGCTTTTTTGTATTATTCTTATCGCATGCTGAAAAGTAAATTCCTGTCAGGAAAATATTCTATTCGTAATTTCCTCATTATAAGGAGATTTTCATGGAGATCTATTCTTTTGCCAAAGCAATAGAGAAGAAAGGTGCAGAATACTACCGCAAGATGGCTGACGAGACGGACCTTAAAGAAATAAAAGGAGTATTTGAGCATCTGGCAGTCGAGGAGGATAACCATTATAAAATGTTCGAGGCCATGGAGCGTGGTGTCGCCACCGGCATTGCAGGTACGACGAGCTCTGTTATAGAGAAAGCTAAAAACGTTTTTGCAGCACTGGCACGTGGCGTTCAAATACCGGCAGCCCTCAAGGACAGCGCAGCAGCCTATAAGCAAGGGCTTGAGCTGGAAAATGAGAGCATAACATACTACCGCAAGGCCCGCGAAACTGCCCCGGATGAGGCGCAGAAGAAAACAATAGATATGATTATTGAACAGGAACACTCTCATGCACGGCTTATGGAGAGCATGATTGAGTTTGTCGACAGGCCCTCGCAATGGCTGGAAAACGCGGAGTGGTACCATCTTGATGAGTACTGATTGCTTTAATTATGATCTGCGGTAACCTCCTCCGTATTGATAATATGTTTTGCTTCTGTTAGTCTTATTGCATTGAAAAGCAAATTCCCATCAGTCGATAGCGTTATACGATACCCTTTTGGGACGGAAAAATTGAGAAAACTCCAGGAAAATTATGATTGACGACCCCGCGCTTTCAAAACTTGAGCTTTTTTTACCGCAGGATCTGTTAAAGCAACTTACAATTTCAGCGGAGCGTGCGGGGTTTTCAGTAGCCGACCTGGCCGAACAGGCACTCAGAAGGTTCCTTTCCGATGAACAGAGGGTTAATGCCGTGTATCTCTCCGCGCCTATCAATGCGCTCGTTGAAGGTTTTTATGTAGAAAATACCACTATAGCCCTTATAAAGGAACATGGTGACTTTGGCCTGGGGACGTTCAATTACCTTGACGGAGAGCTGGTCATCCTTGATGGAGTTGTGTACCAGATAAGATCTGATGGTAATGTTTACGATGTAAAAGACGATGAGCGGTCACCTTTTGCCTGTGTTACCTTCTTTAAACCCGACACCCTTGATGATATTGAAGAAAACCACAGTTCCAGGGGATTTTACGACCTTCTTAACACACTCATTCCTTCAGAAAATATGCTTTATGCAATTCGGATTGATGGTACATTCAACCATATCAGAACAAGGGCGGTCCCACGGTCGGAAAATTATAAGCCGCTTGTTGAAGCCACAAAGAATCAGCCTGTTTTTGATTTCTACGATGTTCAGGGCTGCCTTGCCGGATTCTACACCCCCCGCTTTATGGAATCACTCAACGCACCGGGTTATCACCTGCACTTTCTCACAGAAGACCGCCGGCATGGCGGCCATTTAATTGAATGTTCATTGAAAAAGGCACGCATAGGCATTCAGCATGTACCAAAACTCGATGTAGGCTTGCCCGTCACGCTGGACTATCTCACTGCTGATCTGACACGGGACATCGGCGAGGATTTAGACAAAGCAGAAAAATGACCCTATTCCCGAACGGAGAGAGGTTTATCCGCTAAAAATAGGGGGAGATTTTGTAAAGCAAATGTTTGGTGTAATCTTTCGCCCACTCCTCTCCGAAAAAGACTGTTTGACAATAAAACAAAAAAGGTTTACTTTCTTACAAGTAGCTAATATTAGCAAGCTTTGACCAGGAGGTACTCACAATGACAGTAACTATATCTGCAAAGGGTCAAGTGGCGTTGCCCAAAAAGGTAAGAAATAAATTGCGCATCACAACCGGCGATCAGTTTCAGGTAGAGATATCGGGGACAAAGATAGTACTGACACCAGTTGTCACCGTGCCAAAAGATCAGGCCTGGTTTTGGACGGATGAAATTCAAGCCAAGGTAAGGGCAAGCGAAGAAGATTACGAAAAGGGCAATTACAAAGAGTATACGGACGTAGAAGAGCTTGTGAGAGACCTGAAAGAATGAATGAAAACATAATCGAAGT